>JAHBUY010000002.1:600000-900000 GCA_019637795.1 bacterium | reverse complement strand
GGCAGCACGCGCATCTACGACACGCTGCTGACCGGCTCGGCCGATGAGCCGTTCAGCGAATACGGGCTGCTGGCCGAGACCGTGGAGACGCCGCCCGACCGTTCGTGGGTCATCTTCCGCCTGCGCCCCGAGGCGCGCTGGCACGACGGCACGCCGATCACCGCCGACGACGTCCTGTGGACGTTCGAGACGCTGCGCAGCAAGGGACAGCCGTTCTACCGCGCCTACTACGCCAACGTGGACCGGGCGGAGAAGCTCGACGAGCGCAGCGTCAGGTTCACCTTCAAGCCGGGCGAGAACCGCGAGCTGCCGTTGATCATGGGGCAACTGCCGGTGCTGCCGAAACACTACTGGGCGAGCCGCGAGTTCGACGCCAGCACGCTCGAGCCGCCGCTCGGCAGCGGGCCGTACAAGGTGGGGAAGTTCGACGCCGGCCGCTGGAGCACCTACGAGCGCGTGCCCGACTACTGGGGAAAGGACCTGCCGGTGAACCGCGGCCGCGCCAACTTCGACACCATCCGCTACGACTACTACCGCGACATGACGGTGGCGCTGGAGGCGCTGAAGGCCGGCGCCTACGACCTGCGCCTCGAGGCGTCGTCGAAGGACTGGGCCACCGCCTACGACTCGCCGGCGCTGCGCGACGGCCGGCTGATCAAGAAGGAGTTCCCGCACTCGCGCCCCGCCGGCATGCAGGGCTACGCCTTCAACCTGCGCCGGCCGCTGTTCCAGGATCGCCGCGTGCGCCAGGCGATCGGCTACGCGCTCGACTTCGAATGGGCCAATCGCACCCTCTTCTACGGCCAGTACACGCGCGCCCGCAGCTACTTCGGCAACTCCGAGCTGGCGGCCAACGGCGTGCCGCAGGGCGCCGAGCTGGCGGCGCTCGAGCCGCTGCGCGACAGGCTGCCGCCGGAGGTGTTCACCACCGAGTACCAGCCGCCGGCCACCGACGGCTCGGGCAACATGCGCGACAACCTGAAGAAGGCCTACGACCTGCTGAAGGACGCCGGCTGGACGGTCGATCCGGCGAGCAAGAAGCTGGTGAACGCGCAGGGCCAGCCGTTCGAGTTCGAGATCCTGCTCATCGACCCGGCCTACGAGCGCATCACCCTGCCGTTCGCCAAGAACCTCGAGCGGCTCGGCATCACGGCGCGCGTCCGCACCGTGGACACGGCGCAGTACAAGAAGCGGACGGACGATTTCGACTTCGACATGGTGATGGCGAGCTGGCCGCAGACCCTGTCGCCGGGCAACGAGCAGCGCAGCTACTGGTCGTCCGCGTGGGCCGACCAGCCCGGCAGCCCGAACATCCTCGGCCTGAAGGATCCGACGATCGACGCGCTGGTCGAACAGGTGATCGCGGCGCCCGACCGCGCCAGCCTGGTGGCCCGCGTCCACGCCCTCGACCGCGCCCTGCAGTGGGGCTTCTACGTGGTGCCCAACTGGTACATCGCCTACGACCGCTACGCCTTCTGGGACAAGTTCGGCCGCCCCGACGTGATCCCGGCGCAGGGCGTGCAGACCGACACCTGGTGGTACGATCCGGCGAAGGCCGCCGCCATCGCCGCCAAGCGCTGATGTCCTCCGCGAACCTCCGCGTCTGCGCCTCTCCGCGTTGAGAGCCACCGGGGCAGCATGCTGGCGTACATCGTCCGTCGACTGCTGCTGATGATCCCGACCCTGCTCGGGATCATGCTGCTGAACTTCGTCATCATCCACGCCGCGCCGGGCGGCCCGGTGGAGCAGATCATCGCCCAGTTGCAGGGCACCGCCGTGTCGGCCACGGCGCGCGTGAGCGGCGGCAGCGGCGAGCTCGCCGGCGGCGCGCGACCGCCGGTGACGGCGACCACCAGCCGCTATCGCGGCGCGCAGGGGCTCGACCCGCAGCTCATCAAGGACCTCGAGCGCCAGTTCGGCTTCGACAAGCCGGCACCCGAGCGCTTCCTGCTGATGCTGCAGCGCTACCTGCGCTTCGACTTCGGCGAGAGCTTCTTCCGCAGCCGCTCGGTGATGGCGTTGATCGCCGACCGGCTGCCGGTGTCGATCTCGCTCGGCCTGTGGACGACGTTGCTCGTCTACCTGATCTCGATCCCGCTCGGCGTCGCCAAAGCGGTGCGCGACGGCTCGCGCTTCGACGTCTGGACCTCCGGCGTGGTGATCGTCGGCAGCGCCATCCCCGGCTTCCTCTTCGCCATCCTCCTCATCGTCCTCTTCGCCGGCGGCAGCTACTGGCAGTGGTTTCCACTGCGCGGCCTGGTGTCGGACGACTGGAGCCAGCTCGACTGGTGGCATCGCATCGCCGACTACTTCTGGCACATCACGCTGCCGGTGCTGTCGCTGGTGATCGGCGGCTTCGCCAGCCTGACCCTGCTGACCAAGAACTCGTTCCTCGACCAGATCAACCAGCAGTACGTGCTGACGGCGCGCGCCAAGGGCCTGAGCGAGCGCCGCGTGCTCTACCGCCACGTCTTCCGCAACGCCATGCTCATCGTCATCAGCGGCTTCCCGGCGGCGCTGATCGGCATCCTGTTCACCGGCGCGCTGCTCATCGAGGTCATCTTCTCGATCGACGGCATCGGCCTGCTCGGCTTCCAGTCGACGGTGCAGCGCGACTACCCGGTGATGTTCGGCACCCTCTACATCTTCACCCTCATCGGCCTGCTCACCAAGCTGGTCGAGGACCTCACGTACATGTTCGTCGACCCGCGCATCGACTTCGAGGGCCGATGAAGAGAAGACTTCACCACGGAGGCACGGAGGCACGGAGAGCAATCACGGAGCTCATTCTCCGTGTCTCCGTGCCTCCGTGGTGAAACGCTTTTGACCCCGCTCAATCGGAGGCGGCTGGCGAGCTTTCGCGCCAACCGGCGCGGCTGGTGGTCGCTGTGGATCTTCACGGCCCTGCTCCTCGTCAGCCTGGCGGCCGAGCTGATCGCCAACGACAAGCCGCTGCTCATGCGCTACCAGGGGCGGTTCTACGTGCCGGTGCTGGTCGCCTACCCGGAGACGGACTTCGGCGGTTTTCTCGAAACCGAGGCCGACTACCGCGACCCGGCGGTGCGCGATGCCATCGCCGCCGACGGCTGGATGATCTGGCCGCCGATCCCGTACCGCTACGACACCACGGTGCGCGACCTGCCGGGGCCGGCGCCGTCGCCGCCGACGCGGCGCAATTGGCTCGGCACCGACGACCAGGCGCGCGACGTCCTGGCGCGCCTCATCTACGGCTACCGCCTGTCGGTGCTCTTCGGCCTCATCCTCACCGTCCTCAGCTCGCTGGTCGGCGTCGCCGCCGGCGCCGTGCAGGGCTACTTCGGCGGCTGGATCGACCTGCTGCTGCAGCGCTTCATCGAGATCTGGTCCGGCATGCCGACGCTGTTCCTGCTCATCATCCTCGCCAGCGTCGTCACCCCGAGCTTCTGGATGCTGCTCGGGCTGCTGCTGCTGTTCAGTTGGATGACCCTGGTCGGCGTCGTCCGCGCCGAGTTCCTGCGCGCCCGCAACTTCGATTACGTCCGAGCGGCGCGAGCGCTCGGCGTGCGCGACGCGGCGATCATGCGCCGCCACCTGCTGCCCAACGCGATGACCGCGGCGCTCACCTTCCTGCCCTTCGTCACCAGCGGCGCCGTGGTGACCCTGACGGCGCTCGACTTCCTCGGCTTCGGCCTGCCGCCCGGCTCGCCGTCGCTCGGCGAGCTGCTGCAGCAGGGCAAGAACAACCTGCAGGCGCCGTGGCTCGGCTTCACCGGCTTCACGGTCATCGCCCTGATGCTGACGCTGCTGGTGTTCATCGGCGAAGCCGTGCGCGACGCGCTGGATCCACGGCGAGCGCTGACGGCCGGGCCGCCGGCCGCGGTCAGCGCGCCGCCAGGAGCCGCCGGCGAGGTGGTACCGCCGGCGCATTCGCCCGTCGTCGCTGCCACCGCGGAGCCGCCGCTGCTGCAGATCGAGGATCTGCGCGTCTCGTTCGGCGCCACCGAGGCGGTCGCCGGCATCTCGCTGGCGCTGGCCCGGGGCGAGACGCTGGCCCTGGTCGGCGAGAGCGGCTCGGGGAAGTCGGTGACGGCGCTGGCGATCCTGCAGTTGCTGGTCGCGGCGGCGCGGGTGCGCGGCAGCATCCGTTTCCAGGGGCGCGAGCTGGTCGGCGCCGACGGCGAGACCATGCGGGCGATCCGCGGCGATCGCATCGCGATGATCTTCCAGGAGCCGATGACGTCGCTGAACCCCCTGCACACCATCGAGCGGCAGATCGCGGAGACGCTCACCCTGCACCGGCAGTTGGCGCCCGCGGCGGCGCGGGTCGAGACGCTGTCGCTGTTGCGGCTGGTCGGCCTGAGCGATCCCGAGCGGCGGCTCGGCGCCTATCCGCACGAGCTCTCGGGCGGGCAGCGGCAGCGGGTGATGATCGCCATGGCGCTGGCCAACGAGCCCGACATCCTGATCGCCGACGAGCCGACGACGGCGGTCGACGTGACCATCCAGGCGCAGCTCCTGGCGCTGCTGCAGGCGCTGCAGCGGCGGCTGGGCATGGCGATGCTCTTCATCACCCACGACCTGTCGATCGTGCGCGCCATCGCCGATCGGGTCTGCGTCATGCAGCGCGGTCGCATCGTCGAAACGGGCCCCGTGGACGCGGTCTTCGCGGCGCCGCGGCATCCCTACACCCGCGCCCTGCTGGCGGCGCAGCCATCGGGCGCCCCGGCGCCGGTGCCGGCGGAGGCGCGGCCGCTGCTGCGGTGCGACGACCTGCGCGTCTGGTACCCGATCCGCGCCGGCGTGCTGCGCCGCGTCGTCGATCACGTGCGGGCGGTGGACGGCGTGACGCTGACCCTGCGCGAGGCCGAGACGCTCGGCGTCGTCGGCGAGAGCGGCTCCGGCAAGAGCACGCTCGGCTTCGCCATCCTGCGGCTGGTCGACAGCCGGGGCGCGATCGAGCTCGACGGCCGCGACCTGGCGGCGCTGCGCGGCGGCGCGCTGCGGCCCCTGCGCCGCGAGCTGCAGATCGTCTTCCAGGATCCCTACGGCTCGCTCAGCCCGCGCCTCTCGGTGGGGCAGATCATCGAAGAGGGACTGCGGGTGCACGGCGTCGGCGCCAGCGCCGCCGAGCGCGAGGCGCGCATCATCGAGGCGCTGCGCGAGGTCGACCTCGACCCCGACACCCGCCACCGCTACCCGCACGAGTTCAGCGGCGGCCAGCGCCAGCGCATCGCCATCGCCCGTGCCCTGGTGCTGCACCCGAAGCTGGTGGTGCTGGACGAGCCGACGTCGGCCCTCGACGTCTCCATCCAGGCGCAGATCGTCGGCCTGCTGCGCGACCTGCAGGCCCGTCATCGCATCGCCTACCTGTTCATCAGCCACGACCTGCGAGTCATCCGCGCCATGAGCCACCGCATCCTGGTGCTGAAGGACGGCGTGGTCGTCGAGCAGGGCGACGCCGCCACGGTGCTCGCCTCGCCGCAGGCCGAGTACACGCGCACGTTGCTCGCGGCGGCCCTCGCCTGAGGGCGCCGCGCGCGGCGGCCCTCAGCCGACCATCTTCTTGCCGCCGGCGTGGATGGGGAAGTCGGGGTAGGCGATGGCGCCCATCTCCGGTCCGTCGAGGCCCTCGAGCTCGACCTCGGCGTCGACGCGCAGCGGCGTGATCATGTCGCTCACCTTGAACCAGGCGTAGGCCATCGCGAAGCCGAAGACGGCGATGGTGATGACGCTGACGAGCTGGGCGATGAACTGCGAGACGTCGCCGTAGAGCAGGCCGCGGACGCCGTCGGCGCCGTAGGCGCTCACCATCGAGTCGCGGACCACGCCGTTCCAGCCGGCGCCATAGGCGCCGTTGGCGAAGATGCCGAGCGACAGCACGCCCCAGGCGCCGTTGGTGCCGTGCACCGAGATGGCGCCGCAGGGGTCGTCGATGCCGCGGTGCTCGAAGAAGAAGACGCTGTAGACGACGAGCACGCCGGCGATGAAGCCGATGACGCCGGCCGCCCAGGGATCGACGAAGGCGCAGGGGGCGGTGATCGCCACCAGACCGGCGAGCATGCCGTTGCAGAGCATGGTCGGGTCGGGCTTCAGCCCCTTCCGCATCAGGGCGACGTAGGCGCCCATCGTCGAGGTGACGCTGGCGAGCATGGTGTTCACGACCACGAAACTGATGCGCAGGTCGGTGCCGGAGAGCGTCGAGCCGGGATTGAAGCCGAACCAGCCGAAGGCGAGGACGAAGGTGCCCAGCACCACCATCGGGATGCTGTGGCCGGGGATCGCCTGTGGCTTGCCATTGATGAACTTGCCGATGCGCGGTCCGATGACGATCGCGCCGGCGAGTCCGATGATGCCGCCCATCATGTGCACGACGCCGGAGCCGGCGAAGTCGACCCCGCCGTGTCCGAGGCCCAGGTTGCCGCCGAGCTGCGCGATCCAGCCGCCGCCCCACACCCAGTTCGCGTACAGGCAGTACGGCAACGCCACCCACAAGCCGTAGAGCATGAAGTTCTTCCACGCCCAGCGCTCCGCCATGGCGCCGGTCGGGATGGTCGCGGTGGTGTCCATGAACACCATCATGAAGAAGAACAGCGCCATGACGCTGACGTCGCCGACGTCGGGGCCGAGAAAGAATCCCTTGGTGCCGAGGATCCCCCAGCCGCCGATCGTGATCCCGGAATTGAGCACCGAGAGGCCCGGACCGAGCGATGCGTACCAGCCGGGCGCCACCGGGCCGTTCCACCAGTTGCCCCAGCCGATGGCGAAGCCGTAGACCCAGAAGGCGATGCAGCCGAGCGGGTAGATCATGAAGTTCATGCCCGCCGTGTGGGCGGCGTTCTTGGCGCGGATCAGCCCGGTCTCGACGAACATGAAGCCGGCCTGCATGAACATCACCAGGAAGCCGGTGATCAGCGTCCACATGAAGTTGATCGCGAAGAGGTTGTGGGCGACGCGATCGTAGACGTCGGCGATCGTCAGCTTGGCCGGATCGTCGGCGCCCGACGCCGGCGCCGCCCACACGCCCGCCGCGCCACCGCCCGCATCCGGCCACAGGGGCTGCGCTTCATCCGGGCTGGTGGCCGTGAAGTACGGCGGAAGGTTCGGCGCCTCCGCGTCGGCACGGGCCGGCGCGAATCGCGCCAGTGCCAGGGTCGACAGGGCCAGGGCGAGGACGAGCGTCAACGGGCGTCGGAGCATTCGCGGGTCTCCTTGTCTCGTGTGCTGGGCGGCACACGCAGATGAGCAACCGCGATGCCATGTCTCTATCGGAAGATGGAGCCATGGCCGAGCCGGAAGTTGCAGAACCTGGCCGTGCCCACGTTTTGGGTAGCCGTGCCCAGAGAACGAGCAGCGGCCACGTGGCCGGCTTGGGGAAACGCGACGACCGCCCACCGACCGTCGGCTGAACGGTGGCGGGGCGACGATTGCCTCCGCGCCCCTCCGTGTCCCCCTGGCGGTGGGCTGCGGTGGGCTTATGTCGCGATGCGGATCGCGGTCTCGCGCGCCCAGCGGTAATCGGCTTTCCCGGCCGGGCTGCGGACGATGCGGTCGACGACCACCACCTGCTTGGGGGCCTTGTAGGCGGCGAGGCGGTCGCGGGCGGCGGCGATCAGCTCCTTCTCGCTGGCGCTGAGGCCGCCGCCGAAGGCGACGACGGCGACGATCCGCTCGCCCCACTGCTCGTCGGGGATGCCGACCACGGTGCAGTCCTCGACCGCCGGGTGCAGCTTCAGCGCCTCCTCGACCTCCTCGGGGAACACCTTCTCGCCGCCGGTGTTGATGCATACCGAGCCGCGGCCGAGCAGGGTGATGCTGCCGTCGGCCTCGACCCGGGCCCAGTCGCCGGGCAGGGAGTAGCGGACGCCGTCGATGACCTTGAACGTGCTCGCGGTCTTCGCCTCGTCCTTGTAGTAGCCGAGCGGGATGCCGCTGTCGGCGGCGACCGCCACCATGCCGATCTCGCCGCTGCCCGGCGCGACGGCGCGCCCATCCTCGGTGAAGACGCGGGTGGTCGGGTTGAGCTGGAACTTGGCGGTCTCGAGCTCGGTGCCGGCGGTGGAAATCATCATCCCGATGCCGGTGGCCTCGCTGGAGCCGAGGCCGTCGATCAACATCGGCACGCCGCGGTCGAGGAAGGCCTGCTTGAACGGCGGGGTCCACATCACGCCGCCGGAGACGATCACCATGAGCGAGGAGATGTCGTAGGGCGTGCCCGCCGCCTCCGCCTCCTCGAGCGCCCGCACCATCGGCCGCGCGAAGGCGTCGCCGACGATGACGCACATCGCCACCTTGTGCTCCTGCACCAGACTCCACAGCTCGTGGGCGTCGAACGAGCGCTTGGCCAGGCTGACCACCGTCGAGCCGACCAGCAGGCGGCCCATCGAGGTGAACCAGGCCATGCCGTGCATCAACGGCGCCGCCGCCAGCAGCGGGCCGGACAACCCCATCTCGCGCATGCGCTTGGCCAGAACGCCGGCCTCGGCGGCCGTCGCCGGCACCTCGCCGATCGCCTGGTAGCTCTGCGACAGGACGCGGAAGAGGTCGCGATGCCGCCACATCACGCCTTTCGGCAGGCCGGTGGTGCCGCCGGTGTAGAGGAAGATGAGATCGTCGGGCGAGCGCTCGATGCGCGGCGCCGGATCGTGCGCGGCGACCAGGGCCTCGAAGTCGTGCGCGCCGGGGAGCAGCGGCACGCGGTCGGCGTCGGTGGTGGCGACCTGGATGAGCAGGCGCAACGCGGGCAGCCGGTCGCGCACCGCCTGCACCCGCTCGGCCAGCGCGCCATGGTAGATCACCACCTCGGCGTCGGCGTTCTCGAGCAGGTAGTGCAGCTCCTCCGCGAGGTAGCGGTAGTTCACGTTCACCGGCACGGCGCGCAGCTTGAACGCCGCCAGGCAGGCTTCGAGGTACTCGTTGGCGTTGTACAGGTACAGCGCCACCTTGGTGTCGTGGCCGACGCCGTGCGCCTGGAGGGCGCCGGCGAGGCGCGCGGCGCGCCGCTCGAACTCGCCGAAGGACTCGCGCTGCGCGTCGTGGCACAGCGCGGTCTCGCCGCCCAACTGGTCGGCCACCGCCTCCCAGGCATCCCCCAGATTGATCGTCATGGCTCTACCTCTGTTCGCTCGGAAACGTCTTCAGCAATTCGCCCACGCTGTCGATGGCGCGCCGGTCGCGCTGCGGCGCGTCCATCGCCACCGCGGTGCGGCCGCGCCAGAGCAGCGTGCGGCTGGCGGCGTCGTACGCCTCGAAGGTGATCGTCGCCTGCTCGTAGCCGAGCGAGAAGGCGTTGAACAACGGCTTGGTGCCGCCGGCATCGCGATAGTAGAAGTAGTCGCCGATCGTGTCGGAGTACTTCTCGCCGACGTCGGTGCGCAGCAGGACCAGCAGGTCGGGCGCGCTGTCGCTGCGGATGTAGCCCTTGCGGGCGAGCTCGTTCTGCGCCGTGGTCACGACCTGCCATTCGAACACCTGGAGCTGCGGCTCGTGGTCGGCGGACTTGCGGTCCGGCGGCGGCGTCATCCAGGCGTAGGTCCGATACCCGGCCAGGGTCTGCCGCGACGACGCGTCGACGTGGACGGGGATCTTGGGGGCGCAGGCGAGCAGCAGCAGCGGCGACAGGCCGATGGCCACGCGCCTCGCGAGGGCGCCGCGCGCCATGCGATCCACCCGCGCCGCCATCTCACCCCTCGTACGGCCCGTGCCCCGAGAGGTTCAGCGCCGCGGTCAGCCCGCCGTCGATCACCACCGCGGCGCCGGTCATCGCCGAGGCCTCGTCGCTGACCAGGAAGGCGACGACGTTGGCGATCTCCTCCGGCCGGATCAGCCGGCCGAGCGCCGACAACTGCTCCATCTCGGCCCGCGAGCGGCGGGCGAACTGCTCCATGAGCTGGTACAGCGGCGTCTCGACGATGCCGGGGCAGATGGCGTTGGCGCGGATGCCCTTGCGCCCGTACTCGATGGCGACGTTGCGGGTCAGGTTGACGACGCCCGCTTTGGCGGTCGCGTAGGGCGAGGCCATCATCTCGCCGCCGAAGGCCTCGATCGAGGCGGTGTTGACGATGGCGCCGCCGCCGCGCCGCAGCAGGGCCGGCAGCGCCGCCTTGCAGCCGTAGAAGACGCCGTCGAGCATCACCTGCAGGCTGCGCCGCCAGATCTCGACGTCGATCTCGTGCACCCAGCCGCCGCCCGACCAGATGGCGTTGTTGTGGATGATGTCGAGACCGCCGAAGCGCTCCTCGGCGAAGGCGACCGTCGCCGCGAGGTCCGCCGGTTCGCCGACGTCGCAGTGGCGGTAGGCGGCGCGCGCTCCGATCGACGCCACCACCTGCTCGCCGAGGTCGTCGTTGATGTCGGCGCAGACGACCGCCGCGCCGTCCGCCGCCAACCGGCGCAGCGTCGCCGCGCCGATGCCCGAGGCGCCGCCGGTCACGATCGCCACCCTGCCCGCGAGCCGCATCGCCCGACCATGGCACAGCCGCCGAGCGGAGGAAAACTTCGCCGCCGGAGGCTCGCCTCGAGGCGGCGGCCCCCGCCACTGCGCGGGATCCCCGACCCGGGAATGCGAGCCCTCGCATCGGGGGCCGGATCGCCGCGGCGGCGGGCCGATCGGCCGGAAAGACCGCGCCGCGCCTGGCGGCGAAACCGGGGCGGGGGCAGATCCTCCACGGTCGCGGCGCGACGATGGGCTCCCTTGGATTGGTTCCCGTCCATGGCATCACGCTGCGCGTGCCTGACAGCGGTCACCGGGTTCGGAGAAACCGCCGCGCTGCGCGTGCTGGAAATGCGGGCGGAAAGCGCACCGCCTGGTAGGCGTGCGCGGCGCAGCGTGGCCTGCTAAAGACGGCGCAACCGCGCCGACACGGATTGGCCCGCCAGCGATGCGTACCGGTACCCGTCGTCCCGTTGCCATGTCGATCGCGTCTCGCTGGCGTGGCACGGCGCTCGCCGCCCTCGTGATGCTCGCGATCCTGGCCGGCGGCGCCACCGCGGAGGATCTCGGCGGACCGCCGGTGGCGGCGGACGCAATCCCGGATCCGCTGTCCCTCGGGCAGGCGCTGGATTTCTTCCGCCAGCACGGCATCGAGCTGCTGCTCGCCGACGCGGCGGTCGCCGGCGCGCGCGGCGATCTGCGGGCGGCATCGGCCTTCCCGAACCCGGCCGTGGCGGCGAGCGGCGGACACTCGTTCAACTACGATCCGAGCCAGTGCAACGGCGGCTGTTCGGCCACCGCGGTGTCGGTCAACGTGTCGGATCAGGGACTGGTCATCGACCTGCTGGTCGGCAAGCGGCGCCTGCGCACCGACGTGGCGGCGGCGGCCGTGGCCGCGGCCACGCTGTCGCGCGCCGACGCCGAGCGCACGCTCCTGCCGGCGGTGAAGCAGCAGTACCTGCGCGCCGCCCTGGGAGCCGCCGCCCTGGAGCGGGCGCGCGATCTGGCGCGCACCGCCGGGGAGACCTTCGCGCTGGTGCGGCGGCGCTTCGATACCGGCGCCGTGTCGGAGGCCGACCTGGCCCGCGCCGAGGTGGCGCAGCTCGAGGCGGAGCGCGCGGTCGACGTGGCGGCCGAGGAGCTGACCGCCGCGAAGGCCGGCCTCGCCGCTCTGCTCGGCATCCGCGGCGCCATCGTCGACTACCGCCTGGCGGACGGGATTCCGCCCTTCCGCGTCCCGCCCCAGGTGCGCGACGCGAGCGCCGAGTCGCTGCGCGAGCTGGCGCTCGCCCACCGCCCCGACCTGGCGGCGGCGCGCACGCGCGTCGGCGGCGCCGAGGCCGCCCTCGACCTGGCGCGCCGCGAGCGCTTTCCCGACATCGCGCTGACCGCGCAGTACCAGCAGGAGGGGACGGGGCAGGAGGCGATCCAGCCGCCGACGGCGACCTTCGGGGTCTCGTTGCCGCTGCCGCTGCTCTACCAGAACCAGGGAGAGATCGGCGCCGCGGCGGCCGCGCTCCAGGCGCGCACGCTCGAGGCGCGCAAGCTCGAGCTGCAGGTCGGCAGCGACGTCGCCAGCGCCCTGGCCTCCGTCGATTCCGCCCGCCGCCGCGTCGAACGCGATCAATCCCGCCTCCTCGAGCAGGCCGGGCGGGCGCGCGACCTGGTGCACTACCGGTACGAGAAAGGCGCGGTATCGCTGTTCGAGCTCCTCGACGCGGAGCGCACCCTGGCGGCGACCCGCACGGCGTACGATGGCGATCTCGGCGACTACTGGACGGCGATCTACACGCTCGAGCAGGTCGTCGGCGTGGAGCTCGAATGATCAGGATCCGAGGCGTCGCACCCGGGCGGTCGTGGCCATGGTGGGTCGGCCCCCTGTTGCTCGTCGCCATGCTGGCCGGCGCCTGCGGCGATCCGCCGCCGGAAGGCGCGGTCCCCGCTCCGCGGGTCGAGGGCGACGCCGTGGTGCTGGATGTGACGTCGCCGCAGATGGGGGCGCTGCAGATCGATGTCGCGCAACCTCGCCAGGCGACGGTGCGCAGCTTCACCGGTCGGCTGGCGTGGGACGAGGAGCGGACGGTGCGCGTCTACTCGCCGATGGCGGGTCGCGTCCAAGAGATCCTGCGCCAGCCGGGGGATGCGGTCGCCCTCGGGGACGCGCTCGCCGTCGTCCAGTCGCCGGACTTCGCGCAGGTCCAGGCCGAGGAGCGCAAGGCCGCTGCCAACCTCGTGCTCGCCACCCGCACCGTCGAGCGGCAGCGCGACCTCTATGCCCACGGCGCCGGCGCGCGACAGGAGCTGGAGGCCGCCGAGGACGATTACCAGTCGGCGCTCTCCGAGGTCGCGCGCAGTCGGTCGGCGCTGGCCGCGTATGGCGGCCGGGTCGGTCGAGTCGACGGCGAGCTCATCCTCACCAGCCCGCTGGCCGGCGTGGTGGTGGAGCGCAACGTCACGCCCGGGCAGCAGATCCGGCCCGACCAGATGCTCGCCAGCGATCCGGCGCAGGTGCAGCCGCTCTTCACCGTCAGCGATCCGAGCCATCTGTGGGTGCTGCTCGACGTGGCCGAAGCCGACCTCGCCGCCCTGCAACCGGGGCAGGCGCTCGTCGTCACCTCACGCGCCTACCCGGGGCGAGAGTTTCCCGGCCGTCTCGACCTCATCGGCGCGTCGCTCGATGCGGCGACCCGCACCGTCAAGGCGCGCGGCAGCGTCGACAACCCGGACGGGCTGCTCAAAGCCGAGATGTACGTCAACGTGACGACGAGCGAGCCCGCGCCGGCGGTCGGCGCCGAGATCCCGGTGACCGCGCAGTTCGTCGACGGCGACCAGCACTACGTCTTCGTCGAGCGCGCGCCCGGTCGCTTCGTGCGCACCCCCGTGCGCCTCGGCCCGGTGGCGAATGACCGGATGCCGGTGCTCGAAGGCCTGGCGCCGGGGGAGCGCATCGTGACCCGCGGTGGGTTGCTGCTGCAGCAGATCCTCACCGCCGGCTCGTCTGGTTGATGCGGATTCTCGTCTCCACCCTGCTGCGCCACCGGCCGATCGTCCTGGCGCTCCTCGCGGCGTTCGTCGTCGCCGGCATCGCCGCGTTCCGCGACCTGCCGGTCGAAGCGTATCCCGACGTCACCAACATCCAGGCCCAGGTGATCACCCTGTGGCCCGGGCATGCCGCGGAGGAGGTGGAGCGCTTCATCACCGTCCCGGTCGAGAACGAGCTCAACAGCATCGCCAAGCGCGCGGCGCTGCGCTCGATCTCGCTGTTCGGACTGTCGGTGGTGACGATCGTCTTCGACGACGACGCCGATGGCTTCCGCGCCCGCAGCCAGGTGGCCCAGCAACTGGCGGCGGTCGACCTGCCGGCCGGGGCCGAGGCCAGCGTCTCGCCCGATTCGACGCCGGTCGGCGAGATCTATCGCTACCACCTCGTCGGGCCGCCGGACATGCCGTTGGTCGAGCTCAAGGCGATCCAGGACTGGGTCGTCGAGCGGCGGCTGCGCACCGTGCCCGGCGTCGTCGACGTCGTCGGCTTCGGCGGGCCGACGAAGCAGTACCAGGTGATCGTCGACCCGGCGAAGCTGCGCGCCTATGACGTGTCGCTCGCCGACGTGCTGGCCGCCCTGCAGGCGGGCAATCGCAACGCCGGAGGCGCCTACATCGAGCAGGGCCCACAGATGTACGTCGTGCGCGGCCTCGGCCTGGTGGGCGACCTGAACGACCTGAAGGCGATCGCCGTCGCCACCCGCCACGGCACGCCGATTCGCGTCGGCGACCTGGGCGAGGTGGCGATCGGCCACCAACTCCGCCTCGGCCGCGTCGGCCTCACCGTGCCGGCGCCCGGACGAGCGTTCGATGCGGTCGACGAGGACGACATCGTGCAGGGCATCGTGCTCCTGCGCAAAGGCGAGAACGCCCTCGCGGTGCTGGAGCGGGTCCGCGAAAAGGTCGCGGCGATCAATCGCGGCGACCTGCCGCCGGGCGTGCGGATCGTGCCGCACTACGACCGCACCGAGCTCATCGAACGGACCCTGCACACGGTTCGCCACAACATGCTCGAGGGCATCGCCCTCGTGCTGGTGGTCCTGGTGGCGTTCCTCGGCATCGGCAACCTGCGCGCCGCGCTGGTCGTCGCGTCGACGGTGCCGCTGTCCCTGCTCGGCGCCTTCCTCCTCCTCGACCTGCGCGGCGTGCCGGCCAACCTGATCTCCATGGGCGCCATCGACTTCGGCATCATCGTCGACTCGGCCGTGGTGGTGATCGAACGCCTCCTGCGCTTGCGCGACGACAACGACGAGCCGCGCACCTCGCTGCGGCAGTTGATCGTCGAGGCGACGGCGCGCATGGGCCGGCCGATCCTGTTCTCGAAGGCGATCCTGCTCGCCGCGTTCCTGCCGCTGTTCACGATGGAGCGGGTCGAGGGCCGGATCTTCCATCCGATGGCCCTGACCCTGGCGTTCGCCATCCTCGCCGGCACGGTGCTGGCGGTGACCGCCGTGCCGGTGCTCGCCAGCTTCGCCGTGCGCCGCGAGCCCGCCGAGGGCGAGGCGGTCCTCGTCCGCTGGCTGGAACGCGCCTACCGTCCGATGCTCGAATGGGCCCTGCGCCGGCGTGCCGCGGTCATCGGCCTCGCCCTCGTCGCGCTCGCCGGCGGCGGCACCGTGCTGCACTTTCTCGGCACCGAGTTCCTGCCGAAGCTCGACGAGGGGGCGCTCTGGATCCACGTGATCCTGCCGGAGTCGATCTCGCCGACCGATGCGGCGGCGCTGGCGCGCGAGGTGCGCCGCGGCCTCGCGGAGTTCCCGGAGGTGCGCACCATCGTCTCGCAGATGGGGCGACCGGACGATGGCACGGATGTGAACGGGTTCGACCAGGGGGAGGTCTACGTCAGTCTGCGGCCGCGCGAGGAGTGGACGACGGCGCGCACGCGCGACGGCCTCGTCTCGGCCATGAACGCGCGCCTGCGGCGCATTCCCGGCGTCGACTATCTCTTCAGCCAGGTGATCGAGGACAACGTCAACGAAGCGGTGTCGGGCATCAAGGGCGAGCTCGGCATCAAGATCTTCGGCGGCGATCCCGTGACGTTGGAGTCGCTCGCCGACCAGGTGGTCGGAGTGTTGCAGGGCGTCGCCGGGGCGCAGGACGTCGGCCGCGAACGCCTGTCCGGGCTGCCGCAGGTGCAGATCGCGATCGATCGCGCGGCGATCGCCCGCCTCGGCCTGAGCGTGGCGGACGTCGAATCGGTGATCGAGACCGCCTTCGGCGGCGCGGTGGCGACCAAGATCCTCGAGGGCGAGCGCACCTTCGACGCGGCGGTGAAGCTGGCGCCACAGGCGGTCTCGGGCGTCGAGGCGATCCGAGAGATTCCGATCCTCGGCCCCAACGGCGAGCGGCTGACGCTCGGATCGGTCGCATCGGTCGAGATCCGGCCCGGCTACGCCAACATCTACCGCGAGGAGAACCAGCGGCGCATCGCCGTCAAGCTGTCGGTGCGCGACCGCGACCTCGGCTCGCTGGTCGCCGAGGCGCAGCGCGAGGTCGACAGGGTCGTGCGCCTTCCGCCCGGGTATCACCTCGAGTGGACCGGATCCTTCGAGAACCAGCAGCGGGCGGTGCGGCGTCTGGCGGTGGTGGTGCCGATCACCCTGCTCGTCATCTTCTTCCTCCTCTTCAGCGCCTTCGATTCCGCTCGCCTGGCCATGCTGATCCTGCTCAACATCCCGTTCGCCGCCATCGGCGGCATCGTGGCGCTGCCACTCGCGGGGCTGACGCTGTCGGTGTCGGCGCTGGTCGGCTTCATCGCGGTGTTCGGCGTCTCGGTGCAGAACGGCGTCCTGCTCATCGAGAGCATCGGCGCGCGGCGCGAGCGCCTGCCGCCGCAGGCGGCCGTGCACGAGGGCGCGCTCTCGCGCATGCGCCAGGTGACGATGACCGCCGCGATGGCGGCGCTCGGTCTCTTGCCGGCGGCGCTCTCGCACGCCGTCGGCGCCGAAACGGCTCGTCCGTTCGCGGTGGTCATCATCGGCGGCCTCGTCACCGCGACGGCCCTGACGCTGTTCGTGCTGCCGGTCCTGTACACCCTCTTCGACCGCGCGGCCGAGGGGCACGACTGAGGCGCGTCCGCGGGCGCTTCGCCGCGCCCGCGGTTGGCAGTGTCGACGCCATCCCCTATCGTCGGTGGCGAAGAAAGACGGCTGATGCTCGTGGCCAATGCCCTTGCCGGTCGGCGCAACCACCCTGCGTGCCGCCCGCGTCGACCGCGACGAGACCGGGACGCAGGGTGGGCTCGCCGACAGCGGCGTTGGTCCATACGCCGATCCCGATCCCTCCCTCTCCTCGCCGCCCTGATGGCCGTCCTGTCTCGGGCGCGCCGCGGCGATGCCGATGAGCGTTATGCGATGCGCGACGCCGTGTCGCCCCGCGCCACCGCCGCGCGCCGCCTCGGCGCCGCCGATCCGGCCGAGCGCCTCGACCTCAGCATCACCCTGCGACTGCGCGATGCCGACGGGCTCGCCGCTCTGCTCGCCGCCCAGCAGGATCCCGGGTCGCCGCAGTACCATCGCTGGCTGACGCCGGAGCAGTTCGCCGCCCGCTTCGCCCCCGCACCGGAGACCTACGCCGCCGTCGTCGACTGGCTGGGGAGCGAGGGCTTCACCGTCCGCCCCAAGGTCAACGCCGCGCGCGTCGACTTCAGCGGCGACGTGGCGCGCATCGAGGACTGCTTCGGCGTGCGCATGGGCCGCTACGAGGATCGCGGCCGGACCCTGGCGGCGAACGAGTCGCCGCCGCTGCTGCCGATCGCGCTGCGCGATGCGGTCGACGTCGTGCGCCTGAACACGTTCCCGCTGGCCGAGCCGTCGGTGCGCTTGACGGATGGGACGCAGACCTTCGACGCGATGGCGCCGTCGGACATGGCGGCGGCGTACGGCATCCGAGCGCTGCACGATGCCGGCACGACCGGTGCGCAGCAGACCATCGCGGTGGTCGCGCGCTCGGACTTCGCCAGCGCGGACGTCGCCCAGTTCCAGACCCAGTTCGGCGTGCCCGGGCGCGCCCCGCTCAAGGTGTTTCCGACCACCAACCCGGGCGTCGGCGCGCCCAACGGGGTGTGCCGGGGCATCCGCAACTCGCGGCAGCTCGCGCAGTGCCTGCAGGGCGAGCAGACGGAAGTGCTCCTCGACACGGAATGGGCCAGCGCCCTCGCCCCGGCGGCCACTGTGCTGGTCGACATCAGCGGCGCCGACATCGACGTGTCGCTCATGGACATCGTGACGACGCACCCCGAGGCGACGGTCATCACCATGAGCTTCGGCGCCTGCGAGCGCCTGGACAGCGGCGATCTGAGGATCTTCGCCCCGCTGTATGCCCAGGCCGCGGCGCAGGGACAGACGGTGCTCGTGTCCTCCGGGGACGGCGGCGCCGACGGGTGCCAGGACGGGATGGGGCGCAGCGTCAACGTGCTGGCGAGCGATGCCACCGTCACCGCCGTCGGCGGCACCACCCTCGACCCCGGCTTCGACGCGAGCGGCCACGCCACGGGGCACGTCGGGGAGACGGCGTGGAACAACTCGGCGGGCGCCTCGGGCGGCGGCGCCAGCCAACTGGTGGCGAAGCCCGCCTACCAGAGCGCGCCCGGCGTCCCCGCCGACGGCGCCCGCGATCAGCCCGACGTCTCGCTGCTCGCCGATCCGAACGGCCCCGGGTACGTCGTCGTCGTCGCCGGCGCGATCGACATCGTCGGCGGCACCAGCGCCGCGGCGCCGAGCTGGGCCGGCATCGTCGCCCTGCTCGATCAGCAACAGGGCCAGGCGTTGGGGGCGCTCAATCCGCTGCTCTACGAGCTCGGCCGGCAGCAGTACGGCGCCGCCGGGACGCCCGTCTTCCACGACGTCACCCAGGGCGACAACGCCGTCGACGGCGTCGCCGGGTACGCCGCGGGCGTCGGCTACGATCTGGTCAGCGGCCTCGGGACCCCCGACGTGGCGGCGCTGGAGGCGGCCATCGGCGCGGCTCTCGCGACCCCGACCGGCACTGCCCCGCCGACCGAGACGCCCACCGCGACCTCGCCGCCGACACGCACCGCGACACCGACGGTGCTCGCGACTCGGGTCGCGACGCCGACGGCGACGCCGACGGGCACGGCGACGTCGGCGGTCACCGCGACCATGCCGCCCCTGGCGCTGTGCGCCGGCGACTGCAACGGCGACGGGGTGGTCGAAGTGAACGAGGTCATCCAGCTCGTCGACCTCGCCCTCGGCAGCGCCGCGGACTGCTCGACCTGCCGCAACGGCATTGCGCCAGGGGAGCCGTGCCCGTCGGCGATCACCATCGCGGTGCTGGTCGAGGCCGTGCGCCACGCCCTGGACGGCTGCGCGGCCTGATCGGCGCCGGCGACCGGTCGAGGCGCCGTGATCGGGCGCGAGCCCGCGCGCCGTTCAGTGCCCCACCATCTCGTCCGCGACCGGGAGGCGCTCGCGGGCGCCGTACGCCGCCTCGCTCGTCGTCTTGACGCGCCACAGACTGCGCTCCGCCCAGCGTCGGAGGATTCCCAGGTGATCGGTCATCTCCTGCGCCAGACTGGCGGGATGGTGCTGGAGGAGCACGGTCACGCGCGTCCCCGCATAGCCGATCGGCTCGAGGGAGATCGTGCCGTTGAGGCTGGGGCCGCTGCGGCTCATCCAACTGATCGAGCGATCCTCGACCATGTCGGTGATCTCGATCAGCCACGGGATCCGCACCCCGAGGACGTGGCCCACCCAGTAGAGCGTGCGATCGTCGATCTGCCGCACCGTGTCCACGCCGGGGAGCAGCGCGGGCAGGTGCTCGAATCCCGTCAGCGTCTCGAAGAGCACCGCGGCCGGGACATCGATCTCCATCGCGGCTTCGATCATCGACATGGTGGATTCTCCGGTCGTCACGCCGCGTCCGGACACCCGGACGGTGGCCCGTCCTCCGGCGCCACGGCGGCGGCGAGCAGGGCGCGCAGGTCATCGATGTTGAACGGCTTGTCGAGCACCGCCGCGGCCATGTCGGCGGCCGCGGCGCGCGTCGCCGCGTCGGCGAACGCGGTGATCAGGATGACCGGATTGCCCCACTCGAACTGCCGCAGACCGCGCAGCACGGCGAGGCCATCGGGCCCCGGCATGCGCACGTCCGACACCAGCACGTCCGGCGTCTGGAAGCGCTCCGGCCACAGGATGGTGGCGCTGAAGTGCCGCAGCAACTCGTTTCCGCTGGCGGCTTCGATGACCTCGTACCCGTCGTGGCGCAACACCGAGGCGAGCATGGCGCGAAACTCGCTGTCATCCTCCGCGAGCAGGACCCGGCCGCGTGCCGGATCGCTCGGCGCGACCGCCCGCGCCTGTGGGCATTGGCTAGCCATACGCATTGCTCCTCCGAGCGTGCACAGGATTCGCTCATTCGGAGGAGCAGCCGACGTGCCAAGCGATCCCGATCAGCCGGCGCGAGGACTCGCCGGCGTCGAGCCGTAACCCATCGGACCTCCGTCAACACGCGCCTGTGTCATTCGGTCTCGACCGAATCGGCCACGTCCCGCCTCGAGCCTTACGGCAGGCGCGTGCTGGCGGACGGTTGGCCGCGTCGGCGCCGCCAGAGCGCGGCGAGCAGCGCCGCGCCGACGGCGACGGCGGGCCCGCCAGCGCGAGGAGGACCGGGCGCGATGGCGCAGGCCAGCCCCGAGGCGCTGTTGGCTCCACTCTTGCCGCCGCCGCTGCCGCTCCCTCCCGCCGGCTGCGACTCTTCGTCGGGGTAGTCGAGATAATCGCGATTGTCGGGAATCGGCGAGCCGTCGCCGTCGTCGTTCAGATGGTCGCAGAGCGTCGGCAGCTCGAGATCCATCTCGTCCCAGAACGGGTTGACGTGGTAGTAGCGTCCGCGCTCGCTGGACCCCTGGAGCCACTGCGCGGGCAGCGTGCGATTGCGAAACTCGAGCGCGCTGTCCGGACGCGCATAGTGGAAGCCGGCGTCCAGCCACCCGGCATCCGGCACCTGGTCGGTGCGCGTCGTGCGGTCAGCCAGGCCGAGCTCCACGGCGCGCGGTGGCGCGAAGTCGATGGCCGGGCTGTCCGCCGACTGATCGGCCGCCAGGTGCTGCAACTGGAAGGCGTCGTCGGCGAAGCCATCGCCGCCGAGGATGCCGTCGCGCCCCGCCGGGGCGGCGAAGAGCGGATCGCGGCGCAGGTCGCTGTCCGGGCGGGGGGTGTTGGCCGCGTAGCCATCGGCGTTGATGTTGTAGGCCGCGAGGTAGCCAGGCCGGCTGTCGCCCGGCGCCACCGCCGAGCCGAGGTGGAAGCCGTTCTTGGCGTTGCGTTGGGCGATGTTGTAGCGGACGCGCGCGCACGGCGATGCGGCACCGGCAGGTCCGATGGTGAAACCGTTGGCGCCGTTGTCGTAGGCGGTGTTGTTCTGCACCACGGCGCGGTGCGACCCGCTGCCGCGTTTGCCGCTGATCTGGATGCCGCCCGTGCCGTTGGCGTAGGCGAGGTTGTTGGTCACGCGCACGTCATGCGCCTCGCGCACGTCGATGCCGCGCTGCAGGTTCGAGAACGCCACGTTGTTGCGCACCCAGGCGTGGTGCGAGGCGCGCTGGATCTGGATCCCCGCGGTGCGAGCGTTGGTGACGTGGAAGCCGTCGACCACCGCGAAGGGAGCGTTGAAGATCACGAACCCGGTATCCTGGCCGCCCGCATCCACCAGCACCGGCCCGGGATCGTCGCCGGTGAGCTGGCCCCAGGCATCGCCGAGGAACGACATGCGTCCGCTGCGTTGCTGCACGAAGATCGTGCCTTCTTCATACCGACCGGGACCGACGACGATGGTGACCCCGGCCTTGCCGAGGCGCGCCGCGGCCTTGATGGAGCGCATGGCGCGGTTCGGCATTCGACCGTGGTTGCGGTTGTTGCCGGTCATCCGCACGTACACCGGCATGAACGGCAACTCGACGTCGAGCTGCCGGTTGAGGATCGCGTACTGGGTGTCCGGATCGAGCTGGCCGAGATCCCCGCCCAGTTGCAGAAATGCATAGTGGATGAAGCTGAGCGGCTGATCGACATCGGCGCCGTGGTGAAAGCCGATGTCGACGCTGGCGACGTCGGCACGACCGTCGATCGTCGCCGAGCCGGTGAGCCCGAGATCGGCGACCGGAATCGTCGTGCCGTCGATGCCGGGACTCGTCGGCTGCAGGCGAAAGTCATCGTCCTCCCAACCCACGCCGCCGAGCACGCCGTCGGCGCCCGCCGGATCGGCGAACAGTGGATCGAGGCTGAAATGGTACGGGTTGGTCGGCGTCTTGTCGCCGACGCCGTCGGGTACGATGTTGAAGCCGGCGACGTAGTCGTCGGTCGAGCCGCTGGCCAGCGTGATGCCGCCGCCGAGATTGCCGGAGAAGATGTTCGCGAGCACCCGGCCACCCGGCGAGGCGGCGTTGGCGCTGCCGATGCGCATGCCCCATCCGGAGTTGAAGGCGACGGTGTTGTTGATGACGATCGGATTGGGCGTCGCGGCGTCGGCGCTTCCCAGCGAGATGCCGCTCTCGCCGCTGTCGTAGATCAGGTTGTTGGCGAGCAGCGGATCGGGGGCCGAGCGGACGAGGATGCCCGTGCCGCCGCTGCTGACGACGATGTTGTGCTGGACGATCGGCGCCACCGCGTCCTCGATGTACACGCCGTGCGCCCCGCTCATCGCGATCACGTTGCCGGAGATGAACGGTATCGCCACGCCGCCCGCCTCGCCGCGGCAGCGCTGCGATGACGAGCTTTCCACGCAGCCTTGCACGGCGATGCCCGTGCTGCCGTTGGCGATCAGGCGGTTGCCGATGACGAGGACCGGACCGCTGGCGACGACGTCGAAGCCGCGCTTGGCGCCGCCCCGCACCTCCATGTTGCGGATGGTGATGTCGGCGCTCGACGCGCCGGGATCGGAACCGCCCGGCAGGCGCGGTCTGACCCGCACGGCGGCGTCGAACGCTCCCTCGACGGTGAAGCCATCGATGACGATGTGTTGGCGGCCCATGATTCCGAAGGCGGCCGTCTCCTGCCCCGGCCGGATCAGCACTTCGCCCGGCGAATCCCCGGTTTCGACGCCGCTCGCATCGGCGACGATCGCGATCGGCCGTCCCGCGATGCCGTTGCGCGCGAGGTCGATGTTGCCTTCCTCGTACACGCCGGGCCCGACCACCACGCGGTCGCCGTGGTTGAACACCGCCGCCGCGCCCCGCTTGATCGTGCGGAAGGCGGCTGTCGGACTCAGGCCGTCATTGTCGTCGCTGCCGATCTCGCGGACGTAGAACACGGTCGCCGGCGCTGCGGACGCCGCAACGATGGGCAGCAATAGGGTGATCAACGCGCTGGGCACTGCCAGCCGGTTTCGCATCGCGACCTCTCCAGGGGGATTTTCCGGCCGTCGCGCAAACTACATGCCACGCTGGCGAAGACGGCCGGTTCACGACGGAGAAGGTCTGTGCTCCTGGTACATCTGGCGGTGCTGCCAATGCGTATGGCGCTGTCGCCATGGCGTGAAGCCATGTGGCGGCGAGGCCAGGGGCGGGCCGCCGTCAGCGCAGGGCGACCAGGCGCGCCAGGAGATCGGCGGCGTGGGCGTGCGTCGCCTCGAAGCGGGCGGCGTCCCAGCCGGCGTCGGCGTGCGGCGCGTAGGTGCGGGGCGCTTCGAAGACGTACTGCTGGGCGTCGCGCCCGACGCCGGCCCGGACCTCGGCGAGGAAGGCCTCGGCGGCGTCCGCGGCGGCGATCGCGTCGGCGCCGCCGCGGCCGCGCGCGTCGGCCGCCAGGGCGGCGATGGTGGTGAGGTACCTGGCGTCGTCGATGCCCTCGCGCGCCAGCTCCCACTGGATGGTCGGGATCGGCGTGCCGTCGCTGCCGAGGAAGCCGTCGCGCACGTCGTAGCCGCCCTCGCCGCGCCGGCCGACGTTGGTCGGGAAGCGGTTCGGCTGCGACGGGTAGGTCCACGGCAGCATGCCGGCGAGGTGGTTGGCCCAGACGAAGTAGCCGAACAGGAAGCGCGGCAGGTAGGTGTTCTGTCCCATCAGGGCGGTGTTGGCATAGAGCGCGAGCTGGGCGCCGGCGGCGGCCGCGTCGTCGTACACCTGCGGGGTGAAGGCGCGATGGGCGACGATCCAGTAGTCGGCCTGGGCGCCGACGGCGCGGGCGGATTCGGGCGTGCAGTTCAGCGCCGTGCGGCCGCCGGCCTGCTTGATGATGGCGAGCAGGCGGGCCGCCAGCTTCTGGCGCGCGTCGGGCGGGTCGAGCAGGCGGATGCCATCGGCCAGGTTCGGCTCCTCGACCGGCAGGAAGATGATGCCCGGCAGGCCGGCGCGGGCGAAGCGGTCGGTGTAGTAGGCGGCGACGTCGCGCGCCACGCGTTCGTCGCGCGCCGCGTCGAACTCGCGGTACGAGGCGGCGCGGTTCACCTTGTTGGTGTGGAGCAGGGTGCCCATCTGGTAGAACATCGGCCGCGGGAACCCGAGGCGCCGCACCAGCGCCATCGCCACCTCGATGTCGCGGACGTACGGATGGCCGTCGCGCACCTCGTATTCCTTCGCCGACCACGGGCTGATGGTGTTCATGCCGTGCGCCCGCTGGTCGCGCAGCATCAGCTCCGCTCGCGCCAGCAGCGCATCGGCGCCGGCGAGGTGGATCTCCTCGACGATGTCGGGGCTGAGCAGCAGCGAATGGCTGTGCGCCAGGACGTGGCTGAGCTCGGCGAGCGGATTGATCGACAGCGTGCCGTAGAGCGCGTCGGCCTCGTGGAGGCGCACGGGGATGACCTCGACGCTGATCGGGATCTGCCGCGCCCCGTGGTCGTGCGCGATGCGCACCGCGCCGCGGTACAGGCCGCCCGGTTGCTCGGCGGGTACGTGGACGGTGAGCCAGTAGGGGCGGACCGAGCCGCGCGGCACGTCGAGCGGCACCGCCGGCTCGAGCGTCTTCGGCACGACGCCGAAGGTGCGGCGCGCGCGGCTCGACAGCGAGGCGCCGTAGAAACGCACCATGCGGATCGACCAGGCGGTGGCGGGGAGGACGTCGCCGGCGTCGTCCGTCAGATCGCCGATGCCGACCGTCAGCGCGTGCAGGTCGCGCACGCCGTAGACGCCGATCTGCGCCGGCTCGTACTCGTCGCGGGTGGCGCGCAGCGCCAGCCCGGCGGCGCGCTCCTCGTCGCGCGGCCGCGCGTCGCGGCCGATGCGCTCTAGCGGGCTGCGGCTGAACGGGATCATGCCGTCGCGCTTGTCGTCGGCGGTCGGGATCGGCCGGTGCTGTGGCTCGCGCAGCTCGATCCAGCGGTCGCGGTGGAACCAGCGCGAGAGGTGCCAGGGCAGATGCCAGCCCAGGATCGCGTGCGCCGGCGCGGCGGTCGCCAGCCAGGCGACCGCCGCCACGAGCAGGGCACGCCGCGCACGGGACGCGGATGGTGAGCGGGGTCGCAGGCGATGGGAGGGGCGCACGGGCGGGTCGTGGATGTCGAGGGCGTGACCTCACGGCGTCGGTGGCGCCGTCGATTCGATCTTTGCGCCTTCGCGGCGCGGGAATCCAAGGCCGATTGGCAGGGAGCTTCCTCCCGCCCCTTGGCGAGTCGCCCCCATCTGTGGTTGGTCGCGGCCATGACGACCAATCCCGCAACCCCTGGTAGCCCGCGCCTGCGCCTCGCCGTCGCCGTGCTCGGCGGCTTCTTCGTCCTGCAGGGACTCGGTTGGATCATCGTCCCGCGCCGCGCCGCGGCGGGGCTCGGCATGCCGCTGCTCACGGGCATCGGACGCAGCACCCAGGTGGGCGACTTCGCCGCCTTCTTCCTCGTCGCCGGTTTCACGATGCTCGCCGGCAGCCGTCCCGGCCGGGCGCACTGGCTGCGCTTCCCGGCGGCATTGATCGGCGGCGCGGCGATCACCCGCACCCTCGCCTGGCTGCTGCACGGCGCCGACTTCGCCGCCCTGTTCATCACCATCGAGCTGGCGACCGGCCTGCTGCTGTGGCGGGCCGCCGGCCACCTCGACGCGCCGGCGTGATCGCGCCGCGCTCGCGCCCCTCGGCCTCTCGTGCCAACGCGCCGCCCGCCCGCCGTCGTCCGTGGGGCGCACCCCGCCAGCCCGTCGCCGCCGGCGCGCCGGCGCAGATGGGGCGTTGCGTCGGCGCGCCGGCGCGCCGATCTCTCCCTGCTGCTGTACGTCCCGCTGGCCGCGGCGCTGCTGCCGTCGCTGACGCTGCGCCTGTGGCGCGACGTCGCCAGCGGGGACGGCTGGGGCGACAGCTTCCAGAACCTCTGGAACCTGTGGTGGGTCGGGCACGCCCTCGGCCGCGGCGAGAGCCTCTACCAGACCGATCTGCTGTTCTGGCCCGAGCGCTCCTCGCTGCTGTTCCATACCCTGACGCCGGCCAACGGCGTGCTGTCGCTGCCGTTGCAATGGCTGGTGCCCGGCGTCGACGGCCTGGTGACGTCGCTCAACCTGCTCACCCTGTTGTCGTTCGCGCTCACCGGCCTCGCCGCGCACCTGCTCGCGCGCGACCACGGCGCCTCGTCGCTCGGCGCCTGGAGCGCCGGCTTTCTCGCCATGTCGCTGCCCTACCGCTTCTGGCACCTGAACCACCTCAACCTGCTGTCGACGCAGTGGGCGTTGTTCACGCTGCTGTTTCTCGATCGCGCGCTGACGCGGCGCGCCTGGCGGTCGGCGCTGGCGGCCGCGGCGTGCGCGGCGCTGACCACCTACTCGGACTACGAGAGCGCCGTCTACACGGCGCTCGCGGCCGCGGTGCTGGTCGTCTGGCGGCTGCCGCCGCTGCTTCGCGATCGCGCCGCGGCGCGGCGGGCGCTCGCCGCGATCGCGCTGTGCGTCGGGTGCGCCCTGGTCCTGCACCTGCCCCTGGCGGCGGCGCTCTGGCAACAGCGGGGTGATCCGCCGCGCCTGCCGTCGCCACTGGAGGCCGCCAGCCTGAGCGCCAACCTGCTGGGCATCGCGCAACCGGCGCCGATCAGCTTCCTGCACCAGGCATGGCCGCCCGCCGCCCTGTCGCGCGACCACGGATTGGCCGGCGACGAGGTGTCGCTCGGCCCGTTGTTCCTCGCCGGTCTGGTCGTCCTGACGGCGTGCCGGCCGCGGCGCGCCCCGCTGCTCTGGCTGACGCTCGGCGGGCTCTTCTGCGTCCTCAGCCTCGGCCCGTCGCTGCACGTCGGCAACACCACCACGCTCGTCGGCGAGATGCCGTACGCCTGGCTGCTGCGCTGGCTTCCGTGGCTCGGCCTGGGTCGCTCGCCGGTGCGCATGGGCGGCATGGCCGGCCTCTTCCTCGCGATCGCGTTCGGGATCCTGGTGGCGCCGCGGGCCGGCGCGGCGCGACGGCCGTGGACGGCGCCGCGGCTGCTCGAGATCGCGCTGCTGGCCGGGCTCGTGCTCGAGCGCTACCCGCGCCTGCCGCCGGCGATGGAGACGCCGCGCGTCCCCGCCTTCTATGCCGCGCTGGCGAGCGATCCGGAGCCGTTCGCGATCATGCCGACGCCGGTCGATTACTATCACCAGCAGGTCTACATGTTCTGGCAGACCGTCCACGGCAAACCCGTGACCTCCGGCGGCGGCGCCCGCGCCAGCGCCGGCACCGGACAGTGGCTGGCCGCCTATCGCCGCGCCCCCGCCGATCGCCGGCAGGCGCTGTTGCAGCAGGCGAACGTCCGCTACGTCGTCGAGCACGCGGCGCGCCACGACGAGCTGCTGGCGGGCGAGCCGCGCGTCGTGGTCGTCCCGCCGCTCCCGCCGCCAGCGCCGCCGCCATGACGCGGCGCGGGCGCTACGCCGGCGGCGTTCCGCCGTGGTATGGGCGACGACCGTGCGCGGCGACCTTCGCTCCCTGACGCTCCTCTCGATCGCGGCCTTCGCGCTGTTGCTGATCGGCGGCCAGCAGTCGGGGATCTTCCGCGACGAGCTCTACTACATCGCCTGCGCCAAGCGGCTGGCGTGGGGCTACGTCGACCATCCGCCGCTGTCGATCGCCCTGCTGGCGGCGGTGCGGGCGACGCTCGGCGAGTCGCTGCTGGCGTTGCGGCTGCCGGCGGCGGCCGCCGGGGCGGTCACCATCTTCCTGAGCGGCCTGCTGACGCGCGCCCTCGGCGGCGGTCGCGGCGCCATGCTGCTGAGCGCGCTGGCGGTCGCGCTCACCCCCCAACTGCTGGCGATCAGCAGCTTCTTCTCGATGAACGCGCTCGAGCTGGTCGCCTGGGCGCTGCTCGAGCTGCTGGCGATCCGCATCCTCGGCGGCGGCTCGCCGCGCCTGTGGCTCGTCTTCGGCGCCGTCGCCGGCATCGGGCTGCTCGACAAGTACTCGGTGGCGCTGTTCGGCGCCGGCCTGGTCATCGGCATGCTCTGCACCGGGCAGCGTCGCCTGCTCCTCGGCCCCTGGCCCTGGCTGGGCGGGATGCTGGCGCTGCTGCTGTTCGCGCCCCACCTGTGGTGGGAGCACGCCAACGGCTGGCCGACGCGCGAGTTCATGGCCAACGCCACGGCGCGCAAGAACGTGCACCTGAGCGCCCTCGACTTCTTCGCCGGCCAGGTGACGCTCGCCCATCCGGTCGCCGCGCCGCTGTGGATCGGCGGCCTGGTGGCGCTGCTCGGCGCGCGCCGCTTCGCGGCGCAGCGGCCGCTCGGCATCGCCTATCTGGTCGCCTTCGCGGTGCTGGTGGCGCAGGGCGGCAAGGCCTACTACCTCTCGCCCATCTACCCGATGCTGTTCGCCGCCGGCGCGGTGTGGCTCGAGGCGGCGGCGGCGCGCCGCGCCTGGCGCTGGCCGCTGCCGGCGGCGTCCGCCGCGGTGCTGGTCGGCGGGCTCGCCGTCGCGCCGCTGGCGATGCCGGTGCTGCCGCCGGCCGTGCACGTCCGCTACGCCGCGGCCATCGGCCTCGGGCCACCGGCGATGGAGCACAACCGCCAGGGGGCGCTGCCGCAGCACGTGGCCGACCGCTACGGTTGGGAGGAGCTGGTGGCCGCGGTCGGCCGCGCCGCCGATCGCCTGTCGCCCGACGAGCGCGCCCGCGCCGTCGTCTTCGCCGGCAACTACGGCGAGGCGGGCGCCCTCGAGCTGCTCGGCCGCGGCCTGCCGCGCGTCGTCAGCGGCCACAACAACTATTGGCTGTGGGGCCCGGGCGACCTGCGCGCCGACGATCCGGTGCTCGTGGTCGGCGTGCGCGGCGGCGAGCTGCGCCCCTACTTCGCCCAGTTCGAGCAGGTCGAGACGGTGCGTTGCGAGTGGTGCATGCCGTACGAGAACGACCTCCCCATCTACCTCGGCCGCGGCCTCCGGCAGCCGATCGGCGAGCTGTGGCCGACGGTGCGCGCCTTCATCTGAGATCCGCTGGGAGACGACACATGCCGACGATGTGGCAACGCGACCTCGAAACCGATCGGGCGAACCTCACCGCCTGGCTGCGGCGGCGACTGCCGGACGCCGGCGATCTGCGGGTCAGCGACCTGGTGGCGCCGCAGTCGTCGGGCTTCTCCAACGACACCCTGCTCTTCGATCTCGAGTACACCAGCGACGGCCGGGCGAGGCGCGAGCCGCTGGTGGTGCGCATCGAGCCCACCGGTTTCCAGGTGTTCCCCGAGTACGATCTCGGCCTGCAGTTCCGCACCATGCAGCGGTTGCGCGCGACCGCGATCCCGGTGCCGCCGACGCGCTGGATCGAGACCGAGGACCGGCGCGTGCTGGGCGGCGCCTTCTACGTGATGGATCAGGTGAGCGGCCGGGTGCCGCCCGACAACCCGCCGTACCATGCCGCCGGCTGGCTGACCGACGCGACGCCCGAGGAGCGGGCGGCGGTCTGGTGGTCCGGCATCGAGACGCTGGCCGCGATCCATCGGCTCGACTGGCGCGCCCTCGGCTTCGCCGACCTCGCCCGGCCGCGGCTCGGCGCGACGCCGCTCGACTGGCAACTCGCCTACTACGAACGCTACGAAGCGTGGGCCTCGCGCGGGCTGCCGCAGCCGACGATCGAGGCGGCGCGCGCCTGGTTGCGCGCCCATCAACCGAGCGACGAACCGACGGTGCTGTGCTGGGGCGACGCGCGCATCGGCAACATCATCTTCGCCGGCACCCGTCCGGCGGCGGTGCTCGACTGGGAGATGGTCGCGCTCGGCAGCCCGGAGATGGATCTCGCCTGGTCGATCTTCCTCGACCGCCATCACAGCGAGGGCATCGGCGTGGCCCGCCTGGACGGGTTCCCCAGCCACGAGGAATCGGTGGCGCGCTACGAGCAGCTCACCGGCCACCGCGTCCGCCACCTGCGCTACTACCAGGTGCTCGCCGGCTACCGCTTCGCCGTCATCATGTGCCGCATCGCGCAGCAGATGGTGACCTATGGCGCCATGGACGAGGCAGGCGGCCGCGCCTTCGAGCTCGACAACACCGTCACCCGCCTGCTGGCCAGGATCCTGGACCTGCCCGAGCCCAGCGCGGCGTAGCGCCGGCCGGGCCGCGTCCCCGCCATCCCGTGGCGGAACCTTGACGGGTGCGGTGGGGCGAGCGATATGCCGCGCACTCGAGAAGGAGAGCAGCGATGGGGATGCGCAGCGGCAAAGCGCTGAGACTCGCGAAGCCGGCGACCAAGAAGGCGGCGGCCAGGAAGGTGGCGGCGAAGAAGGTCGCCAGGGCCACGCCCAAGGCGGCGGCGAAGGCGAAGGTGGTCACCCGGACCGTGACGGTGGACCGGAACGCCGCGCTGCGCGCCCTGGCGCGACGCATCGTCGACCTGACGGTCGCCAACCAGGACGAGGCCTCTTTGGCGCTCTATGCCGAGAACGTCGAATCGCGCGAGGCGTCGAATCCGCCGATGATCGGCATCGATGCGATCCGCGAGAAGCTCAAGGCCTGGCGCGGCATGGTCAGCGACGCCGCCTTCGTTCCGCGCTCGGTGACCGCCGACGGCAAGACGATCGTCATCGAATGGGAAGGGCGGGTGACCCTGGCGGCCAGCGGCCGGGTGGCGGAGCTGAATGAAGTCGCGGTGCACGAGGTCGAGAACGGCAAGATCGTGCGCGAGCGGTTCTATTACGACCCCGCGGTGCTGCAGCCGTAAGCGCTGCAGGCCGCCGCGAGGCGGCACGTCGCGATGTTGACCGTGCCGGAGCTCGGGTTCGGGCTGAGCTTCTTCGTCACCCTGTTCTCCGTCCTCAACCCGCCGCACGCGGTGCCGCTGTACCTGGCGATGGTGCCGTCGCCGACGCCGGACACCACCCGCCGCGTGGCGCGGACGGCGGCGCTGACCGTGCTCATCGCCCTCTTCACCACCCTGGCGGTGGGCGACGACCTGCTCCACTTCTTCGGCATCACGGTGCCGGCGTTCCAGGTCGGCGGCGGGCTGCTGATCATGCTCATGGCGCTGTCGATGCTGCAGGGGCAGACGAGCCCGGCGAAGTCGACGCCGGCCGAGACGCAGGAGGTGGCGCAGTGGCGCGAGATCGCGGTGGTGCCGCTGGGCATGCCGATCCTCGCCGGCGCCGGCTCGATGAGCACCGTCATCGTCTTCGAGCACGACGCCAGCAACTGGGCGCAGTGGTCGATGCTGGCGCTCGGCATCGTGCTCAACGTCGTCCTCTGCTGGCTGTTCCTCCGCTACTCGGCGGCGCTGATCCGGGCGCTCGGGCAGACCGGCGTGAACGTCATCGGCCGGCTGATGGGCATGCTGCTGGTGGCGATGTCGATCCAGTTCATCTCCGACGGCATCCACGGCCTGTTCCCGGCGGCGCCATGAAGCGCGAGCGCATGGTCGGGCTGCTCGGCGGCGCCCCCTGGGACGTGATCGTCATCGGCGGCGGCGCCACCGGGCTCGGGATCGCGGTGGACGCGCAGACCCGCGGCTACCGCACCCTGCTGCTCGAGCAGCACGACTTCGCCAAGGGCACCTCGAGCCGCAGCACCAAGCTGGTGCACGGCGGCGTCCGCTACCTCAAGCAGGGCAACGTGTCGCTGGTCCTGGAGGCCCTGCGCGAGCGCGGCCTCCTCTGTCGCAACGCCCCGCACCTGGTGCACGACCTCGCCTTCGTGGTGCCGCGCTACAAGTGGTGGGAGGGGCCCTTCTACGGCGTCGGCCTGAAGCTGTACGACGTGCTCGCCGGCAAGCTGCGCATCGCCAAGTCGCGCCGACTGAACCGCAAGCAGACGATCGAGCGCATCCCCAACGTCGAGACGCGCAACCTGATCGGCGGCGCCATGTACCACGACGCGCAGTTCGACGATGCGCGGCTCGCCTTCACCCTGGCGCAGACCGCCGCCGACCACGGCGCGGTGCTGATCAATTACATGCCGGTGATCGGCCTGCTGAAGTCCGGCGGCGCGGTGTCGGGCGTGCGCGCGCGCGACGCGGAGAGCGGCACCACCCACGAGCTGCACGGCCGGGTGGTGATCAACGCCACCGGCGTGTTCACCGACGCCGTCCGCCGCTTCGACGGGGACGAGGTCGAGCCGATGCTGGCGCTGAGCCAGGGCGTGCACCTGGTGCTCGACCGCAGCTTCCAGCCCAGCGACACCGCGATCATGGTGCCGCAGACCGACGATGGGCGCGTCCTCTTCGTCATCCCGTGGCACGGGCGCTGCCTGATCGGCACCACCGACACGCCGGTGCCGCGCGCCGAGCTCGAGCCGCGGCCGCTCGCGGAGGAGATCGCGTTCATCCTCCGCAACGCCGCCCGCTACCTGCGCCATCGCCCGGCGCGCAAGGACGTGCTGAGCGTCTTCGCCGGCCTGCGCCCGCTGGTGCAGCCGACCAACGGCGCGGTCGCGACCAAGGCGATGTCGCGCGAGCACGTGGTCGTGATCTCGCCCTCCGGGCTGGTGACGATCGTCGGCGGCAAGTGGACGACCTATCGCAAGATGGCCGAGGACACGGTGAACGACGCCGTCGCCGTCGCCGGCCTGCCGGAGCGCCCGTGCGTCACCGAGCAGTTGCGCCTGCACGGCTGCATGGAGCGCAGCGATCCCGCGCTGCCCGAGCCGGGTCACCTGCGCATGTACGGCGCCGACATCGGCGAGGTGCAGCACTTCCTCGACGAGGATCCGGCGCGACGCGAGCGCCTGCACCCGCGCCTGCCGTACCTCTGCGGCCAGGTGCAATGGGCCGTGCGCCACGAGATGGCGCGGACGCTCGAGGACGTGCTGGCGCGCCGCACCCGCTGCCTGCTGCTCGACGCCCGCGCCTCGATCGCGGCGGCGCCGCGCGCCGCCGCGCTGGCGGCCGCGGAGCTCGGCCGCCCGCCCGCCTGGGCCGAGGCCCAGGTCCGCGAGTACACCGCCCTCGCCCAGGGCTACCTGCCGCCGGAGTGACCCGCTCCGGTCCGGAGGTCGCCGCACCCGTTGACCCCTCCGACCGGCTGGCAGTACTGAGACCGCAGCGCTGGCCCGCGCGGCGACTTCAGCGAACCAGGGGGAAGCCATGCGATCGATGCTCGTGCTGTTCGTGGCGATGACGCTGATGGCGGTTGGAGCGCAGGGACAATCGAACACGCCGAAGCCGCATCCCGGCGCCGGCGGCCCGCGCTCCGACGTCGCCAACGATGCGGCGATCCGCGCCCTCTACGCCGAGTTCACCAAGGCATGGAACGATCACGACGCGAAGAGGATGGCCAGCTTCTGGGCGCTCGACGGCGACACCACCGAGCCCGACGGCATGGTCGCCAAGGGCCGCGCCGAGGTGGAGAAGCACTTCGCCGACGAGCAGGCGACAGCGATGAAGGAGAGCACGCTCAAACTGACCATCGACGCCGTCTGGTTCGTCACCGCCGACGTCGCCCTGGTCGACGGCACCTACGTGGTGCTCAACGCCCGCGATCCGAATGGCCAGCCGCTGCCGCCGCGCAAGGGACTGGTCAGCTCGGTGGTGATCCGCGAGGACGGCGCCTGGCACGTCGCCGCCAGTCGCTCGATGATTCCCATTCCGCTGCCCTGGCGGCCGCGCTGAGGCAACGGATGAACGCCGCCCCGTCGCCCGCCCCGCCGCCGTCCGTGGGCATCGCGGTGGCCGGGGGTGGAGCCGTGTCCATCGGTGTTGCATGGGGACGCGCTCCTCTCGCCGGGATCATTCATGACTTCGCTCGTGCGACGCGCGCTCATGAATGATCCGGGCTTTAGGGTACCGGGCGGCACGAGGAGACGATGTCGGACGTGATTCGCTACGAGCAGCGCGACGCGGTCGCGCTGCTCACCCTCGACGACGGCAAGGCCAACGCGGTGTCGCCGGCGCTGGTGCGGGCGCTCGATGCGGCGCTCGACCGCGCCGAGCGCGATGCCCAGGCGGTGGTGCTCAGCGGTCGCGCCGGCCGCTTCTCGGCCGGCTTCGACCTGTCGGTGATGACCGGCGGGATGGACGGCATGCGGGCGCTGGTGCAGTCCGGCGCCGAGCTGGCGCTGCGCATGTACGGCTTCCCGCGCCCGCTGGTGATCGCCTGCACCGGCCACGCGCTCGCCGCCGGCGCCGTGTTCCTGTGCAGCGCCGACCTGCGCATCGGCGCCGCCGGACCGTTCAAGATCGGATTGAACGAGGTGGCGATCCAGCTCCCGCTGCCGGTCTTCGCGATGGAGCTGGCGCGGGCGCGTCTGACGCCCCAGTGGTTCACGCGCGCGGTGACCCAGGCGCACATCTTCGATCCCGCCGGCGCCCGCGAGGCCGGCTACCTCGACGAGGTGGTCGCCGGCGAAGCGCTGCTCGAGACGGCGCTGCAGCGGGCGGCGCAGCTCGCGACCCTGCCGGATCCCGCCTTCCGCCTCACCAAGGAGCGCGAGCGCGGGGCCGCGATCGCCGCCATCCGCGGCGGCCTGGTCGCCGACATCGCCAAGCTGACCGCGCCGGTCCCGGGCTGACGGAGCGGCGCGGCCGGCGATCGCTTCGCGATGGACAACGCCCGACCGCCACGGTAGCTTCCGCCTTCGTATCGCAAGGGGGTTCCCTCGATGAGTCGCGCGCTCCGCGTTCTGACCACTCTGATCGTCATCGTGACCTTCACGGTCACGGTCGCCGTCGTGCACCCGGAGCCGGTGCAGGCCAGCAGCAGCACCGAGACCATTCTGATCGTTCTCGGCGGCGTGATCGGCGGCCTGGCGCTGTTCGCGCTCATCATGACCCTGATCGTGCGCAACAACCCCGCCTGGATGCCGCTCGCCCAGGGGCCGGATCTCACCCGCTACGACAAGTTCCGCGACCCACCGGACGGCGGCGGCCTGCACTTCGGCCTGCGCTGCGGGGTCCGCGACGGCGCGATGCCGCTGGTCTGCTGGTAGGGCGCCGCTTCCGACTCGGAACACTAGGCGCCGACCGACGACAGCACGTCCTCCGGCACGTCCAGCTCCATCGTCAGCAGACCCTGGGCCAGTGTCTTGCCCTGGTGGTCGACGCGCAGGGACAGGGTGCCGCCGCCGCCGAGGGCGTGGCGGAGGAAGAAGTTGAAGGCGAGCAGGTTGGGCAGCTCGTAGCGCTCGACCGGGCCTTCGACGATGTCGCGGAAGAAGGCGTGGACGCGCTTGGCGCTCAGCGTCTCGCGCAGAAAGGCGTAGGCTTCGGGGGAGCGCGCGGCGACGCCGACGTTGGCGTGGTCGCCTTTGTCGCCGGAGCGCGCATAGGCGATGGTGCCGAGGCGCACCGGGCTGGTGCGGGCGCGGCCGCGGTTCGCCGGACCGACGGCGAGCTCGGGGGGCGGATCGGGATCGCGCGCCGGCCGGCCGGGCGGCAGCGTCATCGGCACCTCGACCGGCGGCTCGCCGTCGACCGCCACCGTCGCGTTCACCAGCTCGCGCGGCACCAGCGCCGGCCAGAAGCCGAACGCCTCCTGCACCTCGGGGCGGCCGCCGAAGATGCCGAGTCCCGGCGGCCCCTGGAGCGCGAAGCCGAGGAGGTGGTTGGCGAAGCGCTTGAGCTTGGCGCGGTCCTGGTCGACGACGCCGATGCGGAACACCACCTCGTTGGGCTCGCGGTCGGCGGCCGCGGCGCGTCCCCAGCAGGCGTTGAAGCCGATGAAGTCGGTGCGCCGATCGGCGAAGTCGGTGCCGACCCGGTGCCAGACCATCTCGGCCAGGCGCTCGCCCTTGGCGATCACGTTCGGGCCGGAGAGCAGGACGGTGCCGACGGCGCGGAAGCCGTTGCGGTACACCATCGACACCTTCAGCGTCGGCGGCGGCGGCACCCCGCGCGCGGCGCTGACGCGGACGCGATCGGGTCCTTCCTGCGACAGCTTCAGGCTGGTGAAGTCCACCGTCACGTCCGGGGTCTGGTAGGCGCGCGGATCGCCGATCTCGTACAGCAGTTGTTCGGTCACCGTGCGCTCGCTGACCATCCCGCCGGTGTTGGGATGCTTGGTGACCACGAATTCGCCGTCCGCCCGCACCTCGGCGATCGGGTAGCCGATGTCGAGCATCGACGGAATGCGCTGCCAGTCGGTGAAGTTGCCGCCGCTCACCTGCGCGCCGCACTCGAGGATGTGGCCGGCCGCGATGCCGGCGGCGAGCCGATCCCAGTCGTCCCACGCCCAGCCGAGCTCGTGCACCAGCGGGGCGAGGATCAGCGCCGCGTCGGTGGTGCGGCCGGTGACGATGATGCGCGCGCCGCGGCGCAGCGCCTCCACCACCGGCCGGGCGCTGATGTAGGCGTTGGCGGCGACGACGCGGCCGCGGATCTCGTCGTAGCGGCGCGCGCCGTCCATGTGATCGAGCGAGGCGCCGGCGGCGGTGAGCGCGTCGAGCCGCGGCAGCAGGTCGTCGCCGGCGACGACGCCGATCGGCAGCGACACGCCCGCCTGGCGGCACACCGCCTGCACGGCGTCGGCGCAGCCCGCGGGGTTGATGCCGCCGGCATTGACGATCACCGTCACGCCGCGCTCGGCGATCGCCGGCAGCGCCAGCGCGAGGTGCTCGATGAAGTCGTAGGCGAAGCCCGCCTTCGGATCGCGCGCCCGCTGGCGCTGCAGGATCACCATGGTGATCTCGGCCAGGAAGTCCATGGTGACGTAATCGAGCGGCCCGCCCGTCACCTGGCGCAGCAGCGCTTCGGGATCGTCGCCCCAGTAGCCGCTGGCGTTGCCGATGCGCACCACGGATTTCATCGCCCCCCCAACCGTTCCGCGGCCCGACCGGTATGGCGCCGCACCAGGGCGTCGAGCTCGGCGGCGTAGCGCGCCGCTTCATCGGCGGTGCCGCACGGCGCATCGACGAGCTGGCGCCGCTCGTCGAGCGTCAGCAGGGCCCACTCCCGCAGGTGCAGCTTGATGCCCACCCGATCGAGCTTGTCGCGCACCCGGCGCGGCATCAGTTCCAGATCGTCCATGTCGCCCGCGCGCCTCGCTGCGTCCGGTGCTCACTCACGCTCATAGCGGGTGACCGCATGGCGCAGCGCGCCCTTGGCGTCGCGCACTTCCTCGACGATGTTGCGTCCGCCGCACGCCGGGCAGGGGAAGTAGCGCGTGTCCCCATCGCGCCGCGCCGTCCAGTGGAGGTCGGGATTCAGCACGTTGCCGGCCGACACTTCGTAGGCGAGCATCCAGCGGCACGCCGGGTCGAGACAGCGCAACACGTCGATGTCGCCCGCCTTCTTTTTCGGCGCGGTGGCGTCGCTCATGGCCGGGTGTTTATCGGGGCGCCAGGGGCGCGGACAAGACTGCCGCGGGCGCGCCATGCACGGCATCAGCCTTGCTTATCCAGCCAGAAAGAAAATTCTTGCCCGAGCGCGACGAGGCGTGCGACAACCACAGCCTCTCGCACAGGCCGGTCGCCAGGAGGTGGGCGATGGATCAATTCATCATCGAAGAGGAAGAGAACATCGCCGAGGAGCGGGCGGTCGAAGCGGCCCGGCTGGGCGCGGCGATCACCAAGCGCCCGGTGCGCGCGCTGCCGACGCTCAAACCGCCGATCCGGGTGGCGCCGTCGGCGTCGATTCGCCGCGCCGTCGAGTTGATGAACGAACGCGGTCTCGGCTGCGTGCTGGCGGTGGAGGACGGCCGCCTGGTCGGCATCTTCACCGAGCGCGACGTGCTGACCAAGGTGATCACCAAGGGCCGCGACATCGACACCACGCCGGTCGGCGAGGTGATGACCCGCGATCCCGAGTGCCTGACCCTCGAGGACGGCATCGCCTACGCGCTCAATCTCATGAGCGACGGCGGCTTCCGCCACATCCCGCTGGTGGACGCCGACGGCCGCCCGACCGGCATCGTCGCCATGCGCAACGTGGTCGACTACATGGTCGACCTGTTCCCGAGCGAGGTGCGCAACCTGCCGCCCAATCCGACGCTCGGCATCGCGCGCGAACGCGAGGGCGCGTAGACGCGATGAGCCCAGGGCTACGCCCTGGGACGCCGCCAGACTCCGCGCCTCACCAGGTGACGCGCGCGCCGTCGGCGAGAGACAATTTCTCCAGCCGGCGGGCCCGCGGGATCGACGGGTCGCTGGCCGGGGCGGTGACGACGGCGAGCGACGAGTCGCTCAGCCACGCAGCGTCGATGAAGGTCGTCGCGGCTTCATCGAACCGGCGCAGGTCGTTCGAGCCGAGGTCGAAGACGAACAGCTCGCTACGGGCGTCGGGCTCGTTCACCTCCGCCTGGGCGACGACGGCGACGCGCGCGCCGTCGGGCGACGCGGCGATGGCGGTGAGCCGCGCCGCCTCGTGCACCAGGCGCCGCGGCTCGCGGCCGTCGACCGGCAGCTCCCACAGTTGCCAGTCCCAGTCGCCCGGCAGCGCGACGAAGAGGCGCGAGCCGTCCGGCGCCCATGTCCAGACCGGCGTGGCCGCCGGCCAACTGAACAGGATGCGGCTCTCGGCGGCGCCCGTCGGCAGCAGGCGCAGTTCCATGTCGGTGCCGCGGATGACGGTGTAGGCGAGGCCGCCGCCGTTGGGCGCCGGAAGGAGCGCGCCGATGCGCGCGTCGGGGTGATCGATCAGCAGGGCGCCGCGGCCGCGGCCGGCGCCGAGGCGGAGCAGGCGGCCGCCGCGCGCGACCACCGTGCCGTCGCCGTCGGCCGCCGCCAGGCGGTCGTGTCCGAGGGTCTGCCGGCCGCCGTCGCCGAGCCGCAGCGCGACCAGGGTGGGCTCGCCGGCGCGACCGCTCTCGACGGCGATGATGCGCGAGCCGTCGGCGCTCCAGGTCGGCTCGCCCTCGAGGCCGCCGTCGATCGCCCAGGTGTGCAGGATCTTGCCAGCGTCGTCGATGACGCGCACCGTCGCCGGCTCCCAGGGCTGCGGCTCGCCGTCGACCACCAGCAACTGGCCGTGCGCGGCGGCGGCGACGTGGCGCGGCGTGTCGGCGCGCGGCAGGACGTTGTTGCTGCGGAACATGTCGGGAGCGGCGCAGAGCGGATCGAGCAGTAGCCGCTGCGCCCCGACGTCGGCGATGCTCTCGCCCACCGCGGTGCCGGCGCGCTCGACCTCGCCGCTGCCGCCGCCGCGCCACAGGGCGATCTGCTCCGGGGGCGGTCCGGCGCGCAGGTTGCGGACCAGGGCGCTGCCTTCCTGCGGCTCGAGGGCCAGGTCGATCGACGCGTTCGAGCGCACCCAGGCGGCGAAGAACGGCGCCAGGTCCTGCTGTGTCGTCTCGGCGAACACCGCCTGCAGCGCGGCATCGTCCGCGGCGCGGTAGCGATAGCGGTCGAGCAGGGCGCGCGCCGCGAGGTCGAAGCCGTCGCCCAACTGCTGCGCCAACAGATAGGTTACGTAGCCGCCCTTCTGGTAGATGGTCGCGCGCGCGCCGGGATCGAGGCCGTTGTCGAGCACCGACGCCTGGGCGAGCGCGCCGGTGGTGTCGGGATCGAAGAAGTTGTCGACCAGGCAGCGCACCAGGGCGGCCTCGCCGAAGCGCTCGCCGACCGCCCGCCAGGCGGAGAACTGGGCGAAGCCCTCGACGATCCACTCGCCGCCGCTGCCGGGGGTGAGCCAGCGCTCCGCCACCGTGGCCCCCCACCAGTTGTGGGCGAGCTCGTGGGCGACGGTCTGGTAGCCATAGCGCCCGTCGGAGAAGTAGCGCGGCGGGATGGCGAGCAGGCCGCTGCCGTCGTTGAAGGCGCGGCGCAGCCGGCGCGGCACCGCCAGGGTCGCGCCGGCGAAGCCCGACGCGCCGTAGTGCCGGGCGAGGCCGCGTTCGGCGACGACCATCGACTCGAGCAGCGTCTCCGCGTCGAGCTCGCTGCCGGCTGGCAGCAGGACGCGGAAGCGGCGCCCCTCGTCCTCGCGTTGCCGCGCGGTGTAGCGGCCGGCGATCAGGGCCAGGCCGGCGACCGGACGCTCACTGGTGAAGCGCACCCGCGCCGCGCTGCCGTCGACGATGCGGTGCTGCTCGCGGCCGTTGTGGGCGAGGGTGAGATCGGCGGGGAGCCGCACCTCGACGTCGGCGTCGAAGGCGCCCTGCAGGTCGGTCGGGTACCAGAGGTCGGGCGGCGCCAGCACGACGTCGTCGGCCTCGAACACCGTGCCGCTTCCGGTGAGCCCGCCCGGCGCGATGATCGCGCCGCCGTATGCCAGGACCACGCGAGCGCTCTCCTGGGCGGCGAGCGGCCGCGCAAGCTGGACGATGACGAGCGGCCCGAGGCGCAGCGTCGTCACCGGCGCGCGCACGCCGCCGTCGCCGTCCTGCCAGGCATCGCGCAGCCGCAGGCCGTCGTTGAGCAGGAAGTAGAGCCGCTGCCGGCCATCGGCATCGGCGGTGACGGTGAGGGTCGCGTCGCCGCTGAGGGTGCCCGCCGCCGGCCGCAGGTCGACGTGCGTCACCAGCGCCGTGGTGCGCTGGCCGGCGACGGCGCGGCCGACCAGCCCGACGACGCTGCGCAGCAGCGGCAGGTTGCGGCCGTGGGCGGCGAGGTACAGGCCGAAGGTCAGCAGCAGCACGCTGGCCGAGAGCGCGACGAAGAGGAAGGCGATCAGCGCCCGCAACGGCCGCCACCAGCCGAGGCGGGAACGCGCCGGCGCTGGCGTCGTGGCGGGTTCGGGCGGCGGTGGGGAGAGCGGCGGCGCTGCGGATGGAGCATCGCCTGCGGGCGGCGTCGGTTCACTCGGAGTCGTCACGGCCGCTAGAGCGAAAACACAGATGCCGGCGAAGCGCCACCGGGTCGCGGCGGCACGGACGTCAGCGGAGCTCGGCCTTGCGCCGCGTCAGGATGACGGCAGCGGAGAGCGAGACGCCGATCGCGACCGCGGCGGAGGCCAGGCCGGCGAGCACGTGCGGCAGGGTGGTATCGGGGTCGCCCAGGCGCCAGAGCGTCATGTTGATGATGACGTAGGTGGCGTAGGCGTGGCCCATGGCCAGCGCGAAGCGGCGCATCGTCCAGATGCCGTAGGCATAGAGCGCGAGGAAGGCGCCGAAGAGCGGCCCGATGATGGCGTTCTGAATCCCCTCGAGCGGGGTGCCGAAGAAGACGAAGCTCTGTCCCCCCACATGCAGGGGCTTGAGAACGTTCGAGATCGCGAGCAGCGCGAAGCAGATGGCGCAGAAGGTGAGCCAGATCCCGCGGCGCGGTTCCGCCATGGCCGCTGCCCATACCCGGCACGACTGAGCAGAGCAACCGCGCGCCTCACCAGCCGGGGATGCCGGCGGCCTGGACGTCGCGGGCGTTGTCGCCGTCCTCGTAGCGGGGCAGGCCGGTGCCGCGGCGCCACAGGCGGTAGGCGAGGGCCGTGGAGAGGACGCGGATCGGATAGTCGCGCGGCAACTCCTGCAGATACGGCTGGATGGTGACGAAGTCGCGCGCTCCGTAGCGGTCCATGATGGCGCGCAGGCCGCCGTTGGCGGGTCCGATGTTGTAGGCGAGCAGGCCGAGGAACAGGTCGCCGCGCATCTGATCCAGGTAGCGGCGCAGCGTGGCGGCGCCGACGGCGGCGTTCTGCCGCGGATCGGTGAGCGCGATCCGCGGCGCGCCGAGGGCGCGACTGGCGTCGGCCATGGCGGCGGCGGGCGGGGCGGTGATCTGGAACAGGCCGAGGCCGCCGTCGCCGCTCGTCCGCGGCCGGAACGACGACTCGACGGCGGCGAGTCCCATGAGGAGATCGGGATCGACGTCGAACGTCGCCGCCGCCTCGGCGACGGCGGGCGCGAAGGGCTGGCCGCGCTCGAACAGGCGCTGCAGCGCGCCGCGGTCGGCGCGGCGATAGGCGGCGAACACCTGGTGGGCGATGGCGGCGCGCTCGGCGGCGGCCTGGCCGCCGATCAGGGCCTGCAGTTGGTGGAGGTCGCGGGCGAAGGCGGGATGGAAGGCGAAGCGCGCCGCGCCGCCGGCGGCGGCGACGGCGACCAGCAGGGGCGCCCAGGCGAAGGCGCCGGCGAGCGGACGGCGTGCCTGGAGCCAGCCCCAGAGCAGGCCGCCGACGACCACCGCGAGGCCGAGCACGGCGGCGGCGAAGGGCAGCAGATGACGCCATATCTCGGCGCCGACGAACCAGTCGGCGAACTGGCCAAGGGCGGCGATGACGAGCACCAGGGCGGCGGCGCCGAGCAGCAGCGCCTCGGCACCGCCGAGCAGCCAGTGGCGCCATCCGGGGGGCGCCGGCGTCGGGCGGACGCGCCGCTTGCCCCTTCCCTGCAATCGCGCCTTCGCCAGACGCGCCGCCGACCCCGCCGCCATCGCGGGCGGGATGGTAGCGAGGCGCGGGGCGGAAGTGGAGGGCTGACGCGGGTCGGGCGCGGGCGAGTGCGTGCGCGCGTTCGGGCGTTGAGTCCGCCGCGAACGCGCGCACGCGTCAATGCGCGCCCCGGGTCAGTCGACGCTGTTGTCGATCTCCTCGTAGGGCCGGCAGGGCTGCGAGCGCAGGGCCTTGCAGGGCGGCAGCCCGGTCGGGACCTGGATGCCGGGAATGACCGGCAGGACGACGCGCGAGCCCTCGAGGGCGATCTCGACGGTGGCCGGGTCGGGAAGGGCGTCGAACTTCCAGATGGCGCGATCGTTCCCCGGCGCCTCGACCGAGATGCGGATGCGCGAGCCGGCGCGGAAGACGTGCGCGAAGGGGAAGAGCTCGACGCGCACCAGGGTGAATTCTCCCTCGGGCAGCGGCGCCGCATCGGCCTGAAGGTGCGTGGCGACGGGGCGCAGCTCCGTGCTGTTGACCGGGTCGAGGGCACGGCGACTGGCGCGCAGCCAGCCGTTCTGGATGTAGGTCTCGTCGCCGTCGGGGCGGATCTCGGTGAGCGTTACCTGCAGATCGACGTCGGGGGTGTCGGCGCGCACCATGAGGTCGACGCTGCCGGTGCCGACCATCACCGTGTCGGCATCGAGCGGCTCGGTCGCATAGGCGACGGCGCGGCCGTCCTGCAGTGGCTTCCAATCCCACGGCGCATTGGCGAGCCAGACGTCGTTGCCGTTGTTGCTGGCCAGGTTGCCCTGCTGCGCGTCGCGGTCGTCGTAGTGGAAGGTGTCCACGGCGTCGGTGCTGACCGGATCGGGGCTGAGCTGCCCGCCGTCGGCGAAGTACCACGGCGTCGCCACCGTGCCGGGGATCGGCCAGCTATCGAACGAGGCCTCGAAGCTCGGCACCGGGGCGCCGGGCTGGCCGGGGAAGCCGGCGCCGGACTCGAACAGGACGCGGACCGGCTTCTCGCTCTCGAACGCCGCCAGCGCCTCCTCGTACGACATGCCGGCGAAGCGGTCGGGCGGCAGGACCAGGTTCATGGCGCCGAAGATGTCGCTGCCGAGGTAGCCGACGATCACGGTCGCGAGCGCCGGCGTCACCGGCGTCTCCTTGCGCACGTAGAACGAGAGGAACTCGATCCAGCGGTGGAAGATCGCCGGGATCAGCGGCTCGCTGTGGCCGCCGTTGACCAGGGTGAAGTGCTTCTTGTCGGTGCCGGTGAAGTGATCGAGCATGTTCGGCGCGTAGCCACCGACCTGCTCGTCCTGCCAGGCGTGGGCGAGGAACACCGGCACGGTGATGTCCTTCACGAACAGCTCCGGGGTCACCGGGTCGGCGACCTCGGGGACGTAGAATTGGTTCTCGGCGATCATATCGAGGATGTCCGGCGACTGCAGGCGGAGTTGCTGATTGTCGATGCAGGTCTGATCGCCGGCGTCGCGCCGCTTGAGGGTCCAGCTCTGGCCGTACGGCTGCGCGTCGTGCTTGCGGTCCGCGGCCCAGTCGGTGGCGAAGCCGTTGTTGAGGATGCCGCCCGGATAGAGCGTGCCCCGCCCGACGTCGGCGATGGTGGAGAGCGGCGCCACGGCTTCGAGCGAGGGCGGCTGCAGACGCGAGACGAAGAGCTGCGAGATGCCGGGGTAGGAGAGGCCGACCATGCCGACCTTGTGGTCCTTCACCCACGGCTGCGCGGCGATGACCTCGATCGCGTCGTAGCCGTCGGTCCACTGCAGCGGCTCGAAGAACTGGAAGGCGCCGCCGGAACAGCCGGTGCCGCGGATGTTGATGCCGACCGCGGCATAGCCGAGCAGACTGGTGAGCAGCGTGCTGGGCTGCGGCGAGTCGGGGTTGGACGGACTGTAGCCCGAGTACTCGATCACCGTCGGGTACGGGCCATTCTCGATCGGACCGGGGAGGACGACGTTGATCGACAGGGTGGTGCCGTCCCGGGTCTGCAGATAGCCGTAGCCCTTGCCGATCACCTGCGAGTCGTAGAACGACTGCGGCGGCGGCTCGTCCACGTTGGTCACGGTCAGGGCGGGCGACGCGGAGAGGTTGCCGGGGGAGCCGGCGACGACGCGGTAGCCGGCGCCGGCGTCGACGTTGCGGAAGATCAGCGCCCCCGCCGAGTCGACCGTGCCGTGCTGCTGCACCAGCCAATCGGCGCCGACCAGTTCGAGCACCTCGCCCTCGGTCGCGCCGGTGACATAGACCTGGTTGACGCTGCCGTGGGCGGCGAACGACGCCTCGGCGGCGTCGCCGAGGTCGCGGAAATTCGGATCGTCCGGCGTTGCCGTCGCGTCGGCATCGGGCGTGCGCGTCGGGGTTGCCGCCGCCTCGGTCGCGGTGGCGGTCGGCGGGACCTCGGTTGCGGTCGCAGGGATCTCGGTTGCCGTCGCCGGCACCTCGGTCGCCGTGGGAGGCGCCTCGGTGGCGGTCGGAGGCGCTTCAGTTGCCGTCGGGGGCGCCTCGGTCGCGGTAGCCGGCGCCTCGGTCGCCGTCGCCGGCACTTCGGTCGCGGTGGCCGGCACTTCGGTGGCCGTCGCCGGCACCTCGGTCGCGGTGGCCGTCGGCGGAATCGCCGTGGCGGTCGGCGGGATCGCCGTCGCGCTGGGTGTCGGCGGCACCGAGGTTGCGGTTGCCGTTGCCGGCACCGACGTGGCCGTTGCCGGCGCGGGCTGAGTCGCGGTCGGCGTCGGGCGCGGTTTGGAATTGTTGCTGTCGCCGCAGGCGGCGAGCAGTGGCAGCGCCGCGAGCGCGGCAATGATGGCAAACTGGCGCGCGTGGCGCCCCGATACGAGCATACGTCCCCCCAGGTGAAGCGCGCGCGCGAATTCGTTCCCGAACCGCCCGCCCGTCCACAGTCGATACCGATCAGTACGGATCGGCCGACGGTATGGACGCGGCGGATCTATGTCAAACCACGCTTTGGTCATGGAAGGCGGTGCCGCGCGGGCGCCCCGGCCCGCTGGCGATGCGAGGCATCGCCGGGTAGGTACGACCCAGCCCGGCTCCTCCGGCTGGCGACGGCGTGTCGCCCGGTGGGCCAGGGCCAGCCCCGTTCCGTTCGCGCCAGCCATGTCCCGCCCCCTCGTCATCTTCGACTTCGACGGCACGCTGGCCGACACCTGGCGCGACATCGCCACCGGGCTGAACCGCAGCCTGGCCGAGGCGGGTCTGCCGGCGGCGGCGCCGGCCGACGTGAAGTCCTGGGTCGGCCACGGCGTGCGCCGCCTGATCGCGCGCGCCATCGACAGCGACGATCCCGGCCGCATCGAGCCGCTCTACCTGCGCTTCCGCGCCCACTACACCGACTGCTGCCTCGACACGACGACGCTCTACGACGGCATCCGGCCGGCGCTGGAGGCGCTGGCGCCAGGGCACGTGCTGGCGATCCTCAGCAACAAGCCGCAGACGTTTCTCGACCGCATCGCCGAGGGGCTGGCGATCCGCGGCCTGTTCGCGGCGGTGGTCGGTGGCGACGCCCTGCCCGTCAGCAAACCCGATCCGGCGACCATCGCCCACGTCGTCGCCAGCGTCGGCGGCGCGCCGGCGGTGTGGATGGTGGGCGACAGCGCGGTGGACGTCGAGACGGGCAGGCGCTTCGGCGCGCGCACCGTCGGCTGCGCCTGGGGGCTGCGCAGCCGCGACGAGCTGCGCATCGCCGGCGTCGACGTCCTCATCGAGCACCCCCGCGAGCTGCCGCCGCTGCTTGCCGATGGCTGACCGCCGCGGGCCGACGGCCGCCGCACCCAAACGAGTGTTTGACAAGCGGGGGCGCTCCACGGCACCCATGACAGCGGAGGAGTCAGTCCCATGCCACACGATCTGGTCATCCGCGGCGGCACGATCATCGACGGCAGCGGCGAGCCGGGGCGCACCGGCGACGTCGCGATCGACGGCGAACGCCTGACCCAGATCGGCGGCAAGGCGGGCGTCGGGCAGCGCGAGATCGACGCCGCCGGCCTCGCCGTCTGCCCCGGCTTCATCGACCCGCACACCCATTACGACGCGCAGATCTGTTGGGATCACGCCCTGACGCCGTCGTGCTGGAACGGCGTCACCAGCGTCGTCATGGGCAACTGCGGCTTCACCCTGGCGCCCTGCGCGCCGAGCGGGCGCGACCGCATCATGCGCATGCTCGAGCGGGTCGAGGGCATGAGCCTGCCGGCGCTGCGCCAGGGCATCACCTGGGACTGGGAAACCTTCCCCGAGTATCTCGACGCGGTCGCCGCCATGAAGCCGGTGCTCAACGTCGGCTCGCTGTTCGGCCACTCGGCGCTGCGCTTCTACGTGCTCGACGACGCCGCCGCCGAGCGCGGCGCGACGCCCGACGAGCTGGCGCGCATGCAGGACCTGTTGCGCCAGGGCATGCGCGCCGGCGCCCTCGGCTTCTCGACCTCGCAGGCGCCGACGCACTTCGGCGGCGACGGCCGCCCGGTGCCCAGCCGCTGCGCCGAGGACGACGAGGTGATCGGGCTCGCCGCCGTGCTGCGCGAGTTCGGGCGCGGCGCGGTGCAGATCACCGCCAAACACCTCACCGACGTCGACGTCAGCATCGAGGCGGCGCGGCGCAGCGGCCGTCCGGTCACTTTCCTGAGCGCCCTGCGCCCCGAGGCGGCGGAGAAGCTGGCGGCGGCGCGCCAGGAGGGACTGCAACTGCGGCCACAGACGAGCTGCCGGCCGACCATGACCGACTTCAAGCTCTCGGCGATGGGCATCTTCGAGCAGTTGCCGAGCTGGGAGCGGGTGATGCAGGCCGCCAGGGCCGATCTGCCGCGCATCTTCGCCGATCCCGCGTTCCGCGCCGCCTTCCGCCGCGACGTCACCGGCGAGATCCAGGGCTACCGCCTGTTCAAGGGCGACTGGGACGGGGTCAAGGTGCAGCTCGCCGAGAAGCCGGCGCTGCAGCCGCTGATCGGCCAGTCGGTCGCCGCGGTGGCGGCGGCGCGCGGCGGCGATCCGTTCGACGTCTTCTTCGACATCGCCCTCGAGGACGACCTGCAGATGGAATTCAGCTACTGCCTGGCGGGCGACATGCAGCGGAAACCGGCGCTGCTCGACGACGACTTCCTCATCGGCCTCTCCGACGCCGGCGCCCACCTGACGCTGCTCGCCGACCACGCCTATGCGACCTACTTCCTCGGCCGCTGGATCCGCGAGCGCGGCCTGATGCCGCTCGAGCGCGCGGTGCGCAAGCTCACCGCCGCGCCCGCCGAGCTCTTCGGCATCAAGGAGCGCGGCCGCCTGGTCGAAGGGTGGTTCGCCGACGTGGTGCTGGTCGATCCAACGCGCGTCATCGACCGCGAGACCAAGCTCGTCTACGACCTCCCCGGCGGGGGCCCGCGCCTGCTCACCAAGGCCGACGGCATCGAAGCGGTGATCGTCAACGGCGCCGTCGCGGTCGAACGGGGCGAGCTGACCGGCGCCGCCGCCGGCCAGGTCCTGCGCGGGTGACCGGCGAGCCTGGCCCGTCCGCGCTCAGCCCTCTCCGTCCTCATCGTCCGGCAGCTCCCGCACCCAGACGATCATGCCGCCGTCGGCCCCGCTGGGGTCGGGACAGCGCTCCCAGCGGCGGACGTACACGCGCCCATCGCCGTCGAGCCAGCGCGGGATCACCTCGCGCAGGACGCCGCGGCCACCCGGGCTGCGGCGGCCCTTGCCGTAGATGATCCGCACCGACCCGAGCCCGTCCTCCTGCGCGTCGCGCAAGAAGTCCTCGGTGGCGTGCAACGCCGCTTTCACGCCGAGCCCGTGCAGATCGAGCGTCGGCATGACGCCGAGGGCCTCGCGAATGAGGCGGCGGATCTCGTCGAGCGGCATCGCGGGACACAGATGAACACAGATGGCCGCCGATGAACACCGATGATGCGCGATCGCGTCCGATCGACCGTTCGCGACTGGTCATCTGTGCTCATCGGCGGATTTCTGGTAGGCGCCCGACAATGACCCATTGGGCTGACGAGCTCGCGGACCTGGTGCTCGGCGGCGGCGCGCTCGACCGAGAGGCGGCGCGACGCGTGCTCGCGGCCGGCGACGACGAGGTGCCGGCGCTGCTGCGGGCGACGGCGCGGGTGCGCGAGCGCCATTGCGGCAAGCGGGTGAAGCTGTGCCAGTTGCGCAACGCGCGCAGCGGGCTGTGCCCCGAGGACTGCCACTACTGCTCGCAATCGGCGGTGTCCGAGGCCGACATCCCCCGCTACCGCCTCGAGTCCGTGGACGAGCTGCTGGCCGGATCACGCCGTGCAACCGCTGCCGGGGCGCGGCGCTTCTGCATGGTGACGAGCGGCCGCGGCCCGAGCGCCAACGACATCGACCGCTTCTGCGCCGCGGCCCGCGCCATCAAGGCCGAGCAGCCGGAGATCGAGCTCTGCGTCTCGGCCGGCCTGATGGACGAGCAGCAGGCGCGCAGCCTCAAGGCCGCCGGCATCGACTTCGTCAATCACAACCTCAACACCAGCGCCCGCCACCACGGCCAGATCTGCACCACCCACACCTACGAGGACCGCGTCCGCACCGTCGAGGCGGTGCGCCGCGCCGGCCTCGCGACCTGCTGCGGCGGCATTCTCGGCATGGGCGAGACCGCGGAAGACGTCATCGACCTCGCCTTCGCCCTGCGCGATCTGCAGGTCGACTCCCTGCCGGTCAATTTCCTGATCCCGATCGAGGGCACGCCGTTCGCGGACCGCCACGAGCTGAGCCCGCTCGACTGCCTGCGCGCGCTCTGCCTCTTTCGCCTCACCAACCCGGCGGCCGAGATCCGCCTGGCCGGCGGCGGCGAGGGCAACCTCGGCTGGTTCCGGCCCCTCGCCCTGCACGTCGCCAACTCGATCTTCGTCGACGGCTACCTGACCACCCCGGGCCAGGCCTACCGCGACGCCCAGTCGATGGTCAGCGAGATGGGCTTCGAGGTCGAAGCGTAGCCACCATTGGCGCGTCCACGCCCTGGCGCCGCCGGGGTGCCGCCCGTCGGCATAGGTTGACTCCTTCCAGGGCATTTCATAACTGCACGATGGTCGCTTTTCTGCCCTAACCGACTCGTCGCCCCATGCTCGCTCAGTACATCCCGGTGCTCATCACCTTCGCGCTGGCGCTGATCGTCGTCACCGTCATGGTGAACGTGAATCGCTTTCTCAGCCCGCGCAACAAGACCGCCACCAAGCTCGAGGCGTTCGAGTGCGGCAACGAGCCCAGCGGCTCGGCCTGGGGTCGGTTCTCGGTCAAGTTCTACCTGACCGCCATCCTGTTCATCGTCTTCGACGTCGAAGTGGTGTTCATGTACCCATACGCGGTCGTCTTCCGGCAGCTCGGCTGGGGCGGTTTCGCGGCGATGGCCATCTTCCTCTTCGTGGCGGTCATCGGCCTGCTCTACGAGTGGCGCAAGGGGGCGCTGCAGTGGGAATGAACGCCGACGAGATGGTGGCCAGCCTGCGCCAGACGTTCGGCGAGCGCGTCCGCGCCGCCGACGCGGCGCACGGCGAGGCGACGCTCGAGATCCACCGCGACGACGCCCTGGAGATATTCGGCGCCCTGCGCGACCGGCCGGAATTCGCGTTCAACTTCCTGATGGACGTCACCGCGGTCGACTACCTCGGCCAGTCGCCGCGCTTCGCGGTCGTCTACCACCTCTACTCGCTGCCGCAGAACCACCGCCTGCGGGTGAAGATCCGGGTCGTCGAGACCGACGCCTGGGTGCACTCGCTGACGCCGTTGTGGAAGCTGGCCAACTGGGCCGAGCGCGAGTGCTGGGACATGATGGGCATCCGCTTCGTCGGCCACCCGGATCCGCGCCGCATCCTGATGTACGAGGAGTTCGTCGGCCATCCCCTGCGCCGCGACTACCCGGTGAACAAACGCCAGCCGCTGGTGCCCGAACGCGATCCCATCGAAACGGGGTGGAAGTTCTGATGGCCGCCGTCGAGCAGCGCTTCTCGATCGAGGTCGACCCGTCGGAAGAGATCATGGACATCCAGATGGGCCCGGCCCATCCGGCGACCCATGGCACGATCAAGTTCAATCTCAAGCTCGACGGCGAGGTGATCCTCGCCTGCGACACCGAGGTCGGCTACCTGCACCGCGGCTTCGAGAAGATGATCGAGCAGGGGACCTGGACGCAGGCGATCCCCTACACCGACCGGCTCAACTACGTCTCGCCGCTGATCAACAACGTCGGCTTCATCCTCGGCGTCGAGCGCCTGTGCGGCATCGAGGTGCCGCCGCGCTGCCAGGTGATCCGCGTCATCATGAGCGAGATCTCGCGCATCTGCGATCACCTGACCTGCCTCGGCATGGGCGCCGCGGAGGCGGGGGCGCAGACCGTCGGCTTCCTCACCAACGAATCGCGCGAGTTCCTGTGGGACATCGTCGAGGCGGTGACCGGGGCGCGGCTGACGATCTCCTACACCCGCATCGGCGGCGTGACCCGCGACCTGCCGTTCGACATCAGGGAGCGCGTCGCCGCCGCCTTCACGAACCTGCGCGGCGTGCTCGACGACTGCGACAAGCTGCTGACCCGCAACCGCATCTTCTACGATCGCATGTCGGGCGTCGGCATCATCTCGGCCGAGGAGGCGATCAGCTACGGCGTCACCGGTCCGCTGCTGCGCGCCGCCGGCGTCGCCTACGACGTGCGCAAGGCGCAGCCCTACTCCGGTTACGAGCGCTTCGACTTCGAGATCCCGCTCGGCGCGACGGGCGACAACTACGACCGCTTCCTGGTGCGCGTGAACGAGATCGAGCAGAGCATGCGCATCGTCGAGCAGGGTCTGCGCGAGTTGCCGGACGGGCCGATCCGCATCGACGATCCGCGCTACGTGCTGCCGGAGAAGCACCGGGTCTACACCTCCATCGAGGGGCTGATGCACCACTTCAAGCTCATCATGGAGGGCGCCAAGGTGCCGGCGGGCGAGGTCTACCAGGCGGTCGAGGGCGGCAACGGCGAGCTCGGCTTCTACATCGTCAGCGACGGCAGCGGTCGTCCGTACCGCTGCCGCGTCCGCCCGCCGTGCTTCTACAGCATGGGCGCCCTGGGCGCGATGCTGAAGGGCCACATGGTCGCCGACATCATCACCACCTTCGGCATGGTCAACATGATCGGCGGCGAGTGCGACCGCTGACCAGACACAGGCTCAACGCGAGGACGCGGAGACGCGGAGGTTCGCAGAGAACGGATCTCTGGACTTTCCCCCTCCCCAGCTTCGCGTCTCGGTGTTGAAAGGCCCCAGTTCCCGCTCATGTCGTCCGTCGAGTTCTCCCCCGCCGCGAAAGCGAAGTTCGAGCAGTACCTGACGCGCTATCCGGTCAAGCGCGCGGCGATCATGCCGACGCTCTGGCTGGCGCAGCAGGAGTTCGGCTGGCTGAGCACCGAGACGCTCGCCTACGTCGCCCGCCTGCTCGAGCTGCCGCCGGCGTTCGTCGCCTCGGTCGCGTCGTTCTACACGATGTACTACAAGCGGCCGGTCGGAAAGCACCACGTCCAGGTGTGCACCAACCTGTCCTGCGCGCTGCGCGGCGCCGACGTCATCGTCGACTGCCTGCGCGAGCGGCTGGGCATCGCGTTGGGCGAAACCACCGCCGACGGCCGGTTCACCCTGAGCGAGGTCGAGTGCCTCGGCTCCTGCGGCACGGCGCCGATGATGCAGGTCGACGACGACTACTGGGAGAACCTGACCCCGGAGAGCACGCTGGCGCTGGTCGACCGCCTGGCGCGCGACTAGCGCCATCGGAACGCTGGCAGGGGGGATTCGCACCACATGGACGCGCTGCTCATCAACATCGGCATCTCGGGGATCCTGGCGCTCGTCGTCACCCTGAACGCGCTGCAGCTCGCCGGCCTGCTCGGCTGGGTGGAGCGCAAGGGCAGCGCCCTGATCCACGACCGCATCGGCGCCAACCGCGCCGCCATTCCGCTGCCGTTCGGCATTCGCTTCGCCGGCGCCGGCCTGATCAACACGCTGATGGCGGATCCGCTGAAGTTCCTCACCAAAGAGGACGTGATCCCGCGCGGCGCCGACCGCCTGCTGCACACCCTGGCGCCCTGCCTGGCGGTGTTTCCGGCGCTGGTCACCTTCGCGGTCATCCCCTTCGGCGACGTCCTGTACATCGGCGAGCGCGAGATCAACCTGCAGGTCGCGCCGCTCGACATCGGCATCCTCTACGTCCTCGCCATGGTGTCGCTCGGCGTCTACGGCGTCGTGCTCGGCGGCTGGGCCTCGAACAACCGCTGGTCGCTGCTCGGCGGCATCCGCGGCTCGGCCCAGATGATCTCCTACGAGCTCGCCATGGGCCTGGCGCTGGTGGCGATGATCATGACCTACGGCACCGTCGACCTGCAGGCCATGTGCCGCGCCCAGGGCGGGACCATCTTCGGCGTGCTGCCCAACTGGGGCATCTTCTACCAACCGCTCGCCTTCCTCATCTTCCTCTGCGCCGGCATCGCCGAGAGCAAGCGCGTCCCGTTCGACCTGCCGGAGAGCGAGTCGGAGCTGATCAGCGGCTACTTCACCGAATACTCGGGCATGAAGCACCTGATGTTCTTCATGACCGACTTCATCGAGGTGGTGATCGTCGCCTCGCTGGGCACGGTGCTGTTCTTCGGCGGCTGGCAGGTGCCGTTCCTCGAGCGCGACGGCTTCCACTTCGGTGAGACCATCGTCGCGCTGCCGTCGCTCGTCGTCACGCTGCTCGGCATTCTCTCGTACACCGTCAAGTCGCTGCTGCTCTGCTGGTTCCAGATCATGCTGCGCTGGACCCTGCCACGCTTCCGCTACGACCAGCTCATGCGCCTGGGCTGGATCGGCCTCATGCCGCTCGGCTTCCTCAACGCCATCGTCACCGCGCTGGTCGTGCTCGCCGCCGGATCGCACTGATGCCCGTCTGGTTGTTCTTCCCGCTCGCCTTCCTCGTCTGCGTCGCCGGGCTCGGCGTGGTGCTGAACCGCCACCCGGTGCGCAGCGCCATGTGCCTGGTGGCGACGTTGTTCCTGCTGGCGGTGTTCTTCATCTTCCTCGACGCGTCGTTCGTCGCCGCGCTGCAGGTGATCGTCTACGCCGGCGCGATCATGGTGGTGTTCCTGTTCGTCATCATGCTGCTCAACCTGAGCGACGACGAGCCGCAACGCCGCCGCCTCGGCTGGCAGACCGCCACCGTGCTCTCCGCCTCGCTGTTCGCCCTCGGTCTGCTCTACGTGCTGCGCAAGGGCGGGGCGCTGGTGCCGGGGCCCGGCATGGCGGCACCGCTGGCGCCCGGCTACGGCTCGATCGACTCGGTCGGCGTCAGCCTCTTCACCACCTACGTGCTGCCGTTCGAGATCACCGGCCTGCTGATGCTGGCCGCGGTGATCGGCGCGGTGGTCCTGGCCCGCAAGAAGATCGCATGACCGCCGCCGCCCCGATCAGCTACTACATCGCCCTCAGCGTCGTGCTGTTCAGCATCGGCGCCATCGGCGTCCTGCTGCGCCGCAATGCCATCGTCATCTTCATGTGCATCGAGCTGATGCTGAACGCCGCCAATCTGGCGTTCGTCGCCTTCGCCCGTCAGCAGCTCGCCGTCGACGGGCAGGTGATCGTCTTCTTCGTCATGACGGTCGCCGCCGCGGAAGCGGCGGTCGGCCTGGCGATCATCATCGCCGTCTTCCGACACCGCCAGACGGTCGACGCCGACGATCTGCGCCTGCTGCGCTGGTGAGACCGATGATGCCGACGATGGACGTCTCCTGGCTGCCGCTCATCCCCGGACTGGTCATCGCCGTGACGGCGATGGTGGTGCTGGTCGCCGACCTCTTCATGGAGGGACCCGACCGCGAGGGCCTCGGCTGGCTCGGCATGATCGGCCTCGGCATCGCCGGCATCGCCGCCGCCCTGCTCTGGTCGTCGAACGCCACCGGCTTCGGTGGCAGCTTCGTGCTCGATCGCTTCGCGGTCTTCTTCACCGTCGTGCTCTGCGTCATCGGCATCCTCACCCTGCTGATGTCGATGGACTACCTCGGCTCGATCCGCGTCGAGAGCGGCGAGTACTACGTCCAGTTCCTGCTCGCCGTGCTCGGGATGGTCGTCATGGCGCAGGCCAACGACCTGATCATTCTCTTCCTCGGCCTCGAGCTCATGTCGATCTCGGTCTACGTGCTGGCCGGCATCTGGCGTCCCGAGCTGCGCTCGTCGGAAGCGGCGCTCAAGTACTTCCTGCTCGGCGCCTTCGCCTCCGGCTTCCTGCTCTTCGGCATCGCCATGGCGTACGGCGCCTTCGGCACCGTGCTGCTCGATCCCATCGCCTCGCAGCTCCTGCATCTGTCGGCGGAGCAGCGGCCGCTGGCCCTCGCCGCGGTGGCGCTGCTGCTGATCGGCTTCGGGTTCAAGGTCGCGGCCGTCCCCTTCCACTCCTGGGCGCCCGACGTCTACGAGGGCGCCCCGACCTCGGTCACCGCCCTGATGGCCGTCGGCGTCAAGGCCGCCGCCTTCGCCGGCCTGGCCCGCGTCTTCCTGCACGCCCTCGGCCCGCTGTCGGTGGACTGGGCCGCCGTCGTCTGGCTGCTGGCGGTGCTGAGCATGACCATCGGCAACCTGGCGGCGATCGCCCAGCGCAACGTCAAGCGGATGCTCGCCTACTCCAGCATCGCCCACGCCGGCTACCTGCTGGTCGGCCTGACCGCCGCCGACACCCAGGGGGTCGGCGCCGTGCTGTTCGCGCTGATGGGCTACGCGATGATGACCCTCGGCGCCTTCGCCGTCGTCATCGCCGTCGGGCGCCGCGGCGAACCCAACGAGGAGATCGGCGACTACGCCGGGCTCGGCTTCCGCTACCCGTTCCTCGGCTTCTGCATGACCGTCTTCATGCTGTCGCTCGGCGGCATCCCGCTCTTCGCCGGCTTCACCAGCAAGTTCTTTCTCTTCAGCGCCGCCATCGAACGGGGCTACGTCTGGCTGGTGGTGATCGCGGCGCTGAACAGCGTCGTGTCGATCTACTACTACATGGCGGTGCTGGTGCAGATGTACATGGGCGAAGGCGGCCGCGAGGTGCAGGGCGTCGCCCAGCGCCCCTACCTGACCGCTACCCTGCTGGTGACCAGCGTCATGACCATCGCCCTCGGCATCTTCCCCGGCTGGCTGCTCCGCCTCGCCACCGAGGCGGTCAGATCGCTGAGCGCCTGACGCGCGCCGCGCCCACACCGGGCACTGGCGCGCCCCGCGCTTCTCACCGGGTCTCGGGCGGCAGCGTGACCTGGCGGGCGATGCGGGCTAGGATACGGCGGCCATGGACCCGAGCGCTGAAGCTCTCGCACGGGTAGCGCGCAAGCACGGCATCGTGCTTCTGCTCCGCTTCGGCTCGTCTGTCACCGGGCGGGTGCACGCCCGCAGCGACGTCGACCTGGCGGCGCTGGTCGAGCGCCTACCGGACACGCTGCACGGGCACGCGGCACTCCTCGCGGACCTGCAGGAGCTGTTTCCGGATCGCGACGTCGATCTCGCCTTCATCAACCGGGCCGACCCACTGTTTCTCAAGCAGATCACCGAGGCGTGCCACCTGTTGTATGGCTCCCCGCAGGCGTTGCAACGCCTGCGCATCTACGCCTTCAAGCGGTATCAGGATCACCGCCGCTACCTGGCAATGGAGCGCCGCTACGTGGAGCGGGTGTTGGCGGGCGCGCCATGACCGATGCCGAGCTGGTGACGCGAAAGATGGTGCTGATTGCCGCTGATCTCGAGCCGCTGGCGGCGCTCGCGGCACGGGCGATCAGCGACTATCTCGCCAGCGCGACCGATGAGGTGCTGGCCGAACGCTACCTCGAACGCATCGTCGGTCGGATGATCGACATCAACTACCACCTCGTCACCGAATCCGGCCTGCCGCCGCCGCGCGACTATTTCGATTCGTTCACCCAGCTCGCGAAGATCGGCGTGCTGCCCGCACCATTCGCCAAGCAGATCGCCGCCAGCGCCGGACTGCGCAATCGGCTCGTGCACGAGTACGATGAAATCGATCCGACCCTGGTCTACGAAGGCCTGCGGGCCGCCGTGCGTGACGTCCCGCAGTACCTGCGCCACGTCCAACGATTCCTCCGCCCAACGGCGACGCCGTGACCAGCGCGCCCGGCGCAGCAGGATCATGGCGGCACCAGGGCGGCGCGCGGCCGCCGTTTGCGAACCGGCGCGGGAGCGTCGTAGGCAGCGCGGGTGACCGAGGATCCCTGGGCGCGGTTCAGCCGCCGACTCGGCGCGCTGGCGGCGCGAATCGCCGCTGACGACTTTCCCGCCGATGCGCGCGGCCGGGCGGAGGGCCACCGCCACCTCGCCCGTCTGACGGCGTTCGCGCTGCAGTGGTTCGTCGACTTCGGCGATCCGCATCATCCCGCCTTCCTGCGCTTCGACGACGACGTCCTGAAGTGGGGCGGGCCGAACGCCGACAACACCTACCTGCGCGCCCGCGTCGATCCCGGCGAGAGCTACCGCGTCTGGGCGAACGTGCGCGGCGTGCGCGCGCTCATCGTCTCGACCGCCGAGGGCGACCTGCAGATGGGCGCGACACGGGTGTTCGCCGAACGCAGCCTGGAGGCACTAACGGTCGACGCCGACGGGTACCTCGAGATCGCCCTGTCGCCCACGCCGCGGCCGGGCAACTGGATCCCGCTGGTGCCCGGCGTCGAGCACGTGCTGATCCGACAGTACGTCAGCGACTGGGAGGCCGACGTCTCCGTGCCCTTCCACATCGAACGGGTCGGCCACGAGGGCGAGGCGCCACCGGCGCTCTCCCCCGAGGCCATCGCCGCGGCGCTGGAGCGCGCCGCCACCTGGGTCGAGCGGACGGTGGTCCACTGGAACGCCTACCTGGCGGCGCGGCTGCGCGAGCTCGAGCCCAATGTCATGGGCGCGCCGCGGCGGGTCCCGGGCGGCGCCGCCGACATCCTCTATGGCGCCGGCGCGTGGCACCTGGCCGACGACGAGGCGCTGGTCATCCGCTGCACGCCGCCGCGCGCCCGCTACTGGTCGATCCAGCTCTACAGCCCGCACTGGTTCGAATCCCTCGACATCGCCAACCGCAGCAACAGCTTCACCGGCCACACCGCGCACGTCGACGAGGACGGGGACGTGCGCTTCGTGCTCGCGGCGCACGACCCCGGCTCGCCGAACTGGCTGGACACGGAGGGCCGGCCTTTCGGCCTCGTCTCGTACCGCTGGGTGTGGACCGAGACGGCGCCCGTCCCCGTCGCCGCGCGCCTCCCCCTCGCCGCCGTCGCCACCCACCTGCCCGCCGCGCACCCACGCCTCGACGCCCGCGCCCGCGTCGAGCAGATCCGCCGCCGCCGCGCGGCGCTCACCCGCCGCTTCCGCCGATGAGCTGGTCGCCGCCCCCGCCGCCCCAATGGCTGGCACGGATGAACGCGCTGGCGGCCGGCGTCGGCGGCGCGCAACGCCTGATCCGACTCGACACCGACGAGTTGATCGCCGAGGCGATCGCCGCCACCGGCCTCGACGACTTCGGGCCCGATGAGTTCCGCACGCCGTTGCGCGTGCTGCTCGAGGCGGCCGACCGCGAGGCCGCGCTGACCGTCGCGGGACGGCTGCTCACCCGCGCCGAGGTGCTGCGCCTGCTGCAGAACCGCCTGCGCCTGGTCGCCTGGCAGCGCACCGACCCGACCGCCGCGGCGGCGCCGGTGACGGCGCCGATCGTCATCGTCGGAACGGCCCGCTCGGGCACCTCGATCCTGCACGAGCTGCTCGCCTGCGACCCCGACCACCGCACGCCGGCAACCTGGGAAGTGATGTTCTCCACCCCGCCGCCGACGGCGGCGACCGCCGCCACGGACCCGCGCATCGCCGTCGCCGACGCCGAGGTGACGTGGTGGCACGACCTGGCGCCCGCCTATGTCGCCATGCACGAGAACGCGGCCGTCCATCCGCAGGAGTGCATCTTCCTGATGGCGCACGCGTTCCAGTCGAACCACTTCTCCGGCGCGCTCGACGTGCCGTCCTACAGCCGCTGGATGGCGACGCACGACATCGGTCCCGCCTACCGCATCCACCGCGCCATCCTGCAGTGCCTGCAGGCGCGCCATCGCCGGGCGCGTTGGGTGCTGAAGGCGCCGAGCCATCTCGGCACGCTGGCGGCGCTGTTCGCGGTCTATCCCGACGCCCGGATCGTCCTCACCCATCGCGACCCTCGCCAGACGCTGCCGTCGACGATCAGCCTGCTGGCGACGCTGCGGGCGATGCGCAGCGACCGCGTCGACGTCGCCGCCATCGCCGCCGCGACGGCCGCCGGCGTCGCCGGCCTGCTCGAGCGCATGATCGCCATGCGCGCCGACGGTCGCCTACCCGACGCGCAGTTCGTCGACGTCGCCTATGCCGACCTCATGGCGCGACCGCTCGACACCCTGGCGGCGCTGTACGCGCGGCTCGGCCTGGCGCTCGCCGCCGACACCCGCCAGCGCATGGCGGCGCACCTCGCCGCCAAGCCGCGGGGAAAGCACGGCGCCCATCGCTACGCGCTCGCCGACTTCGGCTTCACCGCCGACGCGGTGGCGCGTCTGTACGCGGCCTACCTCGATCGCTTCCAGGTCGCGCCCGAGCGGTGAGCCCGCGCTCGCCCGCCGGGTCCTCCCGCTCGCGTCACGCGCGGACGCTGCCGGGAAGGCCGGCGCCGCGCTCCATGGCGGCGACGATGCTGCGCGCGGCGGCCGCGGGATCGGCCGCGTCGCGGATCGGGCTGCCGACGACCAGGTAATTGGCGCCGGCGCGGATCGCCTCCTCCGGCGTCAGCACCCGCTTCTGGTCGTCCATCGACCCCTTCGGCGGGCGGATGCCGGGGGTGACGATGAGGAAGCGGCGGCCGCACTCCTTGCGGATGCGCGCCACCTCGTGGGCCGACGCGACGACGCCGTCCATGCCGGCCTCGCGCGCCAGCCTGGCCAGGCGCACCACCTGGCTCTCGACGCCGCTGCGGAAGCCGACCTTCTTCAGGTCGTCCTGGTTGAGACTGGTGAGCACCGTCACCGCCAGCAGCTTCGGCCGCACCAGGTGCTCGGTGCGCGACACCTTGTTCACCTCGGCGATGGTCTGCCGCATCATCGCCACGCTGCCGGAGGCGTGCAGATCGAACATGCGCACGCCCAGGCGCGTCGCCTCGGCGCCCGCCTTGGCGACGGTGCGCGGAATGTCGTGGAACTTCAGATCGAGGAACACCTCGCCGCCGCGCTCCTTGATCTGGCGGATGATCTCCGGTCCGGCGTGCAGGAAGAGCTGCTTGCCCACCTTGAACAGGCCGACCTCGTCCTTGAGCAGATCGACCAGCGCGATCGCCTCGGGCGTGGAGGCGACGTCGAGCGCGAAGATCAGGCGCGCCCGCATCTGGCCAGGCGGCGGGCCGAGGATCGAGAAGACGCTCATCCGTGCTGGTCCCCGCGCGCCAGGGCGGCGAGCCGCCCGACGGCATCGTGCAGCGGCATCTCCTCCGCCTGGGCGGCGCGCCGCGGCTTGAATTCGACCGCGCCGCGCGCCAGCGCCTTGGGGCCGATGGTCACGCGGTAGGGAATGCCGATCAGGTCGGCGTCCTTGAACTTCACGCCCGGACGCTCCTCGCGATCGTCGTACAGCACCTCGACGCCGGCCTCGTGCAGATCGCGGTACAGCGTCTCCGCCGCCTGCCGCTGCGCGTCTTCCTTCGGGTTCACCGCGATGAGGTGGACGTGCGCCGGCGCGATCGCCAGCGGCCAGATGATGCCGTGCTCGTCGTGGTGCTGCTCGATCGCCGCCGCCACCGTGCGGGTGATGCCGATGCCGTAACAGCCCATCTCCATCACCTGCTCGGCGCCGTTGGCGTCGAGATAGGTCGCGCCCATCGCCCGCGAGTACTTGGTGCCGAGGTAGAAGACCTGGCCGACCTCGATGCCGCGGTGCCCCTCGTAGACGCCGTCGGGACAGCGCGCACAGGGATCGCCCGGCTGGGCGAAGCGCAGGTCGGCGAATGCCAGGTCGGGGAGATCGCGCTCCTGGGCGACGTCGACCAGATGCCGGTCGGTCTGGTTCGCGCCCGCCACCGCGCCGGCGATGCCGCGCAGCGCCTGATCGGCGATGATGCGCGCCTTCAGTCCCACCGGACCGGCGAAACCGACGGCGGCGCCGGTCGTCTTCTCCACCGTCGCGGCGTCCGCCATCGTCAATGTCGACGCGCCCAGGGCGCGCAGGAGCTTCGCTTCGCTCAGCGTGTGGTCGCCGCGCACCAGCGCCGCCACCGTCTCGCCGGCGTCGGTGGTGACCAGCAGCGTCTTGACGAAGCGGTCGGGCGGCACGCCGAGGAAGGCGCTGACCTCCTCCACCGTCCGCTGCCCCGGCGTCGCCACCGCGGCCATCGGCTTGAGCGGCGCCGCGTGCGCCGGCGGCGGCACCGCGGGAATGCCGGCCTGCTCGACGTTGGCGGCGTAGCCGCAGCGCGCGCAGCTCACCAGCGCGTCCTCGCCCGATTCGGCGAGGACGTGGAACTCGTGCGACATGCTGCCGCCGATGGCGCCGGTCGCCGCCTCGACGGGGCGGAAGGTGAGGCCGCAGCGGCTGAAGATGCGGTGATAGGCCTCCGACATGACGCGGTACTCGCGCTCGCAGTCGGCGTAGTCGACGTGGAAGGAGTAGGCGTCCTTCATGATGAACTCGCGCCCGCGCATGAGACCGAAGCGCGGCCGGATCTCGTCCCGGAACTTCGACTGGATCTGGTACAGGTTCAGCGGCAGGTCGCGGTACGAGCGCACCTCGCGACGGACGATGTCGGTGACCACTTCCTCGTGCGTCGGCCCGTAGCAGAAGTCGCGATCGTTGCGATCGCGGATGCGCAGCAGCTCCTTGCCGTAGTGCTCCCAGCGCCCGGTCTCCTGCCAGAGCTCGGCCGGGCAGATGGTCGGCATCAGGATCTCCTGCGCCCCGGCCCGATTCATCTCCTCGCGCACGATGCGCTCGACCTTGCGCACGACGCGCAGGCCGAGGGGCAGGACGTCGTAGATGCCGCGCGCCACCTGCCGCAGCATGCCGGCGCGCACCATCAGCTTGTGGCTCGCCACCTCGGCGTCGGCGGGATTTTCCTTCAGCGTCGGGATCAGCGAGCGTGAGTAGCGCATGGATTCGGCGGACCTTATCAACCGGCCGCCAGCGATGGTAGTCGTCCGCGCTCCCGCCTCCGTCTGGAGGCGGGTCCAACCTTGATGAGACAGAAAACTCCTCACCACGGAGGCACGGAGACACGGAGGGCTCGGTGCCACAGCGAAGGCAGCGGGGCCTCTTCTCACTCCATTTCTAATGAACTTTGGGAGGACCCTGGGCGGGCTTCGAGATCAGTACTCTCCGTGTCTCCGTGCCTCCGTGGTGAAAGTCCTTTGTCGCATCAAGGCCAACCCGACTGCGGTGCACCGGCCTTTCAGGACACCGTGGCGATCAGCTCGCCGAGCTTCTCCAGGCCCGCCGTGACGCCGTCGGGATCGAAGGCCGGCGGCGGGACCATGAAGCGGGCGACGCCGAGGTCGGCCAGGCGCCTGCCGCCGTCGACGTCCGGAACGGCGCGACCGGAGGTGATCTCGATGGCCGCCGGATCGCGGCCGACCTTCTCGCACTCCTCGCGCATGATGCCGAGCAGCCAGACGAGCTTCTCCTCGTCGGTGACGCCGGGGAAGAAGCCGTCGCCGTAGCGGGCGGCGCGCCGCGCCGCCATCTCGGTGTGGCCGCCGACGATGATCGGGATGCCGGGCTTCTGCACCGGCTTCGGGTTCATCTCCAGCGCCTCCCAGCGGAAGAACCTGCCGCGGAACGGCTCCGGCGCGTCCTTCCACAGCGAGCGCATGGCGCGCACCGACTCGGCCGTGCGCGCCGCGCGCTCGGCGAACGGGATGCCGAGGGCGTCGAACTCCTCCTGCAGCCAGCCAATGCCGATGCCGAGCATCAGGCGGCCGTTGCACAGCACGTCGAGGGTCGCCGTCTCCTTGGCGACGTAGATCGGGTGGCGCTGCGGCAGGATGAGGATGCCGGTGGCGAGACGCAGCGTCGTCGTCACCGCCGCGGCATAGGCGAGCGCGATCAGCGGATCGGGCATCGGTATCTGATCCGGGGCCGGGATCCTGCCCGAGGGATCGTACGGGTAGGTGGACTGGTAGCCGACGGGGATGACCACGTGCTCGATCGTCCACATCGACTCGACCCCGACCCGCTCCGCCGTCTGCGCCAGGTGCGTGAGCATCTGCGGATAGGCGAACGGGCCGGCGTTGGCGTACATCACTCCGAATTTCATGCCGCCCCCTTAGTACGGACGGGCGGCGGGCGTCGACCGCGGACGCCCGGCGGGGGCGCCCGCGTCCGGCGACGGGCGGCACGCCGGCGATGACGGGGGAACGTCATTGCCACCGAGCGCCGGCTACGACAGCGCGGCCTGGATGCCGCGCAGCGCCTGCTCCTCGGCGCCGGAGATCTTGCTGCCGAAGCCGAGCATGCCGCCCGAGGCGCGGGCCACGGCGCGCGCCTCGTCGAGCAATTCGCGCCGCCACCCGTCGCGACGCGGCGGGTCGACGGTGCTGGCCCGCGCGGCGACGAAGGCCCGCCAGGTTTCCACCAGCGCGTCGCTCGGCCGGTGCGCCAACCAGGTCTCGAACAGGGCCAGGCCGTCCGCTGCCAGGCCGTGCCGCGCCGCCGCCGCCAGCGCGGCATCGCGTTCGGCGGGGTCGACCTGCCCGTCGGCCCACGCCACCTCCGCCAGGGGTAGCAGGATGAACCCGTCGACCGACCGCTCGTTGACGCCCTGCGCCAGCAGGGCGTCGAGAATCCACGCGTCGCTGACTCCGGTCGCCTCCGCCAGGGCGCGGCGGCGCGCCTCGCGTTCGGCGCGGCCGCGCAGGCCGGCGCGCAGCTCCTCCTCGCGCTTGGCGAAATAGGATTCCTCGTTCGCCTTGCGCCGATCGCCAAACAGCTCGTCGTTCATCTGGTCCTCCTTCGTCGCTGGGGATGCTCCAGCCGTAGGCGGCGATGCCGAGCGGGTCGAATAGAAAATTCGCCGCCGGTCGGATCGAGATTCCGGAAGGGGACGATCGCGCTCCCGAGCCGTGATCCCGCCCGGGCACGGGGTGCCGCGTGCAACGGCCGCGGCGCCCGTGCTAGCGGCTGGCAGATGGCGACAGATGCGCTCTTCGTTCGCGACGGCAGCCAGTTCACCCCGTCGGAGTTGGCGCGCGGTCCGTGGACGCCGGAGGCGCAGCACGGCGGGGCGCCGGCGGCGCTGCTCGCCGTGCTCGCGGAGGAGGCCGACGGTGGCGCCGGCATGCAGGTGGCGCGGCTGACCATCGAGTTGCTGCGGCCCGTGCCGATCGCGCCGCTGACGGCGCGGACGCGCGTGCTGCGGCCGGGCCGCAAGGTGCAACTGGTCGAGGCGTCGCTGTGGCGCGGGGACACCGAGGTCGCGCGCTGCACCGCGCTGCGCCTGCGGCGCGCCGACGTCGCGCTGCCCGCCGGCCTGCCGCGGATCGCCGCGCCATCGCCGCCCGACGGCGGCCGCGACAGCCTGCCGCCGTGGAGCGACTCGCTGTCGTACCGCGGCTTCCACAACGCCGCCGTCGAGCACCGCTTCGTCCGCGGCAGCTTCGACGAACCGGGTCCGGCGGTCGACTGGATCCGCCTGCGGGTGCCGGTGCTGCACGGCGAGCCGACCTCGCCGCTCAGCCGCGTCGCCGCCGCCGCCGACTTCGGCAACGGCATCAGTTGGATCCTGCACCGCGCCGACGGCTACAGCTTCATCAACCCCGACCTGACGATCTACCTGCACCGCTATCCGGAGGCGGAGTGGATCTGCCTCGACGCCGTGACCTACCCGCAACCGACCGGCATCGGCCTGGCGGAGAGCTGGCTCTTCGACCAGCGGGGCCCGATCGGCCGCGCCGCCCAGAGCCTGCTGATCGAGCGCGCGTAGGCGCTACGGCGGCGGCGCGAAGGCGGCGGCGTGGGTGTGGCAGACGACGCAGTTGTTGGTGAAGTGCGGCGCGCCGGTGCCTTCGCTGTTGTAGTAGGTCGTCGTCGCGTGGCAGACCTCGCAGAGCCCGGTGCCGGGATCGGTGGCGCTGGCGAAGCTGCCATCGGCTTTGCCGATCAGGTTGGTGAAGTCGATCGGCGCGACGGCGCCGCTCGGCACCGTGATGTCGGTGTCGACCAGGTAGAGGTTCGGCGAGCCGTGCGGGGTGTGGCAGACCAGGCACTGCTGCGGCGTGCCGGCGGCGGGATCCATGTGGGTCTTCTGCTTGCTGTGGCAGTCGGCGCACGCCGGCACGTTGCGGTGGTCCGGGCCGACCCGGCCCGGGGTGAGGTCCTGATCGTGGCAGGTCGTGCAGGTGACCTTGAAGCCGCCGTGCCCGCCGAAGGTGTACATCGGCACTGCCACCTGGTCGTGGCAGAAGGTGCACTGGCCGTAGACCTGGTCGATCGGCGGCGGTTTTCCGCCGTACTGCGGCGCGCCGTCGTGACCACAGGCGGCGACGAACAGCAGGGCGAGGCCGAGCAGCAGGCGCGGGCTCATCTCCTCGCCGCCTTCGTCGGATAGCTGTGGCACTCGCCGCAGAGGCGACCGTCGGACACCGACAGGCGCAACGCGTTGGTGCCGTGGGCCGAGAATCTGGCGACCGGCAGCTTCTGGTCGTACTTGGCGGCGAGATCGCCCCAGCGCGACGCCAGGGCATCGGCCACGGCGGCGGCCATGCCGCGCATCGGCGGGTGCCAGCGCTCGGGCAACAGCGCTTCCTCGTTCACCTGCGGGTCGTGATAGAGGTGGCAGGTTCCGCACCACATCGTGCCCTCGGAGGTGAGCGGCAGGATCGGCTCGGCGCCGGCCTTGATCGGCGTCGGCCGCAGGCGCGCCACCACCGCCGCGGTGGCGTGCAGGTGTTCCTGCGAGCCGGAGTGCTCGGTGAGGGAGTGGCAGCTCAGGCAGGTGTCGAGCAGCGAGCTCGACAGGCTCATGTCGTCCTCGTGACAGAAGCCGCAACCCGAGTCATCGTCCGGCCCGCTCATGCGGTGCGGGTTGGTATCGTCCTCGGCGGCGCGCAGGGGCAGCCCCGGGGCGCAGAGCGCCAGCACGGCCAGCAGCGCCAGCCAGCGCAGGCTCATGGCGACACTCCGTTGTCGCCGTGACACATCGGGCAGCTATCCTGGCCTTCGTTGTCGATGATCTGCTGGATCTCGAGCAGGTTGATGCAGCCGGTGGCAGGGGGCTGCGGCAGCTTGTTGCAGCTCGGCAATCCGGTGCGGTTGACGGTGTGCATGTTGAGCACGTTGTGGCAGGCGAAGCAGTCGGGCCGCTGCCATCCGGTGGGGTGCTCCTCCTCGAGCACGATGAGCCCGCCGGGCGAGTTGAGCAGATTGCCGTAGTTTTCGCTGCTCGGCGCGGCGTTGTCGCCGCAGGCGGCGATGAGCGCGGCGGCGAGCGCGGCCGCGAGGAAGCGGCGCCCCCTGGCCGGCCGCGGGGTCGCGGAGCCAGGCGTCCGGCGCGCCACGCGGGTCATTGTCTCACCTCCGGTTTGCCCTGCTGGTGGCAGCGGATGCAGTAGTCCTCGCGGTGGCAACTGCCGCACTGCATCGGATTGGCCCGCGCCTCGATCGAATGGAAGTAGAGGAAATTGCGGTCGTGGACGATCGTCTGGATGGTGTCGCGGGTCTCGTGGCAGTAGATGCACTCCGACTGCTTGTGGCAGTTCTCGCACTGCCCGGGTTGCGCCTGGGCGACCGAGGCGTGGACGCGGATCCAGGACACGTCGTGGTCCGTCGGTCGCAGCGGCAGCAGGTTGGTGTGGCAGGTGGTGCAGGTGCCCGGCGCGGTCGCCATCTTGGTCTCGCCGGGGCCGTGGCAGTAATGGCAGGCGGCCCCGCCCGGGTGCAGCGCGCGCGCCGAGATGTCGCTCGCCAGGGCCGGCTCGCCGGTCTCGATGATGACGTCGAAGCGGTGGCAGTCGGCGCAGGTCTGGCCCTGCGCGGCGAGCACCTCGGCGTGCAGCGCGTGATCGAAGCGGTGTCGCGCATCGCTGGTGCTCTTCGACTCCGGCGCCGCCCGTTTGTGCAGGAAGCTGGTGGTCGGCAGCGCATTGCGGCAGGCGGTCAGCAGCGCCGTCGCCCCCACCACCGCCACCACGGCGAACCCCAGCGCGGGCAGCGGTCTCACGAGTGCGACTCCGCGGGCGCGGCGGCCGGATATGCCGCCGTGTCGGACGGCGTGTCGGCGCGGTTCCACGGTTCCTTGACGTAGTGTTTGAAGTTGTAGGTCAGCGCGAAGCCGAAGCGGAAGTCGGCGTCGAAGAGCGCGTTGCGATTGGCCTCGAAGATGAGCTGGCCGTCGAGACCGGGGAGGAACTCATAGGCGAGCCCGGTGCGGGTCGCCACCGGCCAGTCGCTCTGGTTGCTCTCCTTCTCGTAGTACGCGAGGTCGGTGCGGAAGCGGAAGGTGATCCGCTCGTACACCTTGTTCTCGTAATAGAGGGAGATGCCGTTGACGTTGCCGCCGCCGCTGTCGGCCAGGTAGTAGGCGAGCACGACCTGCTCCAGCCCGTCGCCCTCCGGCAGCCACATCAGGCCGGCGTGGGCGAGATAGCCGTTCTGGTTCTGGTTCACGGCGTTGTCGTAGTTCTGGTAGGAGAAGTCGCCGTACACCGACAGCTCGCGGGAGAACGGGTGGCGCACGCCGCCGCGCGCCTGCCACAGGTTGCTGTTCGAGAACAACTGGAAGATCGTGTCCTCCTGGCGGTTGAGATCGGGCAGCGTGCCGGTGTTGTCCTGCGGCTGGTAGTAGGTGGTGGCGACGTTGAACAGCAGCAGCGGCTCCCTGACGGTGAAATCGACGCCGCCGGTGGCGGTGTCGACGTTGGCGCGGTCGGCGTCGTAGCCGAACGTGCCGTAGAAGCGCGGCGCGAAGAGCCAGGTCGGCATCGACTGCACGGCGCTGGCGCTGACCAGTTGCTGCAGGACCTTGCTGTTCCGCTCCCACTGCTGGTAGCCGAGGGTCAGTTGGCCGCCGTTCCACCGCGTGGTGCGCATGTTGCCGCCCCACAGGATCTCGTCCTGCGAGATGATCGGCGTCGAGTAGGTGGGCTCGAAGTACTGCGGCGCACCGCCGTAGACGGTGAACATCACCGGCCAGCCGACGTCGACGTTCACCTTGCCGGCGTCGGCGACGAAGACGTTGCCCGGCCCCTCGCTCAGGAACTGGCGGCCGACGGTCGCCTGCACGCCGGGCAGGACGTTCGGCACCCGCGCGTAGCCGGCGTAGAAGTCGCTGGTGTTCTGGTTGCCGGCGAGGTCCTGCTCGAGGCGGAAGTACGCCTCGGTCTCGCTGGCGTGCCACATGTGGTTGATGCCGAGGTTGGCGTAGACGTTGGTCGGCGCTTCGGTATCGCGGTCCTGATAGCTCTCGCGCACCTGGCCGAGCAGGTCGAGGTTGCCCCACAGATCGGCGGCGCGCGCCGGCAACGCGGCGACACCGATGCCGTAGAGCAACGCAGTCCCGATCCTCCACCCAATGCGCACGCTTCCTCCCCAGAACGCTTGCGCGGCGGGATCCCCCCGCCCGGGCCACCTCGACGCCGGCCGCGCTCCCCAGCGCGGCCGGCGCCCCTATAGCATCATCCTCTGCCGAACCGGTAGCTCACTGCACGTTGCGTACGTGCGCCGCGGAGACGGCGACGTCGCGGCCCTCGGCGTGGCAGACCTCGCACGCCTCGCCGCTGCTCCCGGTCTGCGTCTCGGCGTGCGCCATCGCGGCATCGCTGTCGTGGCACGAGGTGCACGCGGAGGTGATCGGCCCGAGGCGTCCGTCGACGATCAACTGGCCGGTCGCCGGGTCGAGATGACCGAGCTGGGTGCCGAGGGCGTGCCCCGGGAACGGCGGGATCAGGTTCGTGCCGGCGGCGTGACAGGTCTGGCAGTCGCGGCGATCGCCGGGGAAACGCACGTCGGAGAAGTCGATCGCGGTGTAGTTCGCCGGCGGCGCGCCGAAGCCGTAGATGACGTAGGGCGTGTGCGCCAGCTCGTCGCCGGTGTGGATCTTGTGGATCATGTACTTGAAGTCGATCGACGCCACCGCGTCGCCGGCCGCCACCGCCGCCGGATCGTTGCGGCGGCGCGCGACGTCGCTGGCGTTCGGGTTGTGGCAGAGCACGCAGTACTGCATCTGGTTGCGCAGGTTGCCGTGGATCGAGAAGCCCTTCGAGAATTCGCCGTGGCAGCTCTCGCACTGCGCGTCCTCGACGACCACGCGCCGCACCTCGGGCGCCTGCGCGCCGACCGAGAACGTCACCACCGGGTTCACCGCGGCTTCGTTGACGCTGCGCGTCGCCCCCTCCGGTGCCGCCAGGGTGACGGAGCGGCGCGCTTCGGCGCCGAGCGACCAGGTGCCGCTGGCGTCGGCCGGCACCGCCACCGGCAGCGTGTACTGGAAGCTCCCATCGGCGGCCGGCCCGCTGAGCATGCCGCCGGCGCCGCCGCCGACCGCGGTGGCGCCCAGTACCGAGGTGTATTCGCGGGTCGGTCCGGCCAGGGTGAAGGCGAGGCGGTTGAGACCGGAGAGATCGCGCAGCGCCTCGCCGGCGTTGTTGCTGATCTTGAAGCTGACGACCGGCTTCTCGCCGGGTCCGTGGCTGGCGAGCCCGGCGATGTCGATGTTCAGGCCCTGAAGCTGCGTCGACTGCTCGGGGATGAGGTGGGCTCCCGGCACCGAGATGTCGAACTCCGCCGTCTGGTCCTTCAGGTGGCAGAACTGGCAGTCGCCGTCGGGGAAGCCGCGGTTCTGGATGTGATTGGTCCCCGGCGGACCGGCGGCGGTGGCGACCTGCGACGGGTTGACATCGTCGTGGCACGAGGTGCACGGCGCCGCCGCCGGACGGTCGGTCGCGTAGTGCGACGTGGCGCCGCCGGTGTGGCAGTTGGCGCAGTCGTTGAGCGGCCGCGGGAAGCCGACGCCGGTCACCCGGCCGTCCTCGTCCTTCTCGGCGAACACCTGGTAGGCGCGCGCGAAGCTGCTGTAGATCGCGTACCGGCTCCCCGGCGGACCGTCGGCGACCGAGGGCAGATCCTTGCCGGCGTGGATCTTGTGGACCATCACCGACAGGTCGATGCTCGTGCCCTTCTCGTCGGTCGCCGCCTGGGTGTGGCAGAGCGTGCACAGCCGCACCTCGCGGCGATTGCCGTGGGCGATGAGCGGATTGTGGCACTGGTTGCACTGCGCCGTGACGACCGCCTCGCGGATCTGCGGCGTGCCGCCAGCGGGCACGAGGTCGAAGATGGGATTGGCCGACAGCGAAACGCCCGCGTAGGTCCGATCGACCTGGAGGCCGATGCTGTACGTGGTGTTCAGGTCCGCGTCGGCGGGCAGGACCTTGGCAAAGGTGTAGCGATAGACGCCCGCCGCGCGGTCGACCGTCTCCAGCGTGCCGTTGCTGTCGTACTTCGGCCGCACCGGATCGAGGTCGTTCACGTAACGCGAGAACTCGGTGCGGAGCTCGCCGCCGCCCTCGTAGGTCTCGATGTGCGCGGAGGTGAACCGCACCCGCGCCGCCTGGCTGTTCGGGGCGTTGGTCAGCAGCGGCGTGATCGGGACGCCGGCATCGTCCGTGAGCGTGAAGGTCGCGACGATGCGGCCGCCGCTGATCTGCACCCCCGTGATGTCGCTCTGCAGACCGGCACCGGCGATCGGCGCCGGTTGGGTGGGCACGGCGGTCGGGACCCCAGTGGGGGTGGCCGTCGGCTGGGCCTTGCCACCACCGCCGCCGCCGCCGCAGCCGGCGGTCAGCGCGACGGCCAGCACCGCCAGCGCCGAGACTCGCGCGCCGGCCGAGATCGATCGCGCCGCGATTCCCGCTGGCGCTCGCCCTGGGGCCGAAGATGTCTGTGTCACGGTTCCCCTCCACCGTTTACTAGCGGGCCGCCGCCGGTGGCGCCGGTCCCCGCGCTGGCTGACGCAAAAGTCGTGCTGGCACGCGGCTCCTAGAGATTCTCCGCGCCGGTCGCTAGGGCCGGCCTGCATTTTCCCACCCTTCGGAAGCCATCTGATGGCGCTCGCGGAATGCGAACGACGTCACGAGCCCTCGCCCGATCCCGAGCTCCCGTGGCAGTCGGTGCATGGGGTGTCCTGCCACGCGTCTTCCAGGTCCTTGATCGGCGGGTGCGCGAAAGCGAGCCCCTCGGCGCCGCTCGACCGCTGCAGCGCCCCGGCTTTGCCCTGGGCGGTGATCACGTGACACGTGGTGCATTCTGACTCGATGCTCTCGCCGTCTGCGGTTTCATGCAAACCGTCGTGGCAGCGGACGCAGCCCGGCCAGCGGAAGTGACCGGCGTTGTCCGGGTAGGCGCTCCAGTTCGCCTTCATCGCCGGGAAGAAGTTGGCGCGGTAGGCCGCCTTCAGCGCCACCGCCGCCTGCTGCAGCGCCGGTCCGTGCGCACTGAGCGCCGCCGGATCGTTCTCGGCGTAGTGCGCACGCAGGCCGCTGTCGATCGCCGCCTCGGCCTCGGCCACCGAAGCGTAGTCGGCGCCCAGCAGCTCGGTTCCGACCGCCTTGATCCCGGGCAGGGCCGGATCGATGCCGCCGGCGAGGATCGCCTGGTCGACCGCCATGTCCGGCGGCTCGAAGCGGTGGCTGGGCCGGTTGTGGCAGTCGAGGCAGTCCATCACCCGCACCGGCCCGGCGGCGATCTGCTCGGCCGACAACGGCTCGTCGGTGCTGTTGTACTCGCTGACCTTTCCGGTGCGCAGGTCGGTGACCCGCACCCAGGGGATCGTCTGCCGACCCGGGTCGGCGGCGATGTACTCGACCCGGTTCTCGGGATTGAGGTGCCAGTGGATGCCCACCCCCTGCTCGGTCAGCGACCCGCCGCCGACGTTGACCAGCAGGCTGATCTCCCAGCGCGTGTTCGCCTCGTCGGGTAGGTAGGCCACCCGCGTCTTCAGCCGCTGCACGTCGGCGTGCTGCCCCGGCCAGTGGCAGTGCTCGCAGGTCTCGCGCGCCGGCCGCAGGCTCTCGATCGGCACCGGGATCGGGCGCGGGTAGCTGTCGGTCGCCACCGCCCAGAGCTGGTGCGCGCCGGTGACCTTCGACTTGAGATACCACTCCGCCCCGGGACCGACGTGACACTCGACGCAGCGGACGCGGGCGTGCGGCGAACGCTGGTGCGCGACCTTCTCCGGTTCCATCACCGTGTGACAGGTCGAGCCGCAGAAGGCGACGGACTCGGTCGCCTCGTAGGCCTTGAAGCTGCCGAAGACGGTCAGAAACAGGAGCACCACCGAGCCGACGACGAAGATGAGCGCGGCGTTGCGCTCGCGCGGGTTGTTGAGGTCGAGCACCGGGAAGCGCGGGATCGAAAACGCTCCCGTGCGCTGCCAGTGGCGACGCTCGCGCCACATGCCGATCGGGATGAGAACCAGCCCGAACAGCAGGACCGCCGGCAGGAAGATGAAGATCACCAGGCCGGCGTACGGCGCCTCGCCGCCGGCCAGGGTGTTGAGGATGAAGAGAAAGACGATCGCCGTCAGCGACAGCAGCGCGATCGCGGCGCCGGCGTAGCTGAGGCGATTGTGGACGAGCGGTGGCAGCTTCACGCGCTGTCCCCCGGTCGTCGCCTCACTTCTGCTGCAACATGAACTGCACCATCGCGTCCCACTCCTCCGGCGAGAGGTTGATCTTCTTCATCTTGGAATCGGGGATCTTCGACTTGGGGTCGGCGAAGTAGGCGCGGAACCACGCCTCGTCGTGCTTGGCGCCGACGCCGTCGAGCTTGCCGCCCACCTTCGCCTTCGGGCCCGCCACGCCGTTGAGCTCGTGACACACCTTGCACTTCTTGTTGTACAGCTCCTGCGCGTCGACGGCCGCGAACGCCGGCGCCGCCATTCCTACCAGCAGGACAACCAACACCAATCCTCGCATCGGACCCTCCTCGCTCGATCACGTGGGCATCAAGCGTTCGACTGCCCGGAACAGTCGACGCCACGCCCTGATAGAAAAAAATGGCGGCCGACTGCAATCGCCTCGCGTCGAGGTGCCGCCGTACCTGCCGCGCTCCGACAGCGGGGCGCCTCTCCGCGGCCGGACGGATTCGCATCGGGCGCCCGCCGCGATCCGCTCGCCTACCAGCCGGCGGCGGCGGAGGGTATGGTGACGCGCATGCGGACGCGACCACTGGGCAGGAGCGATCTCCGGGTGTCGGCCATCGGGCTCGGCTGCATGGGGATGTCGGAGTTCTACGGCGCCACCGACGAGGCCGAGGCGGTGGCGACGATCCATCGCGCCCTCGATCTCGGCTGCACCTTCCTCGACACCGCCGACATGTACGGACCGCACACCAACGAGCAGTTGGTGGGAAGAGCGATCCGCGGCCGGCGCCACGAGGTCGTGCTGGCGACCAAGTTCGGCATCGTCCGCGATCCCACCCACCCGATGATCCGCGGCATCAACGGCAACCCCGACTACGTCCGCCAGGCGTGCGAGGCGAGCCTGCGGCGCCTCGGCGTCGACGTCATCGACCTCTACTACCAGCATCGCGTCGATCCCGAGACGCCGATCGAGGACACGGTCGGTGCCATGGCCGAGCTGGTGCGGCAGGGCAAGGTCCGCTACCTCGGCCTCTCCGAAGCGGGCGCCGAGAGCCTGCGCCGCGCCTGCGCGGTACATCCGATCACCGCCCTGCAGAGCGAGTACTCGCTGTGGAGCCGCGACCCGGAGGACGAGATCCTCGCCACCTGCCGTGAGCTCGGCATCGGCTTCGTCGCCTACAGCCCGCTCGGCCGCGGCTTCCTCACCGGCCAGATCACCCGCTTCGAGGATCTCGAGGAGACCGACTACCGGCGCTTCTCGCCCCGCTTCCAGGGCGACAACTTCGTCCGCAACCTGGCGCTGGTCGACCGCATCCGCGCCATGGCCACGGCGAAGCAGTGTTCGCCCTCGCAGCTCGCGCTGGCCTGGGTGCTGGCGCAGGGCGACGACATCGTCACCATCCCGGGCACCAAGCGCCGCGCCTACCTGGAGGAGAACCTCGGGGCGCTCGCGGTGACGCTGACCGAGTCCGAGCGCGCCGAGATCGAGCGCATCGCCCCGCGCGGCGCCGCCGCCGGCCCGCGCTACCCCGAAGCGATGATGCGCTTCGTCAACCGCTGAGGCGCGGCGGCCTCGCCGGCGCCGGCCGGCGATTCCCATCGCCGCGCGTCTGTGCTCTCGATGCAGCGATGACGGTCGAGATCCACGGCACCTGCGCGCCGGCCTTCGCCGGCGTGCGCGACGCTTTCGCCGCCAACTTCGCCGCCGGGCGCGAGGTCGGCGCGTCCTTCGCCGCGACGCTCGGCGGCGAGTCGGTGGTCGATCTGTGGGCCGGCGACGCCGATGCGGCGCGCACCCGACCGTGGCAGCGCGACACCATCGTCAACGTCTTCTCCACCACCAAGGCGGTGACGGCGCTGTGCGCGCACCTGCTCGTCGACCGCGGCGAGCTCGATGTCGACGCCCCGGTGGCGCGCTACTGGCCCGAGTTCGCGGCCAACGGCAAGGCGGCCATCACGCCGCGCCAGCTCCTGAGCCACAGCGCCGGGTTGGCGGCGTTGCGCGCCCGCCTGACGGCGGAGTCGTTCTTCGACTGGGAGGTCATGACCGCGGCGCTCGCCGCCGAGACGCCATGGTGGGAGCCCGGGAGCGCCAGCGGCTATCACGCCCTGACCTACGGCTATCTGGTGGGCGAGCTGGTGCGCCGCATCAGCGGGCGCACGCTGGGCGCCTTTCTGCGCCAGGAGATCGCGGCGCCGCTCGGCGCCGATTTCCACGTCGGCCTGCCGGCGAGCGCGGACCACCGCGTCGCCGAGATGATTCCCCCCAGCGAGGCGGAGCGCGCGGCCAACGGCGCCGCGCCGCCGCCGCCCGATTCGCTGATGGCCGCGGTGATGGGCAACCCGCCCATGCGCCCCGAGGTCGCCAACCTGCCCGCCTGGCGCCGGGCCGAGATCCCCGCCGCCAACGGCCACGGCAACGCCCGCTCCGTGGCCCGCCTCATGGCCGTGCTGGCGTGCGGCGGCGCGCTCGACGGGGTTCGCCTGCTGTCGCGCTCCACCATCGAGGGCGCCATCCGCGAGCAGATCTACCAGCAGGACCTGGTGCTCGGCTTCCCGATCCGCTGGGGCCTCGGCTTCATGCTCAACAGCCCGACCCTGCCGGTTTCGCCGAATCCGCGCACCTTCGGGCACGGCGGTTGGGGCGGCTCGCTCGGCTTCGCCGATCTCGACGCCGCCGCGAGCTGGGCCTACGTGATGAACAAGATGACCCCCGGCACCGCCGGCGACAACCGCGCCTTTCCCATCGTCCAGGCCTTCTACGCCGCGCTGTAGGGCAGCGGCGGCATCCAGCGGCGGGCGGCCGCGCGGTGGCGTGTGCTCGGCGGACGTGGCAGAGTCCGCCCATGCCTGACTACAGCCTGTTCGGTGACGAGCACGTCGCGCAGTACGAAGCGACCGGCGGCAAGGTCGGTCACGACTGGAACGGCACCAGCGTGCTGATCCTGCACGCCCGCGGCCGCAAGACCGGCGCGGTGCGCAAGGTGCCGCTCATCTACGGGCGCGACGGCGCCGACTACGTGATCGTCGCCTCCAAGGGCGGCGCGCCGGAGCACCCGGGCTGGTACAAGAACCTGGTCGCCAACCCCGATGTCGACATCCAGGTTCGGGACACGGTGATCCCGGTCACCGCCCGCACCGGTTCGGCAGCCGACAAGCAGCGGGTGTGGCCGCTGATGGTCAAGGAGTGGCCGGGCTACGCCGAGTACCAGGCGGGGACGAAACGCGACATCCCGGTCGTCCTCCTCCGCCCGCGCTGAGCGCTTGCCCCCCGGCCCCCGGCTGCGTCAGAGGGAGCCGGCATGGCTGAGAGCGGCGACTCGCTGCTGCGGATCGCGGCGCGCGACATCGAGCGGCTGACCCAGGTCACGGCGACCCTGGCGCGTCACGGCTTCGGCGCGCTGGTCGGCCGCGGCCACGACGCCGGAGCGGATCCGCGCAGCCCGGCCGTCCGCTTCGCGCAACTGCTCGCCGACCTCGGGCCGACGTTCATCAAGCTCGGCCAGGTGCTGTCGATCCGCCGCGACCTCCTGCCGGCCGACTACATCGCCGCCCTCGAGTCGCTGCAGGACAGCGCCCCGGAGGTGCCGTTCGCCGCCGTCCGCGAAGTGATCGAAGCCGGCCTCGGCCGCCCGCTGACCGAGCTGTTCGCCGTCGAGGAACGGCCGCTCGGCACGGCGTCGATCGCCCAGACGCACCGCGCCACGGCGCGCGACGGCCGACCGCTGGTGGTGAAGGTGCAGCGCCCCGGCATCGAGCGCGTGCTGCGCGGCGACCTCGACCTGCTCTACCTGGCGGCCCGCGCCCTCGAGACGGCGATCGACGAGATGCAGCTCGCCGCCGTCTCCGAAGTCATCGCCGAATTCGAGAAGGGACTCCTGCGCGAGCTCGACTTCACCTCCGAGCTCGAGAACCTCGAACAGGCGCGGGCGCTGCTCGATCCGACCCGCGCCATCGTCGTGCCGCAACCCTTCCGCGAGCTGAGCTGCCGCACCGTGCTGACGATGGAGCTGTTTCCCGGGCGCTCGCTGCGCGCCCTCGAGCCCGACGGGCCGGAGGCCCACCACGTGGTCGAGGAGCTGGTCCACGCGGCGGTCAGGCAGGTGTTCGTCGACGGCTTCTTCCACGGCGACCCGCACCCCGGCAACGTGCTGGTCGACGGCGGGGGCCGCGTCTGCCTGATCGACTTCGGCCTCGCCGGTCGGCTCGAGCCGGCGCAGCGCGAGGACCTGGTGACGCTGATCCTCGCCGTCCTCCTCGGCGACGACGCCACCATCGCCCGCGTCCTGCTGCGCATGGGCACCTCGACGCAACGCGTGAACCTCGGCGAGCTGCGCGCCGAGGTGGCGCGCCTGCGCGCCGCCTATCTCGGCGGCGCGTCGCTCGAGGAGATGGATTCGCGCGGCTTCGCCGAGGCGTTCGCCGCCGCCGCCAACCGCTTCCGCATCAAGCTGGCGCCCGAGTACGCGATCCTCACCAAGGCGACGGCGACGCTCGAGGGCATCATCCGCACCTGGCATCCGCGCATCGACCTGGTGGCGATCGCCCAGCCGGTGGTCGAGCGGCTGGTGACCGGCCGCTGGTCGCCGGCGCGCCTGCTCAGCGAGGCGATGACCGGCGCCACCGACGTCAGCAGCCTGCTGCGCGGGCTCCCCATGCCGCTCGAGCAACTGCTGCACGACGTCGAGAGCGGCCACCTGCAGATCCGCGCCGTCTCGCCGGCGCTCGACGAGCTGCCGCTGCGCATCCACCAGCTCGCCAGCCGCCTCTCGCTCACCGGCTTCGCCGCCGCGCTGTCGATCTGCGCCGCGCTGCTGCTGCCGCCCGCCCTCCGCTTCGACCTGCGCGGCGTGCTCGGCGTCCTCTGCATCGTGCTCGCCGCCGGCGGCTGGACGGCGCTGCTCTGGTGGCACGTGCTCGGCCGCGGCCGCCCGCTGCAGGTGGCGGCGCTGTTGAAACTGTTGCGGCGCACGTGAGACCGCGCCGCGAGCCCGGAGAGCGCCCGGAAGATTGGCCGATCCACGGCGGCGTGCTACTGCGCCCCCATGGTGGACGCGCAGCAGGGCCGCGACGGGTATACCGTCGCGCAGTACTTCGAGCTGGTGCGGCGCGGGATCCTCGACGAGGATGATCGGGTCGAATTGCTCGACGGCGTCATCGTCGCCGAGCCGCCCATGGATCCCCCGCACGCCACCGGGATCTCACTGGCGGCGCGCGCCATCGACCGCGCGGTTGGCGGTCGCGGCGCGATACGGATGCAGCAGCCGTTCATCGCCAGCCCGTTCTCGGTGCCCGAACCGGATGTGGCGGTCGTTCCCGGCACCCTGCGCGACTATGCCGCTGCGCATCCGACAGCCGCGCTGCTGGTCGTCGAGGTATCGAGCTCCTCGCTCAAGCAGGACCGCCTCTCCAAGTCGCGCGTCTATGCCGGCGCCGGCGTGCCCGAATACTGGATCCTCAACCTGCGCGACGAGTGCGTCGAGGTATTCCGGGACCCGGACGTGGGGCAGCGCGTGTACACGGATGGGACGATCGCGCGGCGAGGAGACACGCTGCGTATGGTCGGGGTGCCCGCCGCGGTCGCGGTCGACGATCTGTTTCCGTGATGGTCGCGACGGGCCGAACTGCGCTGCTGGCGGGCCGCCCGCCCTGTCAGGGCTGACGACGACGTCCGCCGCGGCGGATTGGGGCCGCAGGGACGAACGCTTCGACATCGTCATCGGCGGCGGCGGCGCCCTGGCGACGGCGCTGGCGGGCGCCGGACACGCGGTGCTGGTGCTCGAGAAGACGACCGCCTATCGCGACCACGTGCGCGGCGAGTGAATCGCGCCCTGGGGCGTGGTCGCGCTGCAGGCACTCGCCCTCCACGACCCGGTGCGCGCCGCCGGCGACCACCACCTGCTGCCGGGCATCGCCGGCCCGCTGCGCATCGGCCACCCGCGCCCGTGTCAGGTGATGACCGACGAGGCGGCCGGCCTCGCCCTGCACCGCGACCCGACCCACCACCTCTTCGCCGGCATGTCGCGCTCCTTTCTCGAGGCCTTCCGTTCGACGAATCGATGCGCCGCCGCTTCCTGGGCGAGCCGACTGGGCGAGCCGACTGGGCGAGCCGACGTCGCAGTCCCCGCGCTCGTCACACGGCGCGATTCCGGTCCTCGCCCCTTGGCGTCCGGGCGCGATCCATGGGACACACCGGGCATGGCGCACGCGACGAAGGTTCTGCTCGGCGGCCTCTGTTTCGGCGAAGGGCCGCGCTGGCACGAGGGGCGGCTGTGGTTCTCGGACATGCACGACCACAAGGTGATCGCCCTCGACCTCGACGGCCGCGCCGAGGTGATCGTCGAGGTGCCGCAGCGGCCGTCGGGACTCGGCTGGACGCCCGACGGTCATCTGCTGGTGGTCTCGATGGTCGACCGCCGCCTGCTCCGCCTCGATGGCCGCGAGTTGGTGGTGGTCGCCGATCTCAGCGGCCTGGCGAGCTGGCACTGCAACGACATGGTGGTCGACGCCGCCGGCCGGGCCTACATCGGCAACTTCGGCTTCGACCTGCACGTCGACAGCTTCGAGTACCGCCCCGCCGAGCTGATCCTGGTCGAGCCCGACGGCCGCGCCCGCGTCGTCGCCGACGATCTGGCCTTCCCCAATGGCACGGTGATCACGCCCGACGGCCGCACCCTGATCGTCGGCGAGTCCTTCGCCGCCCGCTTCACCGCCTTCGACATTCAGCCCGACGGCTCCCTCACCAACCGGCGCGAGTGGGCGCGCTGCGAGAACGGCACGCCCGACGGCTGCTGCCTCGATGCCGAGGGCGCCATCTGGTACGCCTCGCCGGTCAGCGACGAGTGCGTCCGCATCGCCGCCGGCGGCCGCGTGCTCGACCGCGTCGCCGTCTCCACCCACGCCTACGCGTGCATGCTGGGCGGCCCGGATCGCCGGACGCTGTTCATCGCCACCTCCGCCAGCGATCACCCGGAACGCTCCCGCAACCCGCGCACCGGCGCCATCGAGATCACCACCGTCGACGTCCCCGGCGCCGGCCTGCCCTGACGACCCGTCCCCAGTGGGCTCCCCGGCAGCATCGGCCTGGTGTGAGCTTCTGTTCACACTCCGTCGCTTCGCAGCGTAACCGTCGGTTCTCGGGTTTCCCCGCACGCCGACGCCGCGGCCAGCGAGGCGGGGCGGCCGCCGTGCTGGCACGGCGCTTGAGATGGTCCCTCCGCACAACCCGCGCCGCACGGCGCCACGTGGAGGAGACGACCATGACGAAGCCGACCATCACCCTGCTCACCCTGCTCACCGCCCTGGGCGCCAGCGCGGCGCTGGCCCAGGACGACGCCGCGATGCACTGCCAGGCGAGGACGCTGCGCGGCGACAGCGAGTACTTCCAGTGCCTGTCGCGCTGCGATCGCCGCGACGCGCGCGCCGCCGCCCAGGCGCGCCCGGCCGCCGCGGTGGCGACCAACGACTGCGAGGCGCGTTGCGAACAGCGGCGGGCCAGCGCCATGGCGCGCATCAGCGGCACGCCGCCGTGCGTCAGCGTCGACGCGACGCCGGATCCGTCGTCCTGCGAGGCCCGGCTGCTGCGCATCCACGCCAACCGGCTGGTGTGCGAGGCCCGCTGCGCCAACGGCGGCGGCAAGCGCTTCGCCATCGCCGCCTGCCTGGCGCGCTGCGACACGCGCTGCGGCACCGCCTACGACGAGGCGATGGCGCAGGGAACCTGCTCGGCCGGACGCATCGGCGAGAGCCCGGTGTGCGGAGACGAATAGCCGCCCCTCACCAACGCGGTGGAGCGGCGCGTCCCCCCGTCCGCTCCACCGCGCCGGCAATCGCCGACCCCGCGGGTGACGCGCTCTGGCAGCGCGTCACCCGCTTGCCATTGCGGCGACGTCGACCCCGTGGTTGGAGACGCGGCGCATGGACGCGATCGGCGATGGCATCTGGTACGTCCGCGGCGCCGACTTCCCGCTGCCGGCGGGGGCGCGCATGCCGCTCGGCTCGACGGTGCTGCGTCTCGCGGATGGCTCGCTGCTGATCTACGCGCCGATCGCCTTCGCCGCCGCCGCCGCCGCGGCGATCGACGCGGCCGGCGCGGTCTCGCGCATCGTCGCGCCGAATCTCCTGCACCATCGCTTCGCCGGCGACGCGCTGGCGCGCTGGCCGCGGGCGACGTTCCACGCCCCACCCGGCCTGGCCGGCAAGCGACCGGACCTGCCCGCGGCGCGACCGCTCGCTGCCGACGACGCGCTCGACGCGATCCATCTCGCCGGCGCCCCCGCGGTCGACGAGACCGTGCTCTTCCACCGTCCGTCGCGCACGCTGCTGTGCGCCGACCTGCTGTTCAACCTGGGCCAGCCCGCCAACCTGAGCAGTCGCATCGTCTTCGCCCTCATGGGCGTCACCGGCGGCCTGCGCCAGAGCCGCGCCTGGCGCTTCTTGCGCAGAGACCGCACGGCGCTGCGCGCCGCGCTCGACCGGGTGCTGGCCCTGCCCATCGCCCAGGTCGCGCCCTGTCACGGCGAACCGGTGGCGGTCACCTCGCGCCAGCTCATCGAGACGATGCGGCGCGCCTACGGGTGAGTGGGCCTCAGAGCCGCTCGATCCAGCGCGCCACCGCCGTGCCGATCTCGTCCGGGGAATCCTCCTGGATGAAGTGGATCCCCGGCACCGTCACCTCGCTCTGGTTCGGCCAGGTGCGGCAGAAGTCGCGCGGCGCGCCGCGCAGGATGGCCCCGGGTTCGGCGTTGATGAACAGCTTGGGGATCGGGCTGCCGCGCAGCCAGTCGCCATAGGCGCGGACGATGTCGACCACCTCCGCCGGCTCGCCCTCGATCGGGATCTGGCGCGGCCAGGTGAGCATCGGCCGCCGGCCCTCGCCCGGCTCGCGGAACGGCCGGCGGTAGGCGTCCATCTCGGCATCGCTCAGGCGGCGCAGGATCGAGGCCGGCAGCACCTGCTCGATGAAGAGGTTCTGCTCGAGCACCATCGCCTCGCCGGCCGGCGAACGGAACCCCTGGAAGACGGCGGTCGCGGCCTTCGGCCAGTCGGCCCAGGCGACCGGCATCACGATCGCCTCCATGTAGGCGATGCCGCGCACCGCGTCGCGATGGCGATTCGCCCAATCGAAGCCGAGCGCCGAGCCCCAATCGTGGATGACCAGGGTGACGCGCTCGCGCACCCCGAGCGCGTCGAGCAGCGCCTCGAGATAGCGCCGGTGCTCGACGAAGCGGTAGCGGTCCGGGCCGCTCGGGGTCAGCTTCGCCGAGTCGCCCATGCCGATCAGGTCGGGCGCGATGCAGCGCCCGAGCCGCTCGCAGTGCGGGATGACGTTGCGCCAGAGGTACGACGAGGTCGGGTTGCCGTGCAGGAAGACGATCGGATCGCCGCGGCCGACCTCGACGTACGCCAGGCGCGCCCCGAGCACCTCGCGGAACTGCTTCGGGTAGCGCTCGGCGGCGTCGCTGCTCACGGCTGCGCCGGCGGGTGCTCGGCCGCCGCCTTGGCCGCTGCCGCGGCCCTGGCGGCGCGCTGACACGGGCAGCCGCCCTCCTCGCCCTGGGCCGGCGCGGCGGCGGGCGCGCCGGCGGCCGCCTTGCCCTGCATCCCGGCGCATTGACCGCCGCAGCAGCCGCCCGCCTGATCGGCATGCGGACACGGCATCGCCGCCTCCGCCGGCGCCGCCGCCGGCTGCTCGGCGCGCACCGCCAAGGGCAGCACGAGGAACGCGGCGACGGCCGCCACACGAATCAGGTTCAGCATGGGGAATCTCCTTTCGAGTGTACTTAGAGGCCGCCCGGCGCCGCTGCAAATCCCCGGATTCACCGCAGAGGCGCTGAGACGCAGAGAGCCGCTGCTCGCATTCGGCCGTCTCCGCGCCGCTGCGCCTCGGCGGTGAAAAGTCTTCTTCTTCTCGCCCATCTGTGGTGTGTTGACGGCTTCCGGGAGGACCCCATGGCCGAGCACTACGATCTCCTCATCCGCGGCGGCACGCTGGTCGATGGCACGGGCGCGCCGGCGCGGCGCGGCGACCTCGGCGTGCGCGACGGCCGGATCGCGGCGGTGGGCGAGGTGCCTGGCGCGGCGGCCCGGGTGGTCGACGCCGACGGCGCCGTCGTGGCGCCCGGCTTCGTCGACATCCACACGCACTACGACGTGCAGGTGTTCTGGGACCGCATGCTCACCATCTCGCCCTGGCACGGCGTGACCACGGTGGTGATGGGCAACTGCGGCTTCGCCGTCGCGCCCACCCGGCCGGCGCATCGCGAGCTCATCCTGCGCACCCTGGAGAACGTCGAGGGCATGTCGATCGACGCCATCCGCGCCGGCATCGGCGCCGAGTGGCCGTTCGAGACCATTCCCGAGTATCTCGACGCCATCGAGCGGCGCGGCACCGCGATCAACGTCGGCGCCCTGGTCGGCCACACCGCGGTGCGCCTGTACGTCATGGGCGAGGACGCCACCGAGCGCGCCGCCAGCGACGCGGAGATCGCGCGCATGCGCGCCATCGTCGCCGAGGGACTGCGCGCCGGCGCGCTCGGCTTCGCGACGTCCTGGTCGCCCACCCACGTCGGCTACGCCGGCCGGCCGGTGCCGAGCCGGGTCGCCGAGCTGAAGGAGATCGACGCCCTCGCCGACACGCTCGCCGAGGTGCCGCACGGCGTCATGCAGGCGACGCTCGGACCCGGCCTGTTCCTCGACCAGTTCGCCGACATCAACCGCCGCACGAAGAAGCCGATAAGCTGGACGGCGCTGCTCGGCGGCATGCTGGGGCCGGACGGACACACGTACATCCTCGAGCGCTCGGCGGCGATGCAGGCGGACGGCATCGCCGTGGTGCCACAGGTCTCGTGCCGGCCGCTCAATTTCGAGTTCCAGTTCAAGGCGCCGTTCCCGTTCGAGGGCATGTCGCTGTTCAAGCCGGTGTCGCAGGCCGACCACGCCGGCAAGATGCGCCTCTACGCCGATCCGGAATTCCGCCGCCAGATGCGCGAGCGACTCGACGACTCCGGCACCTTCCGCCTCGCCGACCCGGTGCGCACCATGGCGATCGCCGAGTACGCGCCCGACCGCTCGCTGGAGGAGCGGCCGGCCGGCGAGGTCGCCGCCGAGCGCGGCATGCACGTCGTCGACCTCGCCCTCGACATGGCCCTGGAGACCAACCTCGAGGCGCGCTTCCGCCTCGCCATCCTCAACACCGACGAGCGGACCACCGCCGAGCTGCTCACCCATCCGTCGACCATGATCGGCCTGTCCGACGCCGGCGCCCACGCCAGCCAGCTCTGCGATGCCGGCGCGCCCACCGACCTGCTCGGCCGCTGGGTGCGCGAGAAGGGGGTGCTGTCGCTGGAAGAAGCCGTGCGCCGCCTCACCTCGCAGGCCGCCGACGTGTTCGGCATCCGCGATCGCGGCCGCCTGGCCGTCGGCCAGGCCGCCGATGTCGTGGTCTTCGATCCGCGCACCGTCGCCTGCGGCCGCCTGCGCCGCGTCCGCGACTTCCCCGCCGGCGCCGACCGCCTGGTCGCCGACGCCGACGGCATCCGCGCCGTGATCGTGAACGGCACGGTGATCCGCGCCGAGAACCGCGACGCCGTGGATGTGAATGCGAAGCTGCCGGGCAGACTGCTGCGCGGAGGACGAGCGTGACCGAGGGGGTCAGGGGGTTGAGGGGTTACGGTCAATTCCGGCCCCCTGAACCTGCCCCGCCTCTGCCCCAAGGGAGTACGACATGACCGCCACCTACCCGATCATCTCGGCCGACTCGCACATCACCGAAACCCCGACCACCTACACCGACCACATCGACGCCGCGTACCGGGAGCGCGCGCCGCGTATCGAGAGCACCGAGATGGGCGACCTCTTCTGGATCGACGGCATGAAGACGCCGATTCCGCTCGGCATCGTCGCCGCCGCGGGCAAGCCGGCGGAGGAGATCCGCATCATGGGGACGCGCTTCGCGGATCTGCACCGCGGCGGCTGGGATCCCGAGGCGCGGCTCGCCGATCAGGCGCGCGACGGCGTCGCCGCCGAGATCATCTACCCGACGGTCGGCATGCAGATCTGCAATCACAAGGACCTCGACTACAAGCGCGCCTGTTGCGAGGCCTACAACCGCTGGATCGCCGGGTACTGCGCCGCGCATCCCGAGCGCCTGCTCGGCTGCGGCCAGACGGCGATGCGCACGCCGGCGGAGGGGATCGCCGATCTGCAGTCGATCAAGGCGCTCGGCCTGCGCGGCGTGATGATGCCGGGACATCCCGGGGTCGAGGACTACGACTCGCCGGCCTACGACGATTTCTGGGAAGCGGCGATCGAGACCGGCCTGCCGCTCTCCTTCCACATCCTCACCACGCGCGAGACCGCCCCGCTGCGCGGACCGCGCATGAACGCCTTCCTGTCGGTGATCCGCGGCTGCCAGGACATCATGGGCACGCTGGTGCTGGGCGGCGTGTTCGAGCGCCATCCGCGGCTGCGCATCGTCTGCGTCGAAGCCGATGCCGGCTGGGTGCCGCACTACATGTACCGCATGGACCACGCCTTCAAGCGGCACCGCAACTGGCTGCCGCCGGGGCAGGCGCTGTCGAAGCTGCCGTCGGAGTACTTCGCCGAGCACATCTACACCACCTTCCAGGACGATTGGGTCGCCTTCCGCACCGCCGACCTGATGAACTGGCGCCGGCTGATGTGGGCCAACGACTTCCCGCACAGCGATTCGACCTGGCCGTGGTCGCAGGAGCTGCTCGCCGAGCACGCCGGCGCCCTCTCGCCGGACCAGCGCCGCGCCATCCTCTGCGACAACGTCGCCGAGCTCTACGGCATCGACCTCGCCGCGCTGGCGTGAGCGCGGTGCGGCCGCCGAGCCGGCTGCGATGGTCATCGCCCAGGACCGGCAACGGCTGGACGGCCCTGCGGCGCCGCGCGAGGCGATGGCCGTCGTCGCGGCTACGCGCCCGCGGCGGACGTCGCGGGTCACTCGGCGGTTCGAGATCCAGGCGCCGGCGCGGCGCGCGCCGCGCTCAGTAGCGGCGATCGTGGCGCAGCTCCTCCTCGATCGGTCGCACCTCGATGCTGCCGAGGCGGGCCGACGGCCACTGCGCCGCCAGCGCGATCGCCTCGTCGCGGTCGCGGGCCTCGACGAGGAAGAACCCGCCGAGCGTCTCCTTGGTCTCCGCGAACGGCCCGTCCATCACCGACGCCCCGCCGTCGCGCACCCGCACCGTCGCGGCGGTGCGCACGCTCTGCAGGGCATGCGTGGCGAGCAGATGACCGCTCTTCCGCAGCACCTCTACATAGGCCAGCGTCTCGCCGCGCAGGCGGTCCCACTCGGACTGGCTCAGCGCGGTCAGCTTCCGTTCCTCTTCGTAGGCCAGGCACAGGAATTTCATCGTTCCTCCAGCTCGTGTGCTGTCGTCGGCGGCACCCGACGGCTTCCCACCCTGGCGTCGGCTGTCGCCGGGGCGAATCGACATCGGCCAGGCGCCGCTCCGGCGACGCGCGGTGACGACCGCGCCGACGGACGGCGGCGCGCCCGATTCGGGGTCAGGATCGATCGACCCGTCGCATCGCGTCGAGCGTGCGGACGCCGTCAGCGCCGATGATCTCGACCACGCGCTCGTCGACGTCGTCGTACTCGAGGCGCAGGGCGCGGCAGATGGTGGCGTGCATCTCGTAGGTGCAGACGATGTAGGTGAGCTCGAAGATCTGCTCGTCGCTCAGGCCGCCGGCGCGCAGGGCGGCGAACGTGGCGTCGGGCACCCGGCCGCCGTCCAGGACGAGGGCGTCGGTATAGGCGAGGACGGCGCGCTCGAGCGGCGAGAAGACCTCGGCGGTCTGCCATCCCGGCACCGCCTCGACCTGCTCGTCGCTGAGCCCGACCGAGCGCCCGGCCTTGCAGTGCTGGGAGAACACGAACTGGCTGCCGCGCGCCCACCCGGCGCGCATCTGCCCGAGCTCGCGCAACTTCGGATCGAGCGCCCGCGCCGGCGAGCGGTAGAAGGCGAAGCCGGCGACGGCGTGCAGCAGGGCGTCCGGCACCAGCGCGAACACCGTCCACCAGTTGCCGGGCGTGCCCGTCTCGGTGCCGGGCTCGGCCACCGGATCGCGACCGGCGCCGAAGACGAAGTCGTACATCTGCTGCACCTGTGGCGGCGCGGCATCGCGTGGAACCTGGCGCAGGCGAGGCATGGCAGCGGCCCTCCCGTCAGCCGCACCGGAGGCGCGCGCCGGCAGGCTGCCCCCCGACCGCCCGCCGCGTCCGCCCCGGCCGTGCTGATCCGTTTCACATCGACATGACGGCGGTCCTCGCCGTCGCGCCTCTATACACATCGCTGAGGGTCCACCGGTAGCCCGTGTGGGATAGGAAGGACCGGGCGCGGCGAATCCGCCGCGGTCGACGCCCGCGGCACATGGCTGGTCACCTGCGCGGCGCTCGGCTCCCCGCCACCTGGAGAGCGCCACCGCGCCGCCGTTTGCGGAGCCTCAGGCACGGCGTTGGCACCGGTGTCTGCCCGTCAGCAAAACGCCTGGCGCGCCGCCAGATAGGCATAGCACGTGCAATCCGCCATCGCGCATGACCGTGGGGAACGATCGCGAACGCGTGGTCGCGAGCGCACCGCAGGCGTCGCCGCCCGCCGACGAGCGCGCGCCGCGCCGCCGCAATCGCGCGCTGGCCGCGTTCGGCTGCCTATGGTTGGCGGCGGCGGGGGTCGTCGCGTGGCGTCTGCAGGTCTACGACGCCACCCCCGGCCGGATGGCGCGCCCGCCGGCTCACTGGCCGGCGGGGAGTGCCGTTGCCCGGGCCGGCAGCCGGCCAACCTTGCTCATGTTCGTGCACCCGCAGTGTGCATGCTCGAGCGCCAGCCTCGAGGAGTTGTCACGCCTCATGGCGCGCGCCGGAGCGCCGCGACCCGCCGTCGCGGTGCTGTTCCTGGCGCCGGGGACGGAATCCCGGGACTGGTGGCATGGCGACCTCTGGCGATCGGCGACCGCCATCCCGGGCGTCCGGGTGCTCGGCGACGTCGACGGACGCGAGCGATCGCGCTTCGGCGCCTTCACCTCCGGCCAGGCGATGCTCTACGGCGCGACCGGCGAGCTGCTGTTCAGCGGCGGCATCACGCCGGCGCGCTGCCGTGCCGGTGACAACCCCGGCCGGCGCGCCGTCGCGGAGCGGTTGCGAGCATGGCCGAGCAGCGAAGGATCGACCGCGGCGGTGTTCGGCTGTTCCCTCGTCGCGGATGAGCCGCCCGACACGGGCGGATGAGGAGGCGCCCCGTGGCGGCTGACCAGCATGCCCGCGCCGCGGCATTGTTCGCGGAGGAGCGGCAGATCCAATTCGCGCGCACCGACCGCATGTTCGCGGTCCTCATGGCGGTCCAATGGATCGCCGGCCTGGCGGTGATCCTGTGGATGGCGCCCTACACCTGGGCCGGCACCGTGCACTACACCCACCCGCACGTCTGGGCGGCCATCCTGCTCGGCACGGGATTCAGCGCGGTGCCGATCATCCTGGCGCTCACCGAACCGGGCCGGCCCGCCACCCGCTACGTCATCGCCGTCTGCCAGATGGCGTGGTCGGCGTTGCTGATCCATCTCACCGGGGGACGCACCGAGACCCACTTTCACGTCTTCGGCTCGCTGGCCTTCCTCGCGTTCTACCGCGACTGGCGGGTGCTCGTGCTCGCCACCGCGGTCGTCGCCGCCGATTCCTTTCTCCGCGGCATCGCCTGGCCGCGGTCCGCGTTCCTCCCGCTCGTCGTCAATCCGCTGCACTGGGCCGAGTACGCCGCCTGGGTGGTCTTCGAGGACGTCATCCTCATCTACGCCTCCGTGCACGCCGTTCGCGACATGCGCCAGATGACCGGACAGCGGGCCGCCCTGGAAACGCTCAACGAGACCATCGAGCGCACGGTGCACGAGCGCACGGCGGCATTGCGCGCGCGCGAAGAAGAGCTGCGGGCGAGTCAGGCGCGGTTCCGCGGCGCCTTCGATCACGCCGTGGTCGGCATGGCGATGGTCGCGCTCGACGGCCGATGGCTCGAGGTGAACCGCGCGCTGTGCGACATCGTCGGCTACGACCAGGCCGAGCTGCTCGCCACGACCTTCCAGGCGATCACCCACCCCGACGATCTCGAGCGGGACCTGGCGAACGTCGGCCGCATGATCCGCGGCGAGATCCCCCACTACGTGATGGAGAAGCGCTACCTGCACAAGCAGGGGCACGCGGTCTGGATCTATCTCGGGGTGTCGCTGGTGCGCCATGCCGACGGCACGCCGCACTACTTCGTCTCGCAGGTCGAGGACATCACGGCGCGCAAACAGGCGCAGTGGGAGCTCGAGCGGGCCCGCGATGCCGCCGAGGCGGCCAGCCGGGCCAAGAGCGAGTTCGTCGCCAACATGAGCCACGAGATCCGCACGCCGATGAACGGCATCATCGGCATGACCGACCTGGCGCTCGACACCGACCTCAGCTCCGAGCAACGCGAATATCTCCAGACCGTGAAGGCCTCGGCCGATGCGCTGCTGACCATCATCAACGACATCCTCGATTTCTCCAAGATCGAGGCCGGCAAGATGACCATCGAGACCGTGCCGTTCAATCTTCGCCGCTGCCTGGAGGACACCCTGCGCACGCTGGCGGTGCGCGCGCACGAGAAGGACCTCGAGCTGACCTGTTGGCAGGCGGCGGACGTTCCCGAGGCCGTGCTCGGCGACCCCGGCCGCCTGCGGCAGATTCTGCTCAACCTGAGTGGCAACGCGATCAAGTTCACCGAGCGCGGCGAGGTGGCGGTCGCGGTCGACCGGTGGCGCGACCTGCCCGCCGACGCGCCGGATCGCGCCGGCACGGTGCTGCACTTCTCGGTTCGCGACACCGGCATCGGCATTCCCGCCGACAAGGCGGCCGGCATCTTCCACGCCTTCCAGCAGGCCGACGGGTCGACGGCCCGGCGCTACGGCGGCACGGGCCTGGGGCTGGCGATCTCCGCCAAACTGGTCGACATGATGGGCGGGCGCATCTGGGTCGACAGCGAGCCGGGACGCGGCTCGACCTTCCACTTCACCGTCGCGCTCGGCGTCGATGGGCCAGGGGCGGCCGTGGCCCTGCCGATCGATCCGGTCGACCTCCGCGATCTTCCCGTGCTCGTCGTCGATGACAACGCCACCAATCGGCACATCCTGCAGGAGACGCTGCGCGCATGGCGCATGCGTCCGACGGTGGTCGACAGCGGGGCCAACGCGCTGCTCGCGCTGCGGCGGGCAACCGTAGCCGGCAGCCCGTTCCGGCTGGCGCTGCTCGACTGCCAGATGCCGGACATGGACGGCTTCGCCCTCATCGAGCGGATGCTCGCGGCGGCCGATTGCGCCGTGCCGCCGATCATCATGTTGTCCTCGGCCGGCCCTCTCGCGCCGGCCGAGCACGCGGCGCGGCACCCCATACGGCGCTACCTGAGCAAACCGGTGCGGCGCGACGATCTGCTGGGGGCCCTGCTCGCCGCCCTCGAGCCGCCAGGGGAGCGCGCGCCCGCGGCGCGAGTGGCCGCTCGCTCGCCCGCGCGCGGCGTCGCGCCGTCCCCGCCGGCCACGCGCTCGCTGCGCATACTCCTCGCCGAGGACAACCCGGTGAACCAGAAGCTCGCCGTCCGCCTGCTCGAACGCCGCGGCCATCGCGTCGTCGTCGCGAGCACCGGTCACGAAACCGTCGCCGCCTACGAGCGCGCCGTGTTCGACCTCGTCCTGATGGACGTGCAGATGCCCGAGATGGATGGCCTCGAGGCCACCGGCGCCATTCGCGCCCGCGAGCGGTTCAGCAAGCGGCACGTGCCGATCATCGCCATGACCGCGCACGCCATGCGCGGCGACGAGGAGCGGTGTCTTGCCGCCGGCATGGACGCCTACGTCAGCAAGCCGATCGACCCGCGCCAGCTCTTCGCCACCATCGACCTGTTCGCCGGCGACGACGCGTCCCCATCGTCCGCCGCCGGGTGACCCGTCCTCACCCACGGCGCTGGTGCGCCGGGCCGTTCGGGCCACCTTCAGTGGGCGTGCGGCATGCCCAGGCCCTGGCGGTCGGCGACCGAGGCTTCCAGCTTCTCTTCGGCGTCCTCGAAGGAGCGGGCGATGCTGGCGTCGAGCCGTTCGAGGTGATGGCGCAGGGCGGCATGTCGCTCGGCGGGCAGGGCGCCGATCAGGTCGGCGGCCAGGGCGCGCATGCGGCGCATGACCTGCACGCTGGTGGCGCCGCAATAGCGGATCTCGTCGAACGCCAGCATCAGGAAGTCGTCCCAGGTCGGGCATGGCACCAGCAGGCGGAGGACGCCGGCGGCGTCCCGGTGGGCGCCGATCTCCAGGCAGCGGCTCCCCAGCCGCCGCAGCAGGTCCTCGATGTGGTCGAGCGTCTGGACCGCCGTCGTGGGGTCGTTGACCGCGGGCGACAACGCCTTGATGGCGATGTCGACCAGCAGACGGATGGCGTACTTCGGATCCTGCTCGAAGGTCCGCTCGCCGCCGGTCGCGACGGCGGCACGCAGCGCCGCCTCGTCGATCGGCCGCCGGGCGCCGTGGACGTGCAGTATCGCGGTGCCCTCGACCAGGGTGTCGCCGACCGACGCGACGAGGACGATCGTCCCCTCGACGGCGATGGCCTGGGCGAGCAGCGACCGCAGGTTCACCATCTGCAGCGCGCGTGGCCGACCGACGTGGAAGAGGGTCTGGCCGACGGGCAGCGCCAGGCGCTCGTCGTCGCCCGCGAGCGCCGGCGCGGCGTGCAGCGGGGGGTAGGTGTCCTCGATCACCCGCCGGCCGTGGTCGCCGGTGAAGGCGAGCATGCGGTGGATCTGCAGCATCGAGATGCGCTCGATGAGGGCGATGAACATCGCTACGCTCGCCAGCAGGAGCACGATGACGAACCAGGCGGTGAGGAACGGCGCCCCGCTGGTCCCGGCCCGCTCCACCCATCCGATGGCGGCGAGCGCGTAGAGAAACGTGGCGGAGAAGATGCCCACCGCGTGCCAGATCAGCGGGTCGCGGGCGAGCCACAGCACCAGACGGGGCGAATAGGCCGTGGCACTGAACTGCACCATCACGAAGGCCAGCGAGAAGACGATGCCGGTGAGCGCGATCATTCCCGAGGCGATGGCCGAGAGCATCGCCAGCACGGCGGCGCCGCTCAGGCCGGATTCCATCGCCGGCAGGAATCTGGTTTCGATGCGCGGGAGCGCGATGCCGGAGACGAGAGCGGCCAGGGCGTACGCCGCCGGAATGATCCAGTTGGGCAGTTGTCCGCGGCGCAGGCGCTCGATCATGTCCCCCTCTCCCTCTCACCCCGGCGGTGATGCGTGAGCCCGATTTCGGAATCCGTCGTCACCATCCTCGCGGCCGTGACCGTCTGCACGGTGATGGCGGGCATCGGCCTGCGCATCGCCGCCGATGACCTGCGCCGCATCTGGTCGCAGCCCGGGCCGCTCCTCCGCGGCCTGATCTCGGTCCTCGTCGCCGTGCCGGCGCTCGCCGTGCTCGTCGCGCGCGCCCTCGCCCTCCCCCGCCTGGCGGAGATCGGCATCGTCGTGATGGCGATCTCGCCCGGGGCGCCGATCGCGCTGCGTCGATCGCTCGCGGCGGGCGGCCACCGCGCCTTCGCGCCGACGCTGCAGATCAGCGTCGCGCTGCTGGCCGTCATCTCCATGCCGCTGTCCATCGCGCTGCTCAATCCGCTCTACGCTGGCCATGCGAGTATCGCGCCGGCGGATGTCGCGCGCCAGGTGTTCTTCGCGCAACTGTTGCCGATCGGCCTCGGCATGGCGGTGCGCCGCGTCTGGCCGGTCTGCACGGCGCGGATCGAGCCGGCGGTCAGCCGACTCGCCGCCGCGTTGCTGCTGGCGCTGGCGGTGGTGGCGATCATCGATCTGTGGGGGATCGCGATCAGCGCCGGCGGCCGCGTCGTCACCGCGATCGCGCTCGTCACCCTCGGCGCGCTGGCCGTCGGCCACTGGCTCGGCCGACCGGATCCGGCGGTGCGCACCGCCGTGGCGATCGGCAGTGCCGCCCGCAACGCCGGACTCGCGCTGCTGGTGGCGGCGGCGAACAACGCCGCGCCGGCGGTGAAAGCCACCATCCTCGCCTATCTCGCGGTGTCGGTGTTCGCCATCGTCCCCTACGTCATGTGGGTTCGCCGGCGTCCCGGGTGACGGCCTCGGAACGGATGGCGACGGCGCATGCGGCGTTGTCGCCGGGCACGCCAGCGCGCAGCGCCGCGCGTGGTCGGCGCCACCCGCCGCGCGTTCGTTGGTACCATCGCCCAGCGCGAGCCGCCCGCGCATCCGCGAGCGGGGAGCGGCGTGGCATCAGGAGCGTTTCACCGCTCGCGCGATCCCGAAGGCGCGGATGAGGCTGTAGACGTGCGAGCGGGCAAGGTCGAGACGGCGAGCGGTCTCGGCGATGTTCCACCCCGTCTCGGCGAGCATGTCGGCGAGCAGACCCGCCTGAAAGCGCTGCGTCGCCTGTTGGAACGTCAGGTCGGTTCCTCCGTCGCGCGCATGCCCGCCGTTGGGGAAGCAGTGCGTCGGCTCGATGCGCTCGGCCGCCGCCCCGGCGGCGCGGATGGCGGCGGCCTCGACGGCGTGCGCCAACTGCCGCACGTTTCCCGGCCACTCCGCCGCGCGCAGCGCGCGCAGCGCGTTATGCGAAATCGTCAGCCGTGGCAGGCGATGGCGTCTGCACGCCTGCTCGCAGAACGCCTCGGCCAGCTCGCCGAGATCCTCGCGGCGCTCGGCCAGGCTCGGCACCCGCACCGGCACCACTTCCAGGCGGTACAACAGGTCCTCGCGAAAGCGCCGCTCGATGACGGCGCGGCGCAGATCGCCGTTGGTCGCGGCGATGATCCGCACGTCGGCATGCCGCGGCTGCGCGTCGCCGAGCGGGAAATAGCTCCTGGACTGCAGCAACTGGAGCAGCTTGGCCTGCGCCGACGCCGACAGCTCGCCCACCTCGTCGAGGAACAACGACCCGCCCTCCGCGGCGGCCACCTTGCCCTCGATGCGGCGCGTCGCGGTCGAATGCGCGCCGGCGGCGGCGCCGAACAGCTCGCTCTCCAGCAGCATGTCCGGCAACGCCGCGCAATTCAGCTCGACGAATGGGCGGCCGGCACGTGGTCCACTGTCGTGCAGCACGCGCGCCAGTTGCGTCTTGCCGGTTCCCGACGGCCCGGTCAGCAACACCGACACGTCGAGCGGGGCAACGAGGGCGACCTGCTCGAGCACGGCGGCGAGGGCCGCACTGCGCCCGACCACGCCATCGGCCCGCAGCCGCTTGCGGGGCGTCGCCGTCGGATCGTCGCGCGAGCCGTCGCGCCGTTGATGGAGCAGGCGACGCGCGACCGGCGCCAGGTGCCGAGCGCAGAGCTCGACCCGCGACTGGTCGTGTTCCGTGAATGGACCGGACTGGTGGCGCCCCTGCAGATACATGGCGCCGCACGGCAGCTCGCGGCCGATCGGCGCGCACAGCACGGCCTCGATCCGCCCCCGCTGCACGCTCGGCCGGTCGCGAAAGCGGGGGTCGCCGAGCGCGGAGGCCGTGATCACCGTCTCTCCGCTCGCCAGGGTGGCGGCGATGATCCCGGAGGAGATGAGGGCGTGCACGTCGGCCATCTCCTCGCGAGAGAAGCCGTGCGCGGTGGACCAGCGCGGCTGCTCGTCCGCCTCGTCGTCATCGAACAGTTCCACGTAGCCGCGCTGGGCGGCGCCGGCCTCGACGAGCAGCGCCAGAGCCTCGGCGAGGAACGATTCGAGGTCCTCGCGCAGTCCGAGCTCGAGCAGGCGCCGGTAGAGCGCGTGCTCCGCGAGCAGGCGCGCCGCCGCCGGGTCCTCCTCGTCGCGATGCATCGCGGTCCGTCCTAGAGCATCGGGCCGAGGATGTGAACGCAGATCGCTTCCGTTGCCATCGGGGTGGCGGATGCTCTAGCCGTAGCGTCGATGTCTCCGGCGGCGGGCAGAACACGCGAGCGGCGTCCGGTCGCAATCGGGGTGCCGCGTCCTCGGCGCGTCCGACCGCGGACGACGCCATGACGCGTGCTCCGGATCGCGCGTCGCTGCCTCGGGCCTTCGGCCCGAAGGGGCGCTTCCAGCCGCTCGAGCTGGTCGGCGAGGGCAGCATGGGCACGGTCTACCGGGCGCACGACAGCGAATCGGGCGCCGTCGTCGCGCTCAAGACGTTGCGCGATCTGGAGGCGGAGCAGATCTTTCGCCTCAAGGGCGAGTTCCGCGCCCTCGCCGGGATCGTCCACGCCAATCTGGTGCAGTTGCACGACCTGTTCGTCACCGATGACACCTGCTTCTTCACCATGGAGTTCGTCGATGGCGTGGACTTCGTCGAGCACGTGCGCGGCACGACCGATGGAGCGCCGGCGGCGGGATGGCTGACGCGCTTCCACGCGGCGGCGCCGCAACTGCTGCGCGGACTGGCGGCCGTTCACGCAGCGGGACGCCTGCACCGCGACGTGAAGCCGTCGAACATCCGCGTCACGCCGGACGGGCGCGTCGTCCTGCTCGACTTCGATCTCGCCACCGCGCTGGCCGACGACGATGGGCGCATGGCCCTGGCCAGCGCCGTGGCGGGCACGTTCGCCTACATCGCGCCCGAGCAACTGTCGTCGGTGCAGGTCGGCCGCGCCTCCGACCTCTACTCGACCGGCGTGGTCTTCTTCGAAGCGGTGACCGGCCGCCTGCCGTTCGTCGGTTCGTCAGCCGAGATCGCCATGCAGAAGACCGCGACCGCCGCCGTGCCGGCGCGCCACCTCGCCCCCGAGGTTCCCGAGTCGGTCGAGGCGCTGATCGGCGCCCTCCTGCAGCGCGAGCCGAGCCGGCGGCCGCCGCTCGATCAGGTGCTCGCGGACATGCCGCGCCCGACGCACGCGGCGCCGGACGCTCCGCCGAGCCGACCGCGCGAGCTGGTCGGCCGCGACCAGGAGCTCGCGACGCTGGCGGCGCTGTTCGACAGGGCCGTCGCCGGGGGTGCGGCGGTCGCCAGCGTGCACGGCACATCCGGCATCGGCAAGACCGCGCTCGTGCATCGATTCACCGCCGATCTCGAAGTCGGTGGGACGACGCTGGTGCTGCGCGGCCGCTGCCATCCGCAGGAATCGGTGCCCTACAAGGCGCTCGATCCCATCATCGATGCGTTGAGCCGTTACCTGGTGGCGCTGCCGGACCAGGAGGCGGCCGCGTTGCTGCCGCGCTACGGCGATGCCTTGGTGCGCGTGTTCCCGGTCCTGTCCCGTGCTCCCGCCTGGGCGACAGCGGCGCGGCGCCGCGAACAACTCGATGCGCTCGAGCTGCGCCGGCGCGCCTTTGCCGCCTTTCGCGCCCTGCTCGTCAACATCGCCGCCACCCGCCCGTTGGTGGTGTGGATCGACGATCTGCAGTGGGGAGACGTCGACAGCGCGGCGCTGATCGGCGAGCTGCTGCGACCGCCGGACCCGCCGCCCGTGATGCTGGTGCTCACCTACCGCAGCGAGGAGCGCGACGGCATCCCGCTGCTGCGCGTCCTCGAGCAGCTTGCGGGGGATCCGGCGAGCCCGCGGGTGCAGCAGATCGAGGTCGGCCCGCTGCGCGACAGCGCGGCGCAGGAGCTGGCGAGCCACTTGTGTCCCGCCGCCTCGCGTTCGGCTGCGATGCTGTCGCGCCTCACGGCGCAATCGGGCGGCTCGCCATTCCTGCTCTCGGCGCTCGCCTGGCATTTCGCGGATGCCGACGAGTCGGCGGAGCTGCCGGCCGTCGACCTGCGGGACGTCATCCGCGCCCGCCTCGATCGCCTGCCGGCCGCGCAACGCCGCATCGTCGAGCTCGTCGCGGTCGCCGGTGGCCCGATCGATCGCAGCGTCGTCCTGGACGCCGCGCGGCAGGGCGAGCCCGGCCGGCCGCTGGTCGCGCGCCTGGAAACGGAATCGCTGTTGCGCGGCACGACGCTCGGCGAGCGGCCCGGGCTCGAGGCGTACCACGATCGCATCCGCGAATCCGTGGTCGCCGAGCTCGACGCCGAGGCGCGAGCGCAATGCCACCATGATCTCGCCCGCGCCTTCGAGGCCTCCGGGCGCGCCGAGCCCGAGGTCCTGGCACAGCACTTCCGCGGCGCCGGCGCCATGGCGAAGGCGGCGGACTATGCCGTCGCGGCCGCCGACAAGGCCGCCGACGCCCTCGCCTTCGTGCGCGCCGCCGAGCTCTACCGGCAGGCGCGCGAGTGGGACACGCGCGATGCCAACTGGACGCGCGTGCTGCTGACACGCGAGGGCGATGCGTTGGCCAACGCGGCGCGCTTCTTCGACGGCGCCCAGGTGCTCCTGGCGGCGGCGGATCACGCCGCCCCGCGCGACGGAATCAATCTACGGCGCCGCGCCGCCGAGCACCTCCTCGCGGCGGGACGCATCGATGACGGCGTCCACGTCCTCTCGGCGGTGCTGCGCGAGCTCGGGCTGCGCTATCCGCGCAGTCAGACCGGGGCAATGCTGGGCGCGGCATGGCACGTCGCGCGCTTCGCGCTGGGGGGCTTCGCGGAACAACCGGACCGCGCGAACGAACCGGACGCGCTGCGCGCCGAGGCGTGTTACTCGGCGGGCAAGGGCTTCGTCGACATCGACCCGCCGCGCGGCGTCTACTTCTCGCTCGCCGCGCTCCGCCACGCGCGGCGGGCCAACGACCGCGTCCGTTTGGGCTGCGCGTTGTCGCTGGTTGGCGGCTCGCTGCTCGTCGTCGGCGGCAGCGCCCTGGCGCGCCTCGGCCAACGCATGGTCGCGCAGGCCCAGGCGCTCGAATGCGAGACCGGCTCCGCGCTGCTGCGCGGCATCATCGACGTGTCGCTCGGCCAGGTCGCGATGCTGCAGGGCCGCTGGAAGGAATCGATCGAGCGCTCCGACGCCGGCGTGCGCGTGCTCGTCGAGGCCTGTCGCGGCGTCGCGTTCGAATGCAACATCGGCCGCGGCATCCCGCTGCGCTCGGTCGAGGAGATCGGCGACCTCACCGCGGTCGAGCAGCGGTCGGCCGAGCTGCTGCAATCCGGCGCGGTGCTGCGCGACCGCCTCGCCGAGGCGATGGGGTCGCAGCACATGTCGACCGCGCTGTTGGCCCGCGATGACGTCGCCGGCGCCCGCCTGTTCCCGCGCCGCACCTGGGAGGCGTGGTCGGACAAGGGATTCCACCTGCAGCACCTGTACGCCATTCGCCAGGAAGCGATGTGCGATCTCTACGACGGCGATCCGCGCCAGGCCCACGCGCGCCTGCTCGCAGCCTGGCCGGCGGCGCGGCGCGCCCACCTGTTGCGCGTGTCGCTGGCGCGCGTCGATGCGCTGAGCCTGCGCGGTCGCCTGGCGCTCGCCGTCGCCCAGTGCGGCGGTGACGACGCGCTCCTCCGCGCCGCGGCGGCCGATGCGCGCGGCCTGCGGCGCGAGGGGCGCGGCGACGCCACCGTCCATGCCGCCATGCTGGAGGCGGGCGTGGCGGCGACCCGAGGCGATGCCCAGGAGGCCACTGCCCGCCTCGCGGAAGTCATCGCCGCGGCCGAACGGCACGACATGGCCCTGCACGCGGCCGTGGCGCGCTACCGCCGGGCCGAGCTGCGGGGCGCAAATGGCGGGGCGCTGCGGTCCGCCGCGCGCGACGCGATCGCCGCGCGCGGCATCCGCGTCCCCGAGCGCTGGGCGGCTATGTACGCGCCCGGACGCTGGACGAGCCGGTGAGCGCCGGCGCGGCAGCATCTCGGGCCGCGAACAATGCGGCCACGTTCAGGCGCGGGGTGAAGGCGAGATAGGCCTTCGCCCGCAACGGCGCTTCCGGCGCGAACACCGCCTTGATCAGCAGCTCGCGTTCGACGCGGACCAGGGCATCCGACGCCGCGCCGGCCGAGGGCCAGGCGGCGAGTTGCGCCCGCCGCTCCGGCGCGCAGGCGCCGCGCTCTTCGAGCGCGTCGAGCAGGAACGCCCATTCCGGCGTCGCTGTTCCATGGTGGTACTCGACGCCGATTCGCGGTCCGACGCGATCGGTGAGATCGAGGTTGAGCGAGTGCAAGCGCGTGCCGCGGCAGGTGCCCTCCAGCCACGCCGCCAACTCCGCCCGGTCGCCCGGCCAGCCGACACGCTCGAGGTACTCGACCATCTTCGGCCATGGCATCTGCAGGATGATGCGCACCGCCGAATCGCCGTCGCCCGGGCGCACCGCCACGTGCATCAGCCGCCCGGCCGGAGGCAGCGCGGCCAAGCAGTCATCGAACGCGCGCTGCGTGCCCGGGGTGAGGGGGCCGCCGTGCAACGCGGCGACGACGTCCTGGATCGCCCGCGCCCGCTCCGACTCGGTCTCGGGATCATCGTCGAAGGCACGCGCCGGATCGAGCGTCGCGATGGCGAACGGCCCCGGCGCGCGGTCCCTCGCCGCGTCGAGATCGAGCTCCAGCCAGATGATGGGCGCGGCTTGCGCCACCGTGGAGTGCGGATCGGCCCAGTCGCGAAGGAACTCCACCGTCCGCACCCAACGCGGGTCGTCGTCGCCAATCCTCTTCGCGAGCTCCGGCAGGGCGGCGGCCAGCGCCTCCTGGCCGCCGCTGTCGCGCGTGATGCACACCTCGAAATCGATCTGCGAGGCGCCCGCCTCGAGTCGACACTCGAACGCCCCCACCACCCCCGCTGACGGGAACTGCCCCGGCAGCGTGGCCAACCGGCGCCACGCCGCCGGATCGATCAACCCATCCGGCACGTACGGCGCCGCATGTGCCAGCAGCTCGTGGATGCCGCAGAGGAAGCGCCCGTCGGCGGGAGGTTGCTGTCCTGGCGCCATCTCTAGGTGACGATCACGCGATCGTGACTTTGCCCCGCTTATGCGTCTCGTCCACGAATTCCTGCAGCGTCGCATGGTCGCGGTAGCCTCCGTACAGCATCCATGTCGTTCCAGACGGCAACGCCGGCACCGCAACCCGCACGTGTTGATAGAGGTCGGCGTCGACGCTCACCTCCTTCGCCTTGACGACCTGCTTGTCGGCCTCGTGTTCGCCCGGACAGAGCGCGAAACAGATCCAGGCCTCGGGCCCGAAGTTGAGTCCCTTCAGGGTGATCTCCTGATTCGGGGCCACGGTCAGCGGAGGATCGAGAAAGAACGTCTGGTCCTGGGTGTAGGCCGCCGCTGACTCCACCGTCGCGCCGGCCGCCGCCACCGCGCCCTCACATTTGGGGGCGGGATCGAGGTGTACCTCCCGCTGCAGCGTCTCCAGCGGCGTCCTCCACGCGGTCTCGAAACCCTTCAGTTCCTCTTGGAGGCACTTGACGATATCGTCGGCGCTCAACCGGCGGATCGCCAACCGCTGAGGAGTCGACAGCTCACGATCCCCCATCGCGGTTTCCTCCTGATAGAGCACCGCGAAACGGAATTTCTCGTCCAAGAGAAAATCCGCGATGAACTTCATGAAGTTTCCGTTCCGATACGGCACATCGTCCTCCTCATGGTTGTGGCGCATTCGCGCGCAGCCACACCGCACCCGCCGCAGCGCGAGCGATGTCCGCGGCGTAGGCGCAATTGACGTGTAGGTCCCTGGTGGTGTGCATGGCGCGGTTGCGGATCTTCGACGTACAGCCGTCGTGCATGTCCTCGCAGACCCAGCACGCCGGGATGCACTCGGCGAGGAACGAGATGGTGTCCGTCTGATCGGTGGTCTGCTCGTTCCTGGTTTCGGGCGTCGGACAGCGCCGCGTCCGAAGCCGCGCGCCCAGCAACTCCGCGAACGCCTGTTCGACGAGATCCGCGATGCGCACGGTCTCGTCGCCCAATCCGCCGCCGCCGTCACCGGGCAGCGAGTGGATCTCGACACACTCGCTCGGGCAGTCGTCGATGCGGCCGCCGATCATGTCGAGCTGAATGACGGCCACGATCTGCGCGGGATCGGCGGCGTGACAGCGAGCGTAGGCGGTGCTGCCCCGCATGTAGAGCTCTTCCGCGTTGAACAGCACGAATCGAATCGTGCGGAGTCGGCGACCGGGCATCGCGCCGAGCACCTCGGCCGCGGCCAGCACCCCCGCGATGCCGCTCGCGTCGTCGTCGACCCCTGGGGCCCGATCGCGTCCGCAGTCGCTGTTGTTGGCGATCGAATCGAGATGGGCGCTCAGCACGACCACCTCGTCCTTGAACGGCGAATCGGCCGCGGCGGGCAGCTCCGCGACCACGTTCTCGAACACGCGCCCGAGATCGCGAGCACTCTCGCACCACACATTGCTGGCACCACACGTGCGCCGCAAAAGGGTCGCCAGTGCTGAAACGACCCGCGGATTGTCAGCGTGCAGAACGTGCCGGCTCTGGACGCCATCCGTCTCGTCGGGCAAGGCGCCCAGCTCGTGCCACCAGGGCGTGAGACACCGGCGCAGGAGGACTTCGTCCAACGTCTCCAGGTGCGTGCGCTCCCTCGGACTCAGGGCCGTCCCCCCTCGCCAGGCTCGAAACGGCCGCGCGCATCTCTCGGCAAGACGCGGTTGGAGCTCCATGAGCAGCGTGTGGCACGACGGCGCCGGCAAGTCCTCCGCCAGAAGACCGGGGGAGCGCACCGCGAAGACGGCACCGCGCCGCGTTCGCTCGAAGAAGTGGGCGCGCTGTTTCGCCCAATCGAATTCCGCGTCGCGACCCTCGGCGTCCGCGTGCGCGAGAAAGTACAGCGCGTCGGTGTCGACACTGGTTCCCTCGAGCATGGTCACGCCGTCACATCGGCTCAGCGGTTCATAGGGCCCGACCCCAAACAGCAGTGATGCACGCTCGTTCCGGTCAGCGTGCAATGGCAGCAGGGGAAGTTGCAGGGCGAGGAGATCCGGGAGCGCCGCGTCACTGCTGATCTTCGCGTACACGAGGACGTCTCCGTCGAGAACGCTCGCCGCGAGATCGGGATGTGGCGCCACGACCAGACCGGCCTTCGCTGCTTCGGCGCGCCGCTGGGGACTCGCGCTGACATAGACCTTGGCTTCCCTCGCGACGACCTCGAAGTGCGTGTCCGAGGCGAGCGGAAGCTGAGCGGGGCACGGCGTCATCAGCTCGTTCAATCCGGCGCCACGCAGCAGGACGTCGACCTCGTCCGTTGTGGCCTCGTTCGCGACCGGCAGCGCCTCGAGGCGAGCGCGCGTCGCCAACCGCGCGAGCGACTCCCGCATCCCCGGGAAGAGGTTCAGTCTCGGCGCCCCACCGCGTGGGCAGCGACTGATGCAGCCGAGCGTCCCGAGGACGTCGAACAGAACCAGTGGTTTCTCGTCGCTCATGCCGCATGCTCCCCGCTGCCGAGCCACGGGGCGAGGCCGCCGGCGTGGGGCGCGGCGCGATAGAAGGCGCGCGCCGTGGCGCGGTTGCGGCGCAGCATCCAGCCGACGGCGCTGTCGCGGATGCGGCGGCGGTGGTTGGGGAAGCTGAAGTCGTCGCGCGCGAAAGCGTCGGCGGCGGCGTGGGCGGCGAGGATGCCGGTGCCGATGGCGGCCGAGATGCCCTCGCCGAACCAGGGGTCGATGCCGACGGCATCGCCGGCGAGCAGGACGTGCGGGGCGCTCTGGGCGACGGCGGGATCGTAGAGCGGCGCGGTGGCGCCCTCGATCGCGTCGGGATCGAAGCCGACGCCCTGGCGGTCGAGCTCGCCGGCGAACAGATCGCGCAGCGAGCTGGCGCGGTCCCAGCGCGCGCCACCCAGGCCCCGGTTCATCAGCGGCTCGCCGGCGCGCACGGACGGAAAGTCCCAGCGGTAGCCGCGGAGGCCGCGGGCAGCCGGGCGAAAATCGAAGACGGCCATCCCCGGCTGGCCTGTCGCGGTCGCGGACGACGCGGGCATCGGCGTGAGAACTTCGAGGGCGACGAAGCGTGGCTGCCGGCCGCCGACCAGCGACCTGCGCACCAGGCTGTTGGCGCCGTCGGCGCCGATCAGCACCCGGCAGGTCTGGACGTCATGCTCCGTGGCGACGGCGATGCCGCCGGGGGCGCGCTGGACCTGCGTCACCCGCACGCCTTGGCGAATCGCGACGCCGCGCGCCGCCGCGGCGGCGAGCAGCGCGTGGTCGAGCTCCTCGCGGCGGACGACGCGAAACATGCGCGGGCTGTGCCGCACGGCGCACCCGCCCGGGTACTCGAAGCGCACCGTGTCGATGGAGACCGAGGGTACGTCGGCGCGAACGCCGAGCACGCCCAACAGCCGATCAGCCTCGCGCACCACGCCTCCCCCGCACAGCTTGTGGCGCGGGAATACGGCTCGATCGAGCAGCAGCACGCGCTCGGCGAAACCGAGGGTGGCGAGCTGGATCGCCGCGGCCGAGCCAGCCGGTCCTCCACCGACGATGACGACGTCGAAATCCGTTCGATCCCCCTGGTCGGCGTGGTCAGTAGACATGGAACCCGGCAGTGCGCGAAGGCGATGCCGCGTGTCGCGCGGTGCTCTGTCGCCACATCGAAACCTGGCTGTCAAACCCATCCACGCGCCGTCGAGCAACGCGCATGCCGGCGCGGCGCCGTGCGACTCCGCGGCCGCGCGGGCTCATCTCCGAGTCGCCAACGCCGCGCGTGAGCGGAATACCGCACAGCGTGTCCGCGCGGGCGTACAGCCGCCCGCTGCCGTTGTCGTCTCATCCCCGCTCGCGATGCGCGTGGCACGAGAGGCAGGTCGCGGCGCGGCACCGCGCGTCCGTTCCGCGGCGTCGCCCCCCGCTTGCCTGGACTCGCGTCGCCTCGGTCCGCCAACTTTGACTTGCCCCTGATTGCTGGTATGGTCCGCGCCGCGTGATTCGTTCTGGATCACGCGTGACTCACATGGGTGCTCGCGTCGTCGCAATCATTCCCGCACGCTACGAGTCCACTCGTCTCCCCGGAAAGCCCCTCGCCGACATCGACGGCCAGCCGATGATCCAGCGCGTCTACCAGCGCGCGGCGCAGGCGAGCGGCGTCGAGCGCGTGCTGGTGGCGACGGACGACGCGCGCATCCGCGATGCGGTGCGGGCGTTCGACGGCGACGTGGTGATGACCGGGCGCGAGCATCGCACCGGCACCGATCGCATCGCCGAGGTGGCGCGCACGCTCGACGCCGAGGTGATCGTCAACGTCCAAGGCGACCTGCCGCTGCTCGATCCGGCCCTGGTCGCCGCGGCGCTGGCGCCGATGCTCGCCGACCGCGGCCTGCCGATGGCGACGGTCAGCACGCCGATCACCAGCCGCGAGGACCTCGGCGATCCGAACGTCGTCAAGGTGGTGACCGACCGCGACGGCTACGCGCTCTACTTCTCGCGCAGCCCCCTGCCGCATCGTCGCGACGGCGCGGCGAGCGGCCCGCTCGGCCACAAGCACATCGGCCTCTACGTCTACCGGCGCGATTTCCTGCTCCGCTTCGCCCAGTTGGCGCCGACGCCGCTGGAGCAGGCCGAGCAGTTGGAGCAGTTGCGGGCGCTGGAATGGGGATTTCGCATCAAGGTGACGGAAGTCGAGGCGGCCTCGATCGAGGTCGACACGCCGCGCGATCTCGAGCGAGCGCGCGCCCGACTCGCAGCGTTGAGGTGAGGGTGGGATGTCGAACGACGTGAAGCGCACCAAGTTCATCTTCGTCACCGGCGGCGTCGTCTCGTCGCTCGGCAAGGGGCTGGCCTCGGCCTCGATCGGCGCCCTGCTCGAGAGCCGCGGCCTGAAGGTGTCCATCCTCAAGATGGACCCGTACATCAACGTCGACCCGGGCACGATGAGCCCGTTCCAGCACGGCGAGGTGTTCGTCACCGACGACGGCGCCGAGACCGATCTCGATCTCGGCCACTACGAGCGCTTCCTGTCGGTGCGGATGAGCCAGAAGAACAACTTCACCACCGGCCAGGTGTACGACGCGGTGATCAGCCGCGAACGGCGCGGCGACTACCTCGGCGGCACGGTGCAGGTGATCCCGCACATCACCGACGAGATCAAGGGCCGCATCCTCGCCGCCGCCGAGGGCTGCGACGTGCTGATCGGCGAGGTCGGCGGCACGGTGGGCGACATCGAGAGCCTGCCGTTCCTCGAAGCCATCCGCCAGTTCCGCTGGGACCGCGGCCGCGAGAACGTGCTCTACGTCCACCTCACCCTGGTGCCGTACATCTCGGCCGCCGGCGAGGTGAAGACCAAGCCGACCCAGCACAGCGTCAAGGAGCTCACCGGGCTCGGCATCCAGCCCGACATCCTGGTGTGCCGCACCGATCGCCCGCTGGAGGCGAAGATCAAGGCGAAGATCGCGCACTTCTGCAACGTCGACGAGCGCGCCGTCATCACCGCCCGCGACGTCGACTGCATCTACGAGGTGCCGCTCGCCCTGCACGAGGAAGGCATCGACGAGCGCCTGGTCGAGATGCTCAACATGTGGACCGGCGCCCCGCAGCTCGCGAAGTGGCAGAAGGTGGTCCACACCGCGAAGACGGCGCGCGAGGTGGTGCGCATCGCGGTGGTCGGCAAGTACGTCGACCTCGCCGACTCCTACAAGAGCCTCAACGAGGCCCTGGCGCACGGCGGCTTCGCCAACGAGTGCAAGGTGGCGCTCGATTTCGTCGATTCGGAGAAGATCGTCAGCGAGGGCCTGCCGGAGCACCTCACCACCGCCGACGGCGTGCTGGTGCCGATGGGCTTCGGGCCGCGCGGCACCGAGGGCAAGATCGCCGCGGTGCGCTTCGCGCGCGAGGAGAAGGTGCCGTTCTTCGGCATCTGCTTCGGCATGCAGATGGCCGTGATCGAGTACGCGCGCAACGTCTGCGGCCTGAGCGACGCGAACTCGAGCGAGGTCGACGAGCGTTCCCCGCACCCGGTCATCCACCTGATGCAGAGCCAGCACACGGTCACCCGCAAGGGCGGCACCATGCGGCTGGGCTCGTACCCGTGCGCGCTGTCCGAGCACTCGCTGGCGGCGCGCCTCTACGGCAAGCGCAAGATCAACGAGCGCCACCGGCACCGCTACGAGTTCAACAACGCCTACCGGGAGCAACTGACGCGCGCCGGCCTGGTGCTGAGCGGCGTATCGCCGGACGACTCGCTGGTGGAGATCGTCGAGCTCGCCGACCACCCGTGGTTCATCGGCTGCCAGTTCCACCCCGAGTTCAAGTCGCGCCCGTTCGACTGCCACCCGCTCTTCAAGGGCTTCATCCGCGCCGCCCAACAGCACGCCGCCGCGGCCCACAAGGCGCCGCTCCTGAGCGCGGTGCGCGCCGCGCACTGATCCCGGCGATCGAGCGGATGGCCGCCGATGACCACCGCGCGAGGCGGTTGACGCATCCGCGCTCCCGGCCGTGAGCGCACGGCGCGCGTGATCCCGGGGCCGTCCGACCCGCCGCCGCCGCGTTCCGCGTTCGTCAGCGGGCTGGCGTGGACCATCATCGGGGCGAGCGCGCTGCTCGTTCCGATCAGCGTCATCTCGCTCCTGATGATCCTGGCCGGCAGCTACGGCACGGCCTCGACGGACGTGCTCGGCTTCCTCGCCGTCGTGGTGGCGCCGCCGGCGGCGCTCGCGGCCGGCATCGGATTGCTCGGGCGGCGGACCTGGGCGTGGTACGGCGTCGTCGCGCTGCTGGTCGCGCTGATGCTGGCGAACGCGTACGAGCTGCTGACGGCGCGCGACGCGACGACGACCCACCGCTCGCCCGCCGGGGTCGAGACGACCGTGCTGGCGTCGGAACCCAACCACCACAGTCTGCCGATCATCGTGGTCTGCGCGTTCGTCCTGGCGGCGCTCGGCTCGCGCGCGGTGCGCGCCGAGCTCGGGGTCGGACGCCGGCCGCGCGCCACCGCCGCACCGACGGCGCCGGCGCCGGGCAACGCGCCCGCCCGCCCGCCGCGCGGCTGGCGCGTCGGCCATCGCGGCCGCGACGGCCTGTACTACGAGGAGCGCCACTGGGGCGTCTGGCGGCGGATCGACATCGACGGCGAGATGCTGACCGGCCGCGCCCACCACGTCGTCTACTTCGCCTCCCCCGAGCGCTGGCAGCGCTACCCAGCCTGGGCGCGGGGCCGCCGCGATGCGATCATCGCGCGCATCAAGAGCGAGCTCGGACCGCCCGAGTACGAGTACGGCGATGGCGGGCCGGCGGCGACGGCCGGCGCGGCCCCGCGGCCGCATCACGACGCCGCGCGGCAGCGGACGGCGCTCCTTCTGGCGGTCGCCCTGCTCCTCGCCCTCAGCGCCGGGGCGGGCTGGATGGTGCGACGCGGCGTCGAGCGCGGCGCGACGTGGTTGCCGGCGCCGCGCGTGACGCAGCAGCGCCCGGTCTCCCGCGCCCAGGAGCCGGCGACCTTCTGGCTGGCGATCGGCGTCTATGCGCTCGTCAGCGTCGGCAGCGGCGGCCTCGCCCTGTGGGGCCTGCGCGCCGGCTGGCGCGGCTGACGGGTCGCCCGGCGGTCAGTCCGTGCGCGGCACGAAGCGCAGGGCGCCGGCGCGCGTGAAATACGACACGTAGGTCGAGCCGCGATTGCCGCGCAGCATCGCCAGCATGTGTTCGCAGAGCGCGGCCGCCGCATCGGCCGGCAGTGGATCCGCGCGCCACACCGGGATCGCCAGCTCGCCGGCGGCGTCGGTCACGAAGCCGGGGGCGCGGCGCTTCACCTCGTCGAGCGCCGCGTGCAGCCCGGCGACCGATCCCGCCGCGAGGTGCGCCAGGCCGAGGTTCAGCCACGACCCGATCCGCGTCGGACTGGTGCGCACCGAGTGCTCCAACTCGGCGACGGCGAGGTCGAGCTGACCGGCGCGCCGGTAGGCTTCGCCGCGATAGCCGAACAGCGTCGGCCCCGGGCTCTGGGCCAAGGGCAGCGCCCGCTCCCAGAGCGCGATCGCGGCCTCCGGTCCCTCGGTGAAGAGGGCCACCGCCATCGACCCGATGTACGCCCAGCGGGTCGTCTCGTCGGCCGCGATGGCGCGGCGAAAGAAGCCGCCGGCGGCGGCATAGTCGCCCAGGTACAGGTCGAGCTCGCCGCGATAGCAGAGGGCGATCGGCGAGCCCGGGCTGTCGGCGACCACCGCGTCGAGCCGCCGCCGCGCCTCGTCGACGCCGGCGGTCTGGATGGTCGCCAGCGCCCACGAAGCGCGCCAGCGGGGCGAGGCGCGGAGCCGGAGCCGCGACAGGCTGCCGTCGGCTTCGATCATCGTCGGCGTGGGGCTGCGATTGCCGCCCAGGCGATCGAGCGCCGTCCATATCAGCGCCGCGATCTCGCGCGGGTCGCCGCGACCGAGCGCCGGCTCGCAGCCGGGGCAGAGCCGGATCAGCCCCTCGCGCAGCGGTTCGAGCACGAAGGGCGCGATGTGCGGCACCCGTTCGTGCTCGATGTTGGCGAGCACGCGCAGGAGATTGACCACGAAGGGATCGAACGAGGAGGGCAGATCGGTGGCGTACGTGGCATCGGCGAGCGCCTCGCCCGCAACGCCGGCGCGCAGTCGCGTCTCGGCCCGCCAGCACCAGGCCGTCGGCTCGGCCGGATCGGCCGCGATGGCGGCGCTGAAATCGGCCTCGGCCGCGGCGAGATCGCCATGCCGCAGGCGAGCGACGCCGCGGATCACCAGGGCCGTCGCTGGCGGCCGCGGACCGGCGACGAGATCGGTCACCATCGCCGCGGCGGCGGCGACCTCGTTACGCCACAGGCAGAGGCGCGCCTGCTGCAGGCGAGCCTCGCCCGCCTGGACAGCAGCGGCGAGCTGCAATTGCTCCTCGGCCGCCGCCAGGTCGCCGAGGGCGATGAACTGCTGCGCCGCGAACAGCCGCTGCTCCGCCGCGACGCCGGGGGCGCGGACGGCATCGTGGAGCGCCGCCAGCCCGTCGTCGTAGCGCTCGGTCGAGGCGAAGTTGCCGGCGGCGAAGAGCGCGCGATCGAAGGGAACGGGCTGGCGCTGCAGCGATGCGGCGAGCAGGTCGGCGGCGCCGAAGTCGTCGTGGCAGCGGGCATGCATCCGCGCCAGCCGCACCAGCCACTCGCCCGACGGATCGCGCCGGGCGAGCTCCCGGCCCACGGCCATCGCATCGTGCAGGCGCCCCAGCTCATAGAGCAGCGCCAGCTTGCGCTCGAGCAGGCCGGGGTCCTTCGGGCCCTCGGCGATGGCGCGATCGAGGAGGGCGAGCGCGTCGTCGTAGCGGTGCTGCTCGAGCAGCGTGGCGACGTCCGCGACGGGCGACCCAGGTTCGGTGGGGTTGGGATCGGGCACGAGATGAATGTCGCTCCGCCGGCCGGAAAGGTCTCCCGCATCGCCGTCCGCGGGGGGTTTGTCAATTCCCGTTCCGGCGTCGCGCTCGAGCGGCGCGGACGGCGGCCGCGGAGCCGGTCCGCGGGGTACCTCCGCCTCGGCCGCCGCCAGATCGCGCACGGAAGCCGTCCGGGGTCCGCAGGGGGAGCCCGGACCGCCTCGAACCGGGCCGATGCAGCAATTTTTCTCTTGCCGATACCCCTGGGATCATGCAACCGTATGCGCGTTAGGGGGGTTTCGCTCTTTCGCTCTCAATAGTCGATCTGACGCGGCGCGTTGTGGAACGTGGCCGCTGGGATGTGTCGTCAATAAACGCCTCGGCGCGCGGCAGAAACCGTCGCGCAGAGCCAGACACGGGTGGGCGCGGCTCCACCCGGAAGGGGGACAGGGAATGAAGCGCAACATCTTTGTGGTCGGATTGGTTTGTGGAGCGGTCGCGATGGCCGGCACGGCTCTCGCCGGCCCGCCGGCCGACGGAACCGGCACGGTCGGCACTTGCTCGATCAACGGGTCGATCAAGCTCAAGCCGGCCCTGGTCACCGGCGGCACCAGCGCCGGTTCGGTGAAGGCGAAGGCCAAGGGCGACGGCTGCACTGGCGGCACGATGGACGGCGCCAATGTCGTCAGCTTCAAGGCCAAGGGAACCGGCACGACGACGTCGAACGACTGCGCCAACCTCCTCGGCCCGCAGCCGAGCACGATCTCGCTGTCCGTGAAGTGGAAGGTGTCGAAGGGCAGCCCGAAGCTGAACGCCTCCACCATCACCTTCTCGACCCAGACCGGCGGCCTCTCCGGCGATCTGATGCACGGCAGCTTCGCCCTGTCGGGCAGTGTCACCGCCGGCTCGTTCAACGGCAATCCGGTGAGCGTGTACGTGGAGACCGATCAGACCCTGACGGAAATCGGCACCGCCTGCGGCGCCAAGGGCGTCAAGAAGATCACCTTCGGTCTGACTGGCGGCTCGGCGGCTGCCACCCTGTAATTCGGCTGTTTCGGCGAACGGCACGGGGGGAGCGCCTGCTCCCCCCGGCGTCGTTCGAGACCTTTCCGGGTCCTTCGACCCGCTCGGTCAGCAACTCCCCTCACCGCGGCTGCTGGTAGTGCTCCTCGGTGGGCCACCGCAGCCCCCCGATCCGAGGCGTCACCGGATCGGATTCCCGTCGGGCTCCGTGCGACCGACCCGTCGCTCCGGCGCCGGTGCTCGCATCGGTGGCCATCCGGGTCCATCTGTGGTTTCCCTACTCGGCGATGACGCGTGAGGTCCAGATCGGAGCGGTGCGCATCGGCGGCGGGCAGCCGCTGGCGTTCATCGGCGGCACCTGCGTCATCGAGGGGCGCGACAGCGCCCTGCGGCACGCCGAGGCGATGCGCGACATCTGCGCCAGGCGCGGCGTGCCGTTCGTCTACAAATCGTCCTTCGACAAAGCCAATCGCACCTCGCTGACCTCGCCGCGCGGCCCGGGCCTCGAGGACGGGTTGCGGATTCTCGCCGAGGTGCGGCGCGAGATCGGCGTGCCGGTGGTCACCGACGTGCACGAGATCGGCCAGGCGGCCGCGGTGGCGGAGGTCGCCGACCTGCTGCAGACGCCCGCCTTCCTCTGCCGTCAGACCGACTTCCTGCTCGACGTGGCGCGCGCCGGCAAGCCGGTGAACGTCAAGAAGGGCCAGTTTCTCGCCCCCTGGGACATCGGGCCGCTGCTCGAGAAGGTCGCGTCGAGCGGCAACCCGCACCTGCTGGTGACCGAGCGCGGCGCCAGCTTCGGCTACAACAACCTGGTCGCCGACATGCGCAGCCTGCCGGTGCTGGCGAGCTTCGGATATCCGGTGGTGTACGACGCCGGCCACAGCGTGCAACTCCCCGGCGGACAGGGCGGCGCGTCGGGCGGCCAGCGCCAGTTCATCCGGCCGCTGGCGCGGGCCGCGGTGGCGGTGGGGGTCGACGCCGTCTTCCTCGAGACCCACGAGGATCCGGACCGCGCTCTCAGCGACGGCCCGAACTCCTACCCGCTGGCCGAGCTGCCGGCGCTGCTCGACGAGCTGGTGCGGATCGATGCCGCTGCCCCGTAAGGCGAATCGCGCCCCGCGCGCCCGCCGCCCCGCCGACAGCGAGGCGCTGAAGCGCGCCCGCCGCGTGCTGGCGATCGAGATCGCCGCCCTGCAGGCGGTGCGCGAGCGGCTCGACGCGCGCTTCGATCGCGCCGTCGAGCTGATCGCCGCCTGCCGCGGCAAGGTGGTGGTCACCGGCATCGGCAAGTCGGGCCTCATCTGCCGCAAGATCGCGGCGACCCTGGCCAGCACCGGCACGTCCGCGAGCTTTCTGCACGCCGCCGAGGCGGTGCACGGCGATTTCGGCATCGTCGGCAAGGAGGACGTCGTCCTCGCCGTCTCGTACAGCGGCGAGGTCGAGGAGGTCCTGCGGCTGCTGCCGATGTTCAAGCGGCACGACCTGACCGTGATCGCGCTCACCGGCGCCCCGACCTCGACCCTGGCGCGCGCCGCCGACGTCGTGCTCGACGCCAGCGTTCCCGCGGAGGCGTGTCCGCTCGGCCTGGCGCCGACCGCCAGCACCACCGCCGCGTTGGCGCTCGGGGACGCGCTGGCGGTGGCGCTGCTCGAACGCAACGGGTTCGGCGAGAGCGATTTCGGCGCGCTGCACCCGGCCGGCAGTCTGGGCCGCCGGCTGCTGACGGTCGGCGAGCTCATGCATCGCGGCGACGACCTGCCGCTGGTGCACGCCGACGCGCCGATGGCCGACACCGTCATGGAAATCACCGCCAAACGGCTCGGCGTCACCGGCGTGGTCGACGCCAACCGCGAGCTGATCGGCATCGTCACCGACGGCGATCTGCGCCGCGGCCTGCAGCGCGGCCGCGAACCCCACCGCCTGGCGGCGCGCGATCTCATGAGCGCCAACCCGAAGACCATCGAGCCGAATGCGCTGGCCGCGCGCGCGCTGGCCGACATGGAGCGCCACAGCATCACCTCGCTGTTCGTGCTGGCGCCGGGGAGCCGGCGGCCGGCCGGCGTCATCCACCTGCACGACATCCTGAAGGCCGGCGTCGCGTAGCCGCGGCGCGGGAGATCCCCGCCGCCGGGCTCCCCTTCCACGGCCAACTGTGGTCATCTGAGCGTTCGTGAACCCGCTCCGCCGTTTCTACCGGCGCTCGCATCGGCTGCGGCGATTCGTCCGCCGGCGCAAGGACGCGCTGACCTACCATGCGGTGCGCGTGGCCCTCTGGCTGCCGCGGCAGGTGTCGCTGGCCACGGCGCTCCGCCTCGCCGACCGGGTGGGCGACATCATCTACGCCGTCGACCGCAAGACCCGCGAACGGTCCCTGGCCCATCTCGACGTCGCCTACGGCGACGCGCTGAGCCGGGACGAGAAGGAACGGATCGCCCGCGCCGCCCTGCGCAACGCGGCGCGCTGTTTCGTCGAAGTGACCCACATGGAGGACCTGAAGCGCCGCTTCGACGACGGCTACGTCACCGTCGACGGCTGGGAGCACGTGCGCGCCGTCCTCGAAGCCGGCAAGGGCGCGATCGTCGTCACCGGGCACATCGGCAACTGGGAGATCCTCGCCGCCTACTTCGCCGGGCGCGGCATCCCCATCGCCGGCATCGCCAAGCAGATGAACGACCCGCGGCTGAACCGGCTGCTGGTCGACTTCCGCGCCCGCAACGGCGTCCGCGCGATCATCCGCGAGAGCCCGAGCTCGGGCCGCGAGATCCTCCAGGTATTGCGCCAGCGCGGCGTCCTGGCGCTGCTCATCGACCAGGACATCCAGGCCCCGTCAGTGTCGGTGCCCTTCTTCGGCCGCCCGGCGCGCACGCCGGCGGCCGCCGCCGCGCTGGCGGTCCGCCGCGATCTGCCGATCGTGCCCGCCTTCGCCCGCCGCCGACCCGACGGAGGCCACCAGCTCACCGTGCTGCCGCCGCTCCACCCGCCGCGCAGCGGCGACCGCCGCGCGGACGTGGTCACGCTGACGCACCGCTGCGGCGAGATCATCGAGGCGCAGGTGCGCGAGAACCCGACCGAATGGGTCTGGTGGCACAAGCGCTGGCGCCGCCGGCCGGTGCCGCGACTTGATCTGGACGCTGAATTTCACTACCAGAATACTGTTTTGTCGTAATATCGGAGGTTCGCTGATGCCGACGCCAGACCCGCGCATGATTCAGTTGATGAGCTACTACCGCGACGCCGAGCTGCATGGCGCGACGTTGCTGCTGCGGCTCATCAAGATGATGGACGACCCGGATGCGCAGGTGAAGCTGGCCCTGCACCTCGCCGACGAGACGCGCCACGCCTGGCTGTGGACGAAGCGCATCAACGACATGGGCGGCGAGCCGATGAAGATCGAGGACGGCTACCAGAAGCGCGTCGGCCTGCGCACGGTGCCGCGCTCGATCCTCGAGATCCTCGCCCTGACCGTCGTCGTCGAGGAGCGTTCGTTCGCGCGCTACCTCGAGCACATCGAGAACCACGACCCGGATCCGCAGACGCTCGAAGTGCTGAAGGACGTGACCAACGACGAGAAGTGGCACATGTCGTGGATCCGCAACAAGCTGATGGAGCTGGCGCGCCAGGAAGGGGACGAGAGCCTGGCGGAGAAGGCGATCGAGAAGTACCGGCGCATCGACGCCGAGGTCTACGGCGAGCTGAAGGCGAAGGAGATCGCCGTCTTCGGTGACGCCGTCGCCTGACGTCCCCCGCCCGCAGAGCGAGGGCCAGGTCGAGGCCGTCGCGACCCATCGTGCCGACGCGATGGCGCCCGCGGCGGCGCCATCCTTCCGCGATCGCCTCGAGCTGTTGATCTTCCGCGCCGCCATCGGCGCCTTCGCGATCCTGCCGCGCGCGCTCGCGCTGCGGCTGGGCGCCCTGCTCGGCGATCTCTTCTATCTGCTCGATCGCCGCGACCGCGCCATCGCGCTGATCAACCTGGGCATCGCCTTTCCCGACAAGACCCCCGCCCAGCGCCGCGCCCTGCTGCGGGCATCGGTGCGCAACCTCGGCCGCACCGCGGCCGAGATCTGCCACCTCCCGTCGCTGACGGCGCAGACCGTACACGACTACGTCTCGGTCGAGGATCCGGATCGCTGGCAGGCGACGCTCGATCGCGCGGCGCGGGAGGGCACGCTGATCCTCACCGGCCACTTCGGCAACTGGGAGCTGCTCGCCTACGCCCACGGACTCCTCGGGCATCCGATCACGCTCGTGCACCGGCCGATGAACAACGAGCTGGTCGACGATGCGATCACCAGCCTGCGCGAGCGAGCGGGCACCGTGTCGCTGCCGAAGAAGAGCGCGGCCAAGGCGGCGCTGCGGGCCCTGCGTCGACGCCAGATCGTCGCCATCCCCGCCGACCAGAACCAGACCCGCCGCTACGGCGTGTTCGCCGACCTGTTCGGCCGGCCGGCGTCGACCACCCCCGGCCCCGCCCGCCTGGCGATGCTGAGCGGCGCCCCGGTGGTGCCGGTGTTCCTGGTGCGCGACGGCACCAGCGACCAGCACCGCATCGTCGTCCTGCCGGAGGTGGAGCTGGCGAGGAGCGGCGATCGCGACGCCGACGTCATCGAGAACACGCGCCGCTGCAACGCGGTGTTCGAGACCATGCTGCGTCGCTACCCCGAGCAGTGGATCTGGTTCCACAAGCGCTGGAAGACCCGCCCCGTCGGCGAGCCGCGCATCTACTGACCGCCGGCGTGTCAGGGCGGCGGCGCTGATGCTCCGCTCAGGGTTGCCACGCCGCGGCCCGCGCACGGGCGGTGACCACCATATCGGTGAGCGCGCCGTGGCACGCGGCGGAGACAGCGGCGCGCCGCAACTCGCCGTCGATGCGACTCTGGACACGGTCCAGGGCGCGGATCGCCGCCATGACCCGCCGCTGCGCCTGCGTCGGCTGCATCTGCGCGGCGGCCTGCGCCAAGCGCGAGCGCACGCGATCGAAGCGACGGCCGGTCGCGACCGAGAGCGTCTCACCCGGACAGCGTGCTGCCTCGCTGCCGGAGGCTCCGAGCAGGCAGGTGATCGCGTCGAGACCCGGCAGCAGCGTGTGCTGGCACCCGAGAATGTGCCGGCAGGTATCGATCGTGCAAACATCGCCATCGTCGCATTGCGCGGCTCCGCAGCAGGCGTATGGCGACGCCGAGCAGCCGGTCGCGGCGTCGCAGTGACCGGTGCCGCAGGGATACGCGCACTGCGCGTCGGCGACGCAGTCGGATTCGGCAACCGGGCACGCTCCCGGATCGACGTCGAGCGCCCACAGCTCGCGACCGGTCGCCGGCGTGCTGGCGGTGAAGTAGAGCCTCCCGCAGGCGGCGGTGAGATCGGCCGGCGCGGAGCCGTCCGGACCCGGCACCAAGTCCGCCACCCGCGACGTCCCGGCGGCCGTCCCGTCGCTCTGCCAGAGCTCGGCCCCCGCCGCGTCGCTGGCGGCGAAGAACAACGTGCCGCCGACCGCCGTCAGCGAGCTCGGCGCCAGCGCGCTCACCAGCGCAGTCCCGGCGACCGTTCCATCGGTATGCCAGAGCTGGTCGCCGCCGGCGGCGATCCGCCGAAAAGCGAGCCCGCCGTCGAAAGCGGTCAAATCGGCGGCGTCGCCCTGCAACACCACGAAGGTTCCTCCCGGCGTACCGTCGCTCCGCCACAGCGCGGCGCTGGCTGTGCCCGCACCGACCATGAGATAGAGCAGGCCGCCCGACGCGGTGAGCTGGGTTGCCGCCTGCGTGCCATCTCCGAGCAGGCCGAGCCAGCGGAAGCCATTGCCGTCGTGCACCTGGAGCGCCGTCGGCACCCCGGCGGCGACGAAAAACAGCCGGCCGCCGGCACCCGCCATGGCACTCGCGGCGGTGCCGGCAAGCAGCGGCGCGGTAGCAGCGCCGTCGCTGGACTCGAGCGAGTATTCGGTGAGGTAGCCGTCCGTGCGGCTGAAATACAACCGCTGGTTGACCGCGGTGAACTGCGACAGGTCGGCACCGATGTAGAAGCAACAGAAACAGCCGATGGAACAAACGCGTTGTGCGTAGAGGCCGACACGGAAGGTTCCGTCAGTGGTGCCGTCGCTGCGCCAGACGCCAAACCCGTCCTGCCGGAAGTAGAGGAGCCCGCTCACCGACGTCAGCGAGTCGATGATGGGATGCCAGCCCGTGCACGGTCCGCCGAACACCGAACAAACCCCATCGCCGTTGAGTGTTGCCACCAGCGTCGTCCCCGCGGCCGTGGCATCGGTGAGCCAGAGGTCCTCGAACGGCCCGCTGGCGCTCGGCGCGGTGAAGGCGACCCGTCCATGGTGCTCGGTCAGATTGGCGACGGCGCCTGCGCGTAGCTGCACGGTACCAGCACTGGTGCCGTCGCTACCCCAGAGGTTCGACCCGCCGCGCCGGAATACCACTGATGTGCCGGCGGCGCGGATCGTATCGATGTCGGCATCGGCCGCGCCGGGCGCCAAGTCGGCGACCGGGTAGGGCGCGGCAACCGCGCACGCCACCGACAGGAGAAACGCGGCGGCGCTGCCCGCAGCCGACCACGGTGCTGCCATGCGCGCCGGCTACCACGGCAACGCCGCTGCGGACAAGAGATTTCTGGTCGACCGGAGCGGCTCTCCGCTGCGCCGCCCGCGCGACGCTCACCCGAGGTCGCGCAGCGCCGCGGCAATCGCTGCCAGCGCGCGTTCGCTGTCGTCGTCGCCGATGGTCAGCGGCGGCGCCAGGCGGACGACGGTGTCGCGGTGCAGGGTCCAGTTGAGAATCAGACCGCGCGCGAAGGCGGCGCGGCAGAAGGCCGCCGTGTCCTGCGCGCCGGCGAATTCCAACCCGATCAACAGGCCGCGCCCGCGCACGTCGACAAGCCGGGCGCTGCGCAGGGCGTCGAGCCGCGCGCGCCAGTGCGCGCCGACCTGGGCCGCGCGCTCGGGCAGGCGTTCGCGCGCCATCACCTCCAGCGCGGCGAGGCCGGCGGCGCACGACAGCGGATGGCCGCCGAATGTCGTCACGTGCGCCAGCGGCGGGTCGTGCGACAGGCTCGCCATCAGCGCCGCGCGCCCGACGAAGGCGCCGAGCGGCAGGCCGCCGCCCAGCGCCTTCGCCAGCACCAACACGTCCGGCACGACCTGCCACTGCTGACAGGCGAACCAGGTGCCGGCGCGGCCGCAGCCGGTCATCACCTCGTCGAACACCAGCAGCGCCCCGACGGCGTCGCAGCGGGCGCGCAGCGCGGGCAGGAAGTCGGGACCCGGCACGCGCACCCCGCCCTCGCCCTGGATCGGCTCCACCACGACGGCGGCGACGCGGTCGTCGATGCGGTCGAGCTGGCGGTGGTCGTCGAAGGGCAGGAACTCGACGTCGCCGAGCAGCGGTTCGAACGGCGGCCGATACACCGGGCTGTCGCACAGCGACAGCGCGCCCAGGGTGTCGCCATGATAGCCGCCGCAAAAGGCGACCAGGCGCAAGCGGCGGGTCGCCTTGCGCGCCAGCTTGATCGCGCCTTCGATCGCCTCGGTGCCGCTGTTGCAGAAGAACGCCACGTCGAGGTCGCCCGGCGCCAGCTCCGCCAGCCGCTGCGCCAGGCGCACCTGCGGCTCCTCGACGGCCTCGCCGTACACCATGACGTGCAGGTAGCGCTCGGCCTGTGCCCGCACTGCGGCGACCACCTCCGGATGCCCGTGGCCGACATTGGCGACGCCGATGCCGGACAGGAGGTCGAGATAGGCGCGGCCGTCGGCATCCCAGATCGTCGCTCCCTCGGCCCGCGCGACGACGATGCCGAGCGGCGCGGCCGAAGTCTGACAGACGTGGCGGAGGAACCCGCGCCGCAGCTCGTCAGGACGCATCGCCGTCGAACCAACTGCCGAGACGCGCCCGGCCGCCCTGACGCCACGCGAGCGGCGGCCGCTGCATTGCCCCCAGCGGACTGACCAGATGCACGCCGCACGCTTCGAGCGCCGCCGTCACCGCCAGCCGGCGCCCCGGCTCGGCGGCGACGCCGGCACCCTCGAGCACGCCGCGCAACGGCCACAGCAGGTCGCGCAGCGCCTCGACGGAGGCGATCGGCATGATCCGCAGGGTGCGCCCGAGCGGCGACGGACGGAACGCCGGGCGCGGCTCGACGATCACCGTTCCGGCGGCCTCGTCGGCCGCCGCCAACACGCGGGCCCGTTCGCCAGCGAACGTCGCCCACTCGGATTCGTCGCGCAGGCGGCGAATGGCGAGGCGGTCGCCGACCCCGAGCCGTGCCGGCGGCAGGATGTCGGCGAGGCGCGCCAGCTCGCCGGCGACGGCGGCGCCGAGCGCCAGCGCGGCATCCCGCTCGCCGACGACGAAGCAGAGCTGCGGCGACAGGCAGCCGCGTTGATCCCAGACGGCGGTGTCGAACGCGAGGTCGGCGGCGGTGGCCGCGTCGCCGGCGAGTCCGGCGGTCACCACGGCGAAGCTGATGCGATGGCCGTGACCGATGAAACGGCCGCGGCTGCGGCGGGCGAGGTCGGCGACGGTGGCGTCGTCGCCGGACGCGACGGTCAGATCGGCGGCGGCGAGCGCGACGTCCTCGCAGGCGCGATCGCCGCCGGGCCAGTAGGGGGCGGCGAGACACGCGGCGAGCTCGGGATCCCTGGCCGCGACCGAGGCGATGAAGAGGCCTGGGAACTGCCGGTCGCCGCGACCGGGCTTGAGCAGCGCCGCGGCGCCGACCGCGAGCGAGAGCGCAGCCGGGATCGCCGCCATGCCGGGGAGGTTGCCGGGCAGCACGTGCAGGGCGAGCGCCGGCCCCTGCCGGTCGCCGGCTTCGCGCCGCACGAGATCGGCGAGCGCCGGCGCGGCCAGCGGTGCCAGCATGGTCGGCAGCGCGCGGCGAATCATCGGCCCCGAGAAGCCGGTGGCCGCGGGCAGAACGGCGACGGCGCGTTCCAGCCAGGACGAATGCGGCGCGATCCAGTCGGCCGCGACCTGCTCCAGCGTCTGGATCGTCGCCTGGCGCGAACGCCCGGCGAGCTGCGGTTGAACGCCTCGCAGGGCGGCGATGACCCGCGCCAGCTCCGCCGGGGTCGTGTCATCGCTGCCGACGCGGGAAGGCTGAACCGCCGTGAGCGAGGCCGTCACGCCGCGTCCCATTGCGCGGCGGCGAGCGAGCAGCCGCGCTCCTCGGCGCCGGGAGCGCGACCGCGCAACTCGAAGCCGTCGGCGACGGCGACCGCGAGGTCCTCGGAGAGGATCGCCATGGCGCTGCCGGCGTTGGCGAGGTCGACGTGGCAGACGAGCCCGACGGTACCGGGCGCGGCGGGAGCGAGGGTCGTCGGATCGAGCAGGCGGGCACGGGCCCAGTGCGGGCCGAGCTTGCGGCGCGGCGCGTGCTGGCCGGCGACGCGATCGGCCACGACGCTGTCGTAGTACTGGCTGGAGAGCTCGGCCATGCCGTACTCATTGACCACGAAGTATCCGGGGATCGCGAAGGCGCCCCAGACGGCATGCAGCAGACCGTTGCGCGACAGGCGGCGGGGCGCGCCCTTGTCGCCGCCGGTATCCATCAGCCGGCTGCCGTGCGGCAGGCGGAAGGCGCGACCGCGATCGCGCAGCGCGTCGAGGGCGCGCAGCAGCGCGGCGGTGGTGGTCAGGATCGCCAGCGGCTGCCCCTCGCGCTCGCTCGCCTCCAGGGCGGTGACCAGGCGGTCGACGGCCAGCCCGTCGGCGTCGGCGGCATACCCGCCGTCGGATGCGAATTCCTCCAGGGCCCAGGCGACCATCTGCGCCAGCGAGGAATCCGGCTGCTCCTCGGTCGACGGAATGAGGGAGACGAGGCGCATGCGGCTGACGTCGGGAAAGAGGAAGCGACGCAGACCAGCGAGCGCCGCGGCGCGGTAGAGGCGGAGGTCGGGCAACAGGTGGCGGGAGCGGAGGGCCGCGCCGCGGGTGGTGCCGCTCGACAGGAAGATGCGCTGTGGCGCGCCGCAGGTCAGCTCGGCGTGCTTGAACGCGACCATCGGGACGGGCGGAATCCCGAGCCAGTCGCGCACCGAGTCGGGGGTGGCGCCGCGGCGGCGCGCGAAGTCCCGGTAGGGAGCGCAGTGTGCGAACTGATGGGCGAACGTCGCCAGCGCCAGGTCCTCGAACCGGTCGACCGCGGGGTCGGCGATGAACGCCAGGACGCGCTCGTAGAGCGGTTCCACCGGGCGACGCTAGCCTGGGCTCGCGGTCGCTTCAACGGCGCGGCCCCGGTGCGGCGCGCCGACGCGAGACGGCAACTTGACACGTTGACTGACGCCAGCCAGCATCGCCCACAGGGACACATCGGGGCCTATGGAACGGGGAAATTTCGTCGTCATCGCCATCGTCGTGGCCGCGGTCGCGCTGTTCGCGCTGCGGTTCTTCTCGGAGAGTCCGGAGGACGCCCAACTGGCCGCGCTGTCAGCGACCGACCGCGCCGGCCATCCGGGAACCGGGCTCGGGGATTATGCCGGCGGCTCGGACGGGCGTGGCGGCCGCCTCGGCGGCCCGGCCGGCGTCGGCGGCACCCGCGGCGGATCGCTTGGCGGCGGATCTGGCGGAGCGAGCGGCGGCTCCGGGGGGTTCGCGGGCCGCGGCGGCTCGGCGGCCGTGGTCGGTGGCGGCGCGCGCGCGGGCGGATCGGTCGGGACTTCCGGGAGCTCCGCCGGTGGCAAGGGCGGCAGCGGCGCCACGGTGGCGGACATCGGCGGCGCCGGGCGCGTCGCGCCGAAAGCGGAGCGGCAGGCCGATCTGGTCGAGTCCCTGAGCTCACGGCCGCCGACGAAGAGCGATCTCGACCGCCCGGTGCAGAGCGACAACGGCGACGACGTGGCGCTCAAGTTGGACACCACCAAGGACATCGTCGAAGCCGATGGCCAGACGGTGGGCGAGGTCAAGGACGCGGAGAACGGGGACCAGGGCATCAAGGTCGAGGCCAATACCCGCGTCGAGTTCCCCAACGCCGGCAACGCCTCGAAGGAGGGCAGCATCTCCTTCACGCTCAAGCCGGAATGGGCCGGTGCCGATGCCAGTGACAACGCCCTGGTGCAGATCCGCCAGGAACACGAGTGGAACAATCGCCTCGAGATCGTGAAGAATGGCGAGTTTCTGCGCGCCATCCTGACCGACAACACCGGCAAGGAAGCCGACATCAGCTTCCGCATCGCTGATTGGCAGGCGGGCCAGGAGAAGACGATCAACTTCTCCTGGGGCAAGGACGATTCGGGGCAGGGCCGCACGGAGCTCACGATCGACAATCAGGTCGTCGGCCGGAACCAGTACCCGGGCGAGCTGCAGTTCGCGCCCAACACGCCGATGATCTTCGGTGCCGACCACCCGGGCAGCACCTATGGCAGCGCCCAGGCGACGATCGGCAACTTCGTGGTTGGCAAGGCGCCGCTCTTCACGCATTGAACGGCGCCGGCCGATTGGCTGGCCGCGAGGGAGCCGGGGAAGCCGCCCTCGAGATTGATCCCGCTCGGCGGGAGGCGCGCCGGATGCTGGCGCTTTGCCCAAGAAAGGTTGCTGGGTTGTTAGTCTCAGAAGCCGTTCAGGCCTAACAACCAACAACCTAGCAACCTAACAACCTGGGGCTGCCTCGCGGGAGCAGCGAATTCTTGGGCAAGGCCGGATGCTGGCGCACTAGCGCGCGAACCCGACTCGCACCCGGGCGACGTGCCCGGCTCGTCCCGCGGCGAGGCCGTCGCTCCGTCCGGCGCAGTAGCGTTCCGTCAATTGCTGGCCGGTGAGGTCCTCGATCAGGTCCAGGCCCAGGTCCCGCAGCTCGGCCGTCAGGCTGGTCGGATCGAAGCCGGAGATCCACGGCTCGCCCATGGCCGCGCGCTGCGCGCGCATCGCCTCCAGGGTCGGCACGCCGGCGTCGAGAACCCGCTGGTCGAAGTAGGTGAAGACCAGCTCGCTGCCCGGTGCGGCGCAGGTCGCGATGGCGCGCAGGGTCGCCAGGTTGGCGGCGCGCGGCAGGTAGATCGTGACGCCGAGCCAGGAGAAGAAGGCCGGCGCCGACGACGAGAAGCCGGCCAGCGCCAGCGCCGCGCCGAGCGGCTCGCTCGCGAGGTCGGCGGCGACGAAGCGCACGTTCGCCGCCACCGCGGCATCGGCGAGGCGGGCGCGCTTGAGGGCCTGGCTCGCCGGCTGATCGACCTCGAAGATGTCGAGCGCGCGGGCGTACGGCGGCTGCCGGACGCAGAAGCTGTCCAGCCCCGCGCCGATCAGCACGTATTGCCGGACACCGCCGGCGGCGGCGGTCGCGAGGGCGTCCTCGGCGTAGCGCGTGCGCAGCACCACGCCGCCGTAGGTCGGATGCCGGCGCAACACCACGTCGAGCACCGCGCGCTGCGACCCCAGCGCCTCCAGGCGCCGCCGCGCGTCGGGAGTCGCCTCGGCGAGGATGCGATCGACCAGCGCGCCCTTCTCGTCATCGGAGACCAGGCGTTCGCCCCACGGATCGTCGATCAGGCGCGGGCGATCGAGGCGAGTGTGGATGGCCCGCATCAGGGCCGCCGCCAACGCGGTCCGGCTGGCCGTCATGGCGCGGCCTCGCGACAGGCGAGCGGGGGTGTGCAGCGACGTCGGGGAACGGACAACTCAGCCTCGATCGGACAACCGCTCTGTCACATCGGGACGTGGAGGAACAGGGAATTCCGATGCCTTCAGGCTTGCAACCGTGTTACGCGGTCAGTGTGCAGGAGGCTGGAGACAGGATCGCCGTCATCGGCTCGGGACCCAGCGGCGCCAACGCCGCGCTGACGCTTCTGGAGCGCGGCAAGCGGGTGATCCTCTACGACGTCGGCGTCGTCGAGGCGGACCTGCCCGAACCGGAAGCGGACTTCGAGGGTCTCAAGGAGCGGCTCGCGGATCCGCAGGCGTACTTCCTCGGCCGGGATTTCGAGGCGCTGATCCCGCAGGACGCGCAGGCGCTGCTCTCTCTTCCCCCCTCGCGCTCCTACCACCTGCGCGCGGACGACCCGAGGTTCGGCTTCCAGGCGACGCCGGACTTCGCGCCGTTCCATTCCCTGGCCCGCGGCGGCCTGGCCAACGGCTGGTCGGGGCTCAGCATCCGTTGGGACGAGGACGACCTGCGCGGCATGCCGGTCAGCGCCGAGGACTTCCGTGCGGCCAGCAGGAGGGCCCAGCAGCGGCTGCCGATCAGCGGCCCGGAAGGGGACGACGATCTGTCCCCGTACCTGTCGCACGCCGATGCCCTCCAGCCTCCGTTGGAGATGAATCGGCACGAGGCGCTGCTCCATTCGCTCTATCGACGGAACCGCGGCCGCATCCGGGCGCGGCGCCACCTCCTGATGGGACGCTCGCGCGTCGCCGTCGATACCCGGCCGGGGTCGGAACGGGCGTGCACCTACTGCAACCGCTGCTTCTGGGGCTGCCCGCGAGGGTCCATCTACAACCCCCTGAGCACGCTCGAGGAGTGCCAGCGATATTCCACGTTCGAATACCGTCCGCATGCGCTGGTATCGCACTTCGGCGGACGCGACGGGCACCTGCGCTCGCTCGAGCTCTTCGACACGAAGGAGAGCCGCTGGCGATCCGACCCGGTCGGCACGGCCGTGCTGGCGGCGGGCGCGCTCGCCACGGGCGGCATCTTCCTGCGGACGCTCAAGCACGATGCCTCCCTGCGCGGGCATTTCGCCGCCCATGAGCTGCGGACGAAATCGGTCCTCGACACCCTGTCCGTCCGCATCCCCTACCTGCTGGGGCCGATGGTCGGCCGGCCGGAGTCGCATCGCAACTTCCAGTTCAACAAGCTGCTGCTCGGGTACGTGGGCCCTCTCCCGGACGGGTACCCCCGCTTCATCCAGGGACAGGTGCTGTCGCTCAGCAGCCTGCTCTACCACCCATTGATCCGCACCGTGCCGCTCGGGACGTACTTCGGCAGTCGGCTGTTCTTCCTGCTCAAGTCGGCGCTCGGATCGATCACGTACTACCTGCCCGACGCCCCCCACGGGGTGAACGCGATCCGGCTTCGCGAGGATCGCGACGCCCTCCTCGGGGACCGCATCGAGATCACGTACGAGAACGCGGCGCACAAGCGCGAATGCCTGCAGACGCTGGTGCGCGCGACGTCGGGCATGCTGCGCGATTGCCGATCCCTCGCCCTGAGCTGGCAGACCGAGGTGCGTCCCAACGGCTACGGGATCCACTATGGAGGCACGGTTCCGATGTCGACGCGCGAGGATCTGCTGTGCGTGAACCCGCAGGGCCGCTCCTACGCGTACCGCAACCTGGTCGTCGCCGATGGCGCGACGTTTCCGGTGCTCCCCTCCAAAAGCATCACCTACAACCTGGTGGTGAACGCGATTCGCATCGCGGAGGCCGTGTGACGGACGGGGCACGCGAAGCCGAGCTCCTCTCGAGGTATCTCACCGGGGCGCCAGCGTCGCCCTCGGTGGCCCGGGCCTATGCGCGCTGGCGGGAGACGGCGGCCGTGCCGGCGCCGATCACCGCCTACGAGCGCTGGCTCACGGGGTTCGCGCTGCGCGGGCCAACGGCGCTGCGCTGGGTGGACGCGTGGACGAGCTGGCGAGCGCGCAACCACGAGGTGCGCCACCTGCTCAACGCCTTCCTGGCGATCGCCGAGTGCGACGGGCAGACCGTCCGACGCCTGAATCCCGAAACGGAATCGCCCTGGATCAATCGGCTCCGCCTCGCCGGATGCGTCGTCCGCTTCGGCGGCATCCTCGCGCTCGCGAGCGTCGGCCTGCCGCTCGCCTATCTCTGCAATTCGGCCTACCGAAGCCGCCGCGGCGAGAACGCGTTGACCCCTCAGTCGCGCTCGTAGAATCGGCCTCGGGGCCGAACGCCTGCGGCGACGGGTCACCCCGCGCGGGCGTCCGTCTCGAGCCGCCTAGGCGCGTCGGCCGGCGGCGCGCTCAGCCCACTGCGGCGGACGAGCGGGCGGATCGTCAGCCCCTGCACGAGGATCGAGAAGAGGACGACGGCGTAGGTCACGGTCACCAGCACCTCGCGCTCGGCACCGGCCGGAATCGCCAGGGCGAGGGCGACGGAGATGCCGCCGCGCAGACCGGCCCAGGTGAGCACGCGAACGGTATACGGCCCGAATTCGCGCCCGAGACTCAGCAGCCGGACGAACAGGCCGACGCTGGCGAAGCGCGCCAGCAGGACGACGAGAACCGCGGCCGCGCCGGCGACGAGGAGCTCGCGCTGCAGCGGCACGACCAGCACCTCGAGACCAATGAGGACGAAGAGAATGGCATTGAGCATCTCGTCGACGAGCTCCCAGAAGGTGTCGAGGCGCTCCACCGTGCGATCCGACATGGCCAGGCGGCGTCCGTGGTTCCCGACCAGGAGGCCGGCGACGACCACGGCGATCGGACCCGAGAGGTGGAGAGCGCCCGCCACGGCATAGGTCATCATCGCCAACGAGAGCGTGCCGAGGATCTCGACCTGATAGTTGTCGACGCTGCGCAGGAGCACGTACGCCACGCCGCCGGCCACGATGCCGAGGAGCCCGCCGCCCACCGCCTCGCGGCCGAGGAGGAGGACCGCATCGGCGGCGCTCGTCTCGTGTCCGCCGGCGGCCAGCTCGAGAACGACGAGGAAGATGACGACGCCGATGCCGTCGTTGAAGAGGGACTCGCCCGCGATCTTGGTCTCGAGGCTCCGCGGGACGCCGGCCGACTTCAGGATGCCGAGCACCGCGATCGGGTCGGTTGGCGAGATCAAAGCCCCGAACAGCAGGCAGTGGACGAAGCCGACCTCGACGCCGAGCAGGCGAAACACCACCCACATGAGACCGCCGACGATCAGCGTCGAGACCACGACGCCGAGCGTCGCCAGCACCGCGATCGGCCCTTTCTCTCGCGCCAGGTCGTCGAGGTCGACGTGCAGAGCCCCGGCGAACAACAGGAAGGCGAGCATGCCGCCGAGCACCATGCGGTTGAAATCGAGGGTCGCCAGGATCTCGGCGGCGCGTTCGTCGAGCCGAAACCCGAGCTCGTGCAGCGCCATCAGCAGCAGCGACCCCACCAGCGCGATCAGCATCGTGCCGATCGCCATCGGCAGCCTGACGAAGCGGTAGTTCACGTAGCTGAAGAAGGCCGCCAGCGTGACCAGGAGGGCCGCCATGTCGAACGGGTTCACCGACCGCCCCCGATGCGCATGCGCCCATAGGTCGCGAATTCGCGGCGAACATCAAGGCGGCTGCCCCGTCGGGCGGGCGGCTGCTATGGAGGGCCCATGCTCTCACGCCTCCTGGTGGCCATAGACCTCTCGCGCGGGTCGGTGCGCGTCGTCCGACGCGCCGCCCGTCTGCCGGTTGCCGCCGACGCTCGGCTCGATCTGCTGCACGTGGTCTCCAATCGCCTGCCGGCGGCCGTCCGCGCCAGCGCCGCGCAGGACGCGCGCCGCGCGCTCGCCGCCATCGCCCGCCGCGAGCTGGCTGGACGGCGCGTTCGCCTGCTGGTCGTGAGCGGCGCCGCCGCCGCGACGATCGCCTCCCAGGCCCGAGCCGCGCGGGCCGAGTTGGTGGTCGTCGGACGCGTCGGCGCGCGCCCGCTGCGCGACACCTTCGTCGGCTCGAATGCCGAGCGCGTGCTGCGCCGCAGCCGGGTGCCGGTGCTGGTCGTGCGCCGCGAGGCGCGTGGCGACTACCGGCGGCCGCTGCTGGCGATCGACTTCGACCAGGCGGCCCCGGCGGCGCTCGACGTCCTGCCGCGCCTGCTCGAGCGGCCGCCTCTGGCGCCCCTCCTGGTGCACGTCGACGATCCGCCGCTGGCGGGGATTCTCTACCCCAGCCTGGCATCGGCAGCCGGACGGCCGGAGCTCCGCGCCGCCCGCCAGCGCCTGGAACGCCACCTCGCGCACCTCGTCGCCGCCAGTCCGGCGGCGGCCGCGCTCCCCTGGCGGACACTGATCCGCGTCGGCTCGCCGCGCCTCACCGTGCCGCCGCTGGTGACGGCACGGCGCATCGACCTGCTCGCGCTCGGCACACGCGCCCGCGCGGGCATCGCGCAGCTCTTCCTCGGCACCGTCGCCGGCGACCTGCTGCGCGCCGTCCCGTGCGACGTGCTGCTCGTCCCACCGCGCGCCAGCAGTCGCCGCGCGCGCGCCCGCGCCTGACTGCGGCCGCCGAGCCGTCGTCGACGCCCGCCACGGGGCCCAGAAGCGACGATGCCCCGGCAGGCACGGTCACGCCGGGGCATCGCAACGGTCAGCGGCGAGTCGCCGCGCTCACGGCGCCGTAGCGTTGAACTGATCCGCCTGGTTCTTCTTCGGGCTGGCGAACGACCCCTCCCAGCAGATGCCGGTGTGGTTGTTGCGAAGCTGCACGATCAGCGGCAGGTCGGCCGCGGCGACGGGCAGGTCGCTGTTGAAGTCCGGCAGGCCCGCGCCCTTGCCCTTCACCAGCGCCTTGCTCTTTCCGGCATTGCCGCCCTTGACGATGATCTTGGTGATTCCGGCGTTGCTGCCGGCGGCGTCGCTGTATTTGTAGCCCTTGTCGCCGACCGGCGACCACCGGCCGCCGCCCGGCGGGACCTGTGCGCTCTCGAGCAGTGCCGGCGTGGCACCGGCGTAGATGCACAACGCATAGCCGGCCGTGGCGGTGGGATCGGCGAGCTCCGTCTGCGTCGTCGCCGCCCCCTTGCTCCATTTCCAGATCAGCTTGTCCCTGCTGTCGTCGGCCTTGTTCTTGATCAGGACCTTGTTCTTCGCCGCCGTACGACAGACCACCGGAGCCGCCGGGCAATCGCCGACGAAGCAGCGATCGGTCGCTTCGTCGCAGCTCTGCCCCATGGCGCAGGGACTGTCGCCGCCGCCGCAGACGCCGTCGGTGCAGGACTGTGTGCCGTTGCAGTAGTTGTCGTCGTCGCAGTTGGTGCCGTCGCTCACGAAGGCATCGGGCGGGCAGGCGTCGTGCACGCCATCGCAGCTCTCGGCGACGTCGCACACCCCGGCCGCGGCGCGGCACGGCGCCGAGCTCTTGCCGTCCGCCGGGCAGGTCGTCGCGGTCCCATCGCAGGTCTCGGCCGGATCGCAGACGCCCGCCGACGCGCGGCAGGTGGTACCCTCCGGCTGCACCGCATCCGCCGGGCAGGTGACGTTGGTCCCATCACAACTCTCGGGGACGTCGCATCCCTCCCCCGCGCCGCTGGCGCGGCACACGGTGCCGCTGGGGGCGCGCTCATCCGCCGGGCAGTCCGTCCCGACACCGTCGCAGGACTCACTCGGGTCGCAGGCGCCCGCCGACGCGCGACATTCGGTGCCGGTGGGCAGCACCTGATCGGCGGGACAACTATCGTTCAACCCGTCGCACACCTCGGCCGCGTCGCAGGTGCCCGCCGCGGCGCGACAGGTCTCGCCGGCGGCGCGCAACTGACAACTGGCGGTGCAGCAGGAATCGCCGCTGCCGTTCAGGCCGCTGCCGAGATCGCACGCTTCGCCCGCGCCGACGATACCGTCGCCGCAGACGACGGGATTCAGCACCGTGGTCACCGCGCTCGCCTCGGCGGCGTTGTTGGCGGCGTCGACGATATCGGCCGTGTTGAAGAGCAATACGCCGTCGGCGAGCGGGGTCGCCACCGTGGTGTTGATCGTGATGGTACAGGGCGGACTGCCACTGGCGAGGGTGGGGATCACCCACTGCCCGTCGGTGTCGGCGGATTCGGTGATCCCGGGACAGCTCGAAGAGTAGCTCCCGGCGACGTAGGTGACGTTGCCGTCGAAGGACTCGTTGACGATGATGTTGTTCGAGGTGCCGGTGCCGACGTTGCTGATCGTCAGCACGTAGGTCAGCGTGCCGCCCGGCGCCACCGGGTCGGGCGAGTCGGTCTTGCTCAACGTGAGAGCGATGGTTCCCGACACCGTGGTGGTGGCCGGGTTGCCGGCGGTGGGCGTGTTCTGGTCGCTGGCAATCGAGTAGCTCGCGTTGGTGATCACGGTGCCGTTGGGCAGGGCCGCGCCGGCCTTCACCACCAGGGTGACGACGCCACTCCCGCCGGGGGGCAGGGAGCCCACGTTCCACGCGACCAGACCGGTTCCCCCGATCGCCGGAGCGATGCTGGGTGGCGGGCTGGCGGAGACGAAGGTGGTGTTCGCCGGCACCGTGTCGCTCACCACCACCGCGGTCGCAGTCGACTCACCGGTGTTGCTGTAGGCGATCGTGTAGCTGATGTCCTGACCCGGCGGCACCGGATCGGGACCGTCGGTCTTGTTCAGATTGAGACTCGGCGCCCCAGGCAAGCGGTAGAAGACCGTCACCGGGATGCAATCGAGGTTGACGGGACTGCCGCCGTTCGCCTTCGGGGCGAGCGCCCGCACGCGAAAGACACCGTCGGCGAAATCCGCCGCGGTCCAGGTGCGCCCCCAGAGGATCGTCGACCCGCCGACGACGTAATCGCGCAGCGGCGAGTTGCGGCGGAAGTTGCGTGTCGCCAGCGGCGCGGTGAACGTCGCGCCGCCATCCGAGGACAGGCTGATGCGCAGCTTGCGATTGTTCAAGCTGCCATCGTTGGCGCGCACGCGCACCTGGATGCCGGTGATGATCGCCGTCGGCGGCAGGCTGAGGCCGTAGGTCGAGAACGACTCGGCGTCGTTGTTGGAGCTCGCCGACGCGACGACGTCGTTGCAGGTGAAGGCGTTCGACGCGTTCGAGAAGTTCCCGGTTGCGGCCACGGGCGACAACTCCCCCGTGCTGTCGGCGCGGGCGACGGAGGCCAGTGCTCCTGCGCCCACGAGCAGGCACAGGACCGCAAGCGACGGCAGGTGCCGCGCCGAGGCCAGATGACGGACGAGCGCGACGGTGAAGGATCTCCGCGAGTACGGCGCGTGCATGACAACCCCCTTCCGCGTAGGCGGATGCTGTGTGTCATGATCTATCGCCGTGACAGACTCGAAGGACCATTCGCGACTTTCCCCAACGGCACTACGGGAAATCCCTACACCGGCGTTGATGGAGATCATCTGACCGTGGCGCATCCGTCATGCCGGCGACGACCGGGCCCGGGGCTCATGATCGATGAGTGGGGAATGGACGCCACGGCGAGATGGGTGATGAGGCACGCGACGCGTCGCGGCCGATCACTGCGCTCTCGCCGCTGCGGGTCGAAACGAGGTCGGGCAGCGCTGCCGCGAGCGCGCGCCGCCGAGCACGCGGCGCGCGGCTCAGCCCGCCCGTCTCGTCTCGCGTCGTGAGCGCGCGCCGACCGGCCGGGTGGGCCGGCGGACGATCGACCGCGCCCGCCCCCCGGCATGCGGCACGGCGCGCTGCTCGAGCTCGTCGATCGCCGTCTCCAGATAGCGGTGCAGCACCTCGGGGTCGGGAATCGCCGCCGGATCGGTGTCGATGCCGACGCCGTACGTGTCGCCGTACGACAACAGGGCGACCGACAACGGCGTGCCCAACGCCACCGGCGCGAATGGGAAGATGGCCTCGACCCTGGCGCCGGCCAGGTAACGCGGCTCCGACGGGCCGGGCATGTTGGTGCAGATCAGGTTGATGCGGCCGGTGACCGTCTTCGACAACAGGCGGTAGCCGGCGCTCGGCATGAACGCGAGCACGCTGGCCACCAGCGGGTAGGTGGCGCCGCGGCGGTCGCCCTTCGCCGTCGCGGTCTGCTGGCGGATGCGCGCCAGGCGCCGCAGCGGGTCCGATTCGCCGACCGGCAGGATGGCGGTGAACGCGCCGACCCGATTGCCGAGCGCGTCGCGCTCGCGGTCCGGCCGCAGATTCATCGGCACCATGCAATGGAGCCGCTCGACGCGCATGCCGCGCCGCTGGTGGTAGCGACCGACCGCGCCGGAGAGCGCGGTCAGCACCACGTCATTGAGCGACACCCCGAGGCGTTCCTTGATGCGCTGCAAGCGCGGCAGCGAGAGCGCCAGCGCGTCGAGGCGGCGGCCGACGCCGGTGGACGCGAGACCGAGGGGATCGACCGCCGGCGGCGCCGTCAGATCGGCGAGCAGACCGCGCAGGCCGCGTCCGGTGCGCCAGACCTGAGCGAGCGCCTCGCCGGGCCGTAACAGCGCCTGCGTCGAGACCACGCCGGCGGCGAGCAGCCCACTCGCCACGGTGCCGACAGCGTCGCCGAGCAGACGCGCGGCGCGCGCCCCAGTCGGCTGGGAGAACGGTGCCGGCGGGTGGTGGCGCGGCACACGCACCGGCTCGTTGCGGTGCCCCTGGGTGAACGCGTCGAACACCGCCAGCGAGCCGACGCCGTCCATCACCGCATGGTGGGTCTTGAAGAAGCAGGCGGCGCGTCCGCCTGCCAGCCCCTCGATCAGGTAGGCCTCCCAGAGCGGCCGCATCGGGTCGAGCGGCGTCGCGAACACCGCGCCGCAGAAGTCGAGCAGGTGCCGATCGGTCGCCGGCTCCGGCAGGATCACCTCGCGGGCGTGATACTGGAGCTCGAACTGCGGATCGTCCTCCCATTCCGGCAGCCCGAGTCGCAGCGGCGCCTCCACCACCCGCTGCCGCAACCGCGGCAGGCGCGCCACCCAGCGCTCCACCGATGCCCGCAGCCGCTCCGGATCCGGCCGCCGATCGAGCATCAGCAGCCCGGCCACCAGCGGCCGCAGCTCCGGCGTCGCCTCTTCGACGTACCAGAAGAGCGCATCCATCGGCTGCATGCGCCGGCTGAGATTGATCGGGTAGCGAAATGAGCCGGTGGCCGCCATTGGCGCACCCTCCCTCCCGCTCCCCTGTGCATATCGCGCGCCACCCGCCCGCATGACCCGCGGTGGCCCCGCGCGCCGCCGTCGATCGCGCGGCTGCGAATCCACCGCCGGACAGTGACGCCCTCCCGCCACAGGCGCGGGGTTTGCCGAGGCCTGATCCCGGCGGGTTTCGGGGTTGGACTCTGGCGTTTGCCGCATGGTTACGTGGCGGGGATGCGCCGTGTCCCGTTTGCGTTGGTCATCGGCCTGATCTGCGTCCCAGTGCTCGCGGGCGCCGACGTCGAGCGCGACTGTCGCGGCGCGATCGACGCGCAGGCACGCTTCGCCGTCGCCCATGCCCTGCGCCGGCTCGATGCCTGTCACCGCCAGCGCGCCGGCGCCATGGCGAGGTGCAACGACTCGCAGCACGCGGCGCTCGCCGCCGACCTCGCCCGCCTCGACGCTCGCTGCGGCGATGCGGGCGCGGCGCGCGCCGGCTATCCCGGCGGCGACCCGGCGGCCGCTCTGGCGGCGCTGCTCGACAGCGAGATCGTCGCCAGCGGCGCGGCGCTGCAGGGGAACCTGCTCTTCGCGGCAACCCCAGCGGCGCTCGCGTGCCACGCCGCCATTGGCCGGCAGCGGTCGCAGATCGTGCGCTCGCTGCTCACTCGCGCCATCGCCTGCCAGGCGGCGCGCGACGCCGATCAGCAGGCGCCCGACTCGCTCGCTGCGGCCTGCCTCCCGAACGGCGGCGCGATGGCGCGGCGCGCCAAGCAGGCCCTCGACCGCGCCTGCGCCGGCGTCGACGGCACCGCCATCGGTAGCTGCGCGCCCCTGCCCGACTGCGCCGTCGGCGCGTCCATCGCCTCCGCTCGCGCCCTGGCGGCAGCGCTGTACGGCGCGACGCGGGGCACGGCCGCGGTCTTCGACCTCGACATCGATCTCGCCGATCCGGCGCGCTTCTACGACCTGCCATACCCCACCGACCTGCGTCTGCGCGCCGACGGCACGCCCGATCTCGCCGCCTTCCCGCTGGTCGCCAACCCCTTCGTCGGCGCCGTCGCCTCGATCGCCGACCGCCGCCCGGCCTTCCCGGCAGTGCCGGTGTTGACGCTGCACTTCGACGCGCCGATCGCGCCGCGCGCCATCGCCGACATCGTTCCCGCCGACGCCGGAGCGCCGCTGCTGCTGATCGACGTCGATCCCGCCTCGCCCGACCGCGGTCGGCTCTTCCCGCTCATCGCCACGACGCCGCCGGCCGATCCCTACCTACCCGGCAACGCGCTCTCCGTCGCGACCATCCCTGGGCTGGTTCTGCCGCCCTCCCGCCGCTACGCGTTCGTGGTCCGCCGCGGCGCCGGCGATGCCACCGGCGCGCCGCTCGGCGTGCCGCTCTCCATGCTGCAACTGCGCGCCGGCGGAACACCCCCCGGCGCGCACGGCGCTGCGGCGCGAGCGCTGTACGCGCCGCTGTGGGAGACGCTCGATCGGATCGGCATCGCCCGCGACGAGGTCGCCGCCGCCACGGTGTTCAGCGTCGGCGACGTGGTCGCCGCCTTCGCCGCCCAGGTGACGGCGCTGGCGGCGCGCGATCCGGTCGTCATCGAGAACGTCATCCTCGACGCGGTGCACCCGCGCTTCTGCGAATTGCGCGGCACCGTGCGCATGCCGCAGTACCAGCGCGGCACGCCGCCCTTCGCCACGCTCGGCGACTTCGTCGTCGGCGCCGACGGCCTACCGATCGTGCAGCGCATCGAGGACGTGCCGGTGGTGCTCACGCTGCCTCGCCAGGTGATGCCCGCCGGCGGCTATCCGCTGACGCTGTACTTCCACGGCTCGGGTGGCGTGGCGGCGCAGGTGGTCGATCGTGGGCCGGCGCTCTCCCCGGGCGGCGAACCGGTGCGCGGCGAGGGACCGGCGCACGTGCTCGCCGCGCACGGCATCGCCACTGCGGCAAGCGCCCTGCCGCTCAACCCCGAGCGACTGCCCGGCGCCAGCTCGCGCGCCTATCTCAACCTCCTCAACCTCGCCGCCTACCCGTACACCTTCCGTCAGGGGACCATCGAGCAGCGCCTGCTGCTCGATGCGCTCGGCCGGCTGCGGATCGATGCGCAGACGCTGGTCGGCTGCGACGGTGTCGGCGGCGATCCCGCCGTCCGCCTGCGCAGCGACGCGATCGTCGTCCTGGGCCAGTCGATGGGCGGCCAGTACGCCAACTATTTCGGCGCGCTCGAGCCGCGCGTGCGCGCCGTGATCCCCACCGGCTCGGGCGGGCTGTGGAGCCTGGTCGTTCTCGAGGCCAGCGTCGGCGACGTCGACACCCGACCGTTGGTCGGCCCGGTGCTGCTCGGCACGCCGGCGCCGCTCACCCACCTGCACCCCGGCATGGCGCTGCTGGAAACCGCGTGGGAGTGGGCCGAGCCGGCGGTCTACGCGCCGCGCATCGGCAGCCGTCCATTGCCCGGTCACCCCGCGCGCGCCATCTACCAGCCGGTCGGGGTCGACGACCCCGAGTTCCCCGATCCGATCTATGCCGCGATGGCCGTCGCCTCCGGCACCCAGGAAGCCGGCGCGCCGCTCGAGCCGCTGCTGCCCGCCGCGCTCGCCGCGGTCGGCCGCGGCACGGTGGCCAACTACCCGGTGCGCGACAACGTCGTTGCCGCCGACGGCACGCCCTTCACCGGCGTGGTGGCGCAGTACGCTGGCGATGGCATCCTCATCTCCCACCACATCGCCTTCCAGCTCGACGCGGTGAAATTCCAGTACGGCTGCTTCGCCGCGAGCGCCCTCGCCGGCGCGCCGTTCGTGCCCGCCCCGGCCCCGCTCGGCGGTCCCTGCCAGTGAGGCCCCTCCGCGTGGGTGCGCTCCTTGCGCCCGCCCGCTCACCCAAGCCCCGAATGGACGCACACGTGGCGCTGCCAGGGGAAAGCTCGGTTCTCTCGAAGGTCAGGATGGACCCCATTGACCTGCTCAATGCGCGCAACGGTGGGAGTGCCGCTGCTTGCGGTCGGCTTGAGGCACGCAATGTCGCTGATCTCAATGCCGCCCGCACCGCCATTGCCAAGGCGGATGGTCGGGCTCGAGAAGGCGAACGTTGCAGTCGTTGCCCCCGAGCCATCCGTCGTTGGCCGCGTTGTACCCCATCATGGATGGCGGGCGGCGAATCGCCCCCGCCCGGCCTCCCATGGCGATCCCGCGCGGAGAGCGCTCATTGTCCCGGCAGCCATCCTCCCGCCGGCCGCCGCCCGGCCGCGGCCGGCGGATCTGCGTGCGCCGCCATCCCGAGCCCGGCGTCCTGCAGCAGGTGGTGCGTGCATCTGGAGACCTTCCTCGCCGCGGTGCGCCAGCGGGGCGACGGCGCCGGGCTGCCGGCCTTCGTCGAGCGCGAGCTGCGCGCCTTCCTCGGCTGCGGCGTCATGGCCAGCGGCTTCGCCCGCTTCCGCTGTGGCGGCTGCGGCCAGGAGATCCTGGTCGCCTTCTCGTGCAAGGGCCGGGGGTTCTGCCCCTCGTGTTGCGGCCGGCGCATGGCGAGCCTCGCCGCGCATCTGGTGGACGGCGTGCTCGGCGACCTGCCGGTGCGCCAGTGGGTGCTGACCCTGCCGCACCGGCTGCGCTACGCGCTGGCCTACGACCCGCCGCTGTGCCGCGCCGTGCTGGCGGTGTTCGTGCGCGCCGTGCTCGCTTTCGAGCGCCGCCGGGCGCGGGCCCGCGGGGTGGAGGGCCGCGCCGGCGCCATCACCGCCATCCAGCGCTGCGGCTCGGCGCTCAACACCAACGTTCACTTCCACACCCTGGTGGCCGAGGGCGTGTTCGCCACCGCGCCCGACGGCGCGGTGCGCTTCGAGCCGGCGGCGCGGCCGCCCACCGATCTGGAGGTGGGCCGCCTGCTGGCGGCGGTGCGGCGGCGGATCCGGCGCCTGGCGCGGCGCCGCGGCCTGGGGCTCGATGACGATCACGCGGACGCCGGCGCCGCCGACCGCCTGGCGCTGGCGGAACCGGCGCTGGCGGCGCTCACCGCCGCCGCGGTGGTCGGGCGGGTGGCCACCGGCCCGCGCGCCGGTCACCGGGTGCTGCGTGGCTGGGCGCCGGCGCCGCCGCGCCCGCGGTGAGCAGTGCCGGACCGCGGCACGCGCACCGCGAGGGGTTCGACCTGCACGCCGACACCGCGGTGCGCGCCGGCGATCGGCGCCGCCTCGAGCGGCTGTGCCGCTACGTGCTGCGGCCGCCGGTGGCGCAGGAGGCGCTGGAGCTGACCGCGGCGGGGCAGGTCGTGCTGCGGCTGCGGCGGCCGTGGCGCGACGGCACGCAGGCCATCCGCTTCGCGCCCACCGAACTGCTCGAGAGGCTGGCGGCGCTGGTGCCGCGGCCGCGCGCCCATCTCCTCCTCTACCACGGCGCGTTCGCCGCCCGCGGCTGCTGGCGGGTCGCCCGGGCCACGGCCACGCCAGTCCCCCCCGCCGCGCTCGCGCCGGCACCGGCGCCGCCGACCGAGCCGGGCCTGCCGCCGGCGCCGCCGCGCTCGCCCGCCTCCCCCGCTGATCCCGCCCCGCCCGCCGCGCCGCGCCCGCCCCCGGCGGGGGCGGGGTATGTCCGTCCGCGCCACGTCGCCTGGGCCGAGCTCCTGCGCCGCAGCTTCGGCCTCGACGTCCTGGCCTGCGCGGCCTGCGGCGGGCGCCTGCGCCTGGTGGCGACCATCGCCGACCCGCGCGTGATCGCCCGCATCCTGGCGCACCTCGGATTGCCCCTGCAGCCGCCACCGCCGCTGCCCCCAGCTCACCCGAGCTGCCTGTCCGCGGACCCGAGCTGACTCCGCCACCCCTGGCGCGCTCCCGGCGTCGCGTCGTCGCCCCCGTGCGCCCAGACGCGCCCGCCGCTGTGGCTCTGTGGCTCTGATGGACCAACTTCTTCCTTGCCAGTGGCGCGGGCCGTGCGTGATGCCGCCCCCTCGGGGCGCGCCGTCGCCCCCGTGCGCCCAGACGCGCCCGCCGCTGTGGCTCTGTGGCTCTGATGGACCAACTTCTTCCTTGCCAGTGGCGCGGGCCGTGCGTGATGCCGCCCCCTCGGGGCTACCGGTCGCCAACGTCCGATACTGGCGGTGATGTGAAATCGCCAGCTCATACGGACTACGCGCATGTAGGTGTCGTCGACGGCGTCGATGTGTGAGTCGTTGACGGGAGCGCGGTTCCAGTTGCAGTCGGCGTTGCTGTCGGGCGGGTCGGAGTAGGATTGGCCGTCAAGTCAATGTGTACGAACACATCCTGGTCTGTGACGGTTACGGGTACATCTTCCCAACAGCCGAATGGGTTGCATTGCTGGAGGACGCTCAGCACGTAAGAACCCGGCGGGATGTTGGTGAAATGGAATCGGAGGTCGGACCCGATCATCGAGGTCAGGCCGAGGGGATCCAGGCGAACGGTGGCGAAATTCTGCCCGCACGGTTCGCCAGGGAACTCGTTGACACATCCGTCGATCTTGAAGCCGGCGCCTGATGTAGGTGTCGTCGACGGCGTGACAGGGATCGTAGCGGTCGCGGCCGTTCCTGTTGGCTGTGCTGTTGGCGTGATCGCCGAGGCACATCCATTCAAGGCAGCATCAACGGCGCGCACCAACTCCGAGATCGTCACGGACCCGTCGCCATCGTCATCCAGCGCGGGGCAGTCACTGGCGGCCCGAAGGTCGAGACTGATCTGGACGCCTACGAGCAGCTCATCGATCGTGACACCGCTGTCCGCGTTGCAGTCGCCGGCACACTGAGCCCAGGCACGGCTGCCAAGGGAAAGCCCACTAACGACCGCCGCCAAGAGCAGCGATCGTGTGAGGACGAGCCTCAGAGTTGGCAAGAAGACCAACCCCTTCGCGGACATTCGTTTCCCCTCCGCAGTTCCTTTACCGCTGCGCAGTCGCTTCCGGCAAGGCCAAAATTGCGAAGCGCCCAATCCAGTCTGCTGCAACGCGCCGCGATAGGGTCCCTAACGAGTCACCCAACGGTCACCCAGCTACGAACTATTCTCTCTTCTCGCGATGATGTGCTACGGGGCTCAACGGAGGTGGGGAGATGAGCGGACGCCGGGGTCGCAGGCTGGCGGCGCTGGTGCCGCCGCGGTGCGCTTCGAGCCGGCGGCGCGGCCGCCCACCGATCTGGAGGTGGGCCGCCTGCTGGCGGCGGTGCGGCGGCGGATCCGGCGCCTGGCGCGGCGCCGCGGCCTGGGGCTCGATGACGATCACGCGGACGCCGGCGCCGCCGACCGCCTGGCGCTGGCGGAACCGGCGCTGGCGGCGCTCACCGCCGCCGCGGTGGTCGGGCGGGTGGCCACCGGCCCGCGCGCCGGTCACCGGGTGCTGCGGCTGGGCGCCGGCGCCGCCGCGCCCGCGGTGAGCAGTGCCGGACCGCGGCACGCGCACCGCGAGGGGTTCGACCTGCACGCCGACGCCGCGGTGCGCGCCGGCGATCGGCGCCGCCTCGAGCGGCTGTGCCGCTACGTGCTGCGGCCGCCGGTGGCGCAGGAGGCGCTGGAGCTGACCGCGGCGGGGCAGGTCGTGCTGCGGCTGCGGCGGCCGTGGCGCGACGGCACGCAGGCCATCCGCTTCGCGCCCACCGAACTGCTCGAGAGGCTGGCGGCGCTGGAAAGGGGCGGCCGCGCGGCCCATCTCCCTCTCCTACCATTTGTTTGCCGCCCGCGGCTGCTGGCGGGTCGCCCGGCCACGGCCACGCCAGTCCCCCCTGCCGCGTGCGCTTGCGCCGGCACCGGCGCTGCCGACCGGCCTGCCGGCCGCCGCCGCGCTCGCCTGCCTCCCCTGCTGATCCTGCCCTGCCCGCCGCGCCGCGTTCGCCCCCGGCGGGGCGGTACGTCCGTCCGCGCCACGTCGCCTGGGCCGGTTCCCAGCCGCAGCTTCGGCCTCGACGTTCGGCCTGCGCGGCCTGCGGTGGGCGCCTGCGCCTGGTGGCGACCATCGTCGACCTGCGCGTGATCGCCCGTATCCTGGCGCACCCGGATTGCCCTGCAGCCGCCAGTACCGCTGCTGCCTCAGCTCACCCGAGCTGCCTGTCCGCGGACCCGAGCTGACTCCGCCACCCCTGGCGCGCTCCCGGCGTCGCGTCGTCGCCCCCGTGCGCCCAGACGCGCCCGCCGCTGTGGCTCTGTGGCTCTGATGGACCAACTTCTTCCTTGCCAGTGGCGCGGGCCGTGCGTGATGCCGCCCCCTCGGGGCGCGCCGTCGCCCCCGTGCGCCCAGACGCGCCCGCCGCTGTGGCTCTGTGGCTCTGATGGACCAACTTCTTCCTTGCCAGTGGCGCGGGCCGTGCGTGATGCCGCCCCCTCGGGGCTACCGGTCGCCAACGTCCGATACTGGCGGTGATGTGAAATCGCCAGCTCATACGGACTACGCGCGAACGTTTCACACCTGAAAGTCGGTCCGTATAAAATATCCCGTTTTTTGTTTCGCGAATGGTCACCGCAAAATCGGCTCCGATACTGGCGGTGATGTGAAATCGCCAGCTCATACGGACTACGCGCTTGCCGCCGCCGCCAGCCGACCAGACGACCGATGCGCCGCCCCTCCGCACCCAGCGACCCGGACGCGGTCTTCCGCCGAGCAGGGGGGCGGGTCCGCCGGGCGCAGATCTGCGAGCGCCAGGGCAAGTGGGTTGCGCTCGCACCGGGACACCGACGCACCTCACAGCTCATGGTTGCCCCTGCGGCGCATCTGGTGTGCGTTCCGAACGCCGCCGGCACGGCCGCCGAGGCGATGGCGCTAGCGCACCGCAGCCTCTACCAGAACAAACATCTGGCTCCACATCGTTTCGACGACGCCGACGTCGTGCAGGTCAGCGCCCGTTGCCGACTTCTTCTCTGCGGGCACGGCGACCTGGAAGTCGCGCCGACTGTCGCTACTTCCAATCGGTGCGGACCTGCCCTCGACGCGCCGTATCAGGCGGCTCTGAACCGCTTCGCGCCGATGCCGTTCGCGCAGCAGGCCAAGATCTCGCACTCAGAACCGCAACCCGTTCCCCGGTGCGGCTGATCGCCAGCTGACTGGCTGGAGCGCGCCGGACCTCGCAGCCGCCCGTGCTCCATTTCCACGCGACGTACACGCAAAGCGATCGCACTGGCGGGCCGCTGGTCCGCTCGACGCCCGCGACGCTGAGGGCCAGCAATGCCGGCGTCGGCCTATTGTGCAATAATCGCGAGGCGACACATCGCTGGCACGAGCCGGCCGAGTTCTTCGCCATCGACGATACGCAGCCGCTCGTCGGGACCGGGGTGGAGGACTACTTCTGCCTCGCGTGGGGATTCCGCCGCCGGCTGAGTCGGGAGCGCTTCGGCGTCACCTGCATGCGTCCGCACGGCGGCTCGCCGACGCTGGAAGGCGGCGGCTTCAATCCCGCCGGCGAGTACGCGATGTACCGGTTCCACGCCGACGATCCCGTGCCCTTCGAGCGCAGCCTTCGCCGCCGCAGCTTCGGCCTCGACGTCCTGGCCTGCGCGGCCTGCGGCGGGCGCCTGCGCCTGGTGGCGACCATCGCCGACCCGCGCGTGATCGCCCGCATCCTGGCGCACCTCGGATTGCCCCTGCAGCCGCCACCGCCGCTGCCCCCAGCTCACCCGAGCTGCCTGTCCGCGGACCCGAGCTGACTCCGCCACCCCTGGCGCGCTCCCGGCGTCGCGTCGTCGCCCCCGTGCGCCCAGACGCGCCCGCCGCTGTGGCTCTGTGGCTCTGATGGACCAACTTCTTCCTTGCCAGTGGCGCGGGCCGTGCGTGATGCCGCCCCCTCGGGGCGCGCCGTCGCCCCCGTGCGCCCAGACGCGCCCGCCGCTGTGGCTCTGTGGCTCTGATGGACCAACTTCTTCCTTGCCAGTGGCGCGGGCCGTGCGTGATGCCGCCCCCTCGGGGCTACCGGTCGCCAACGTCCGATACTGGCGGTGATGTGAAATCGCCAGCTCATACGGACTACGCGCCGGCGCCGCGTGCGTGCGCGTAGAGGTAGCCGAAGTTCTTGCGCGCATAGTGGTGCGTCCGCGCGTCGGCGGCGAAGGCGCCAAAGAGCTCGCGCTGGCGCTCCAGCGACAGGAATTCGACCGGCCAGTCGCACCAGCTGGGCGGCGTCCTGACGTCGCCGACCACCACCACGCCCCAGTCGTCGCCGAGCCGCGTGATCAACTCGCCGATGCCGTCGCTCGGTTGGTTGATCGTGGTGAGCACCAGCCAGTGGGCGCGCTCCGTCTCCGCCATTGCCGCCTTCCTAGCCCGCTCGCCGGCGCGGCACGAGCGCGCGCACGCATTGAGGTTCGCGACCGCCTGCTCCATATTTGCCGCCGCCGCCAGCCGACCAGACGACCGATGCGCCGCCCCTCCGCACCCAGCGACCCGGACGCGGTCTTCCGCCGAGCAGGGGGGCGGGTCCGCCGGGCGCAGATCTGCGAGCGCCAGGGCAAGTGGGTTGCGCTCGCACCGGGACAATCACGCGACCTCACGCTCAGCGGCGCCGGCGTCCTGCGGCGCATCTGGTGCGTGTTCAACGCCGCCGGCACGGCCGCCGAGGCGATGGCGGCGCTGTGCGCGCACCGCAGCCTCTACCAGAACATCTGGCTCCACATCGCCTTCGACGACGCCGACGTCGTGCAGGTCAGCGCGCCCGTTGCCGACTTCTTTCTCTGCGGGCACGGCGACCTGGAAGACGTCGACTGTCGCTACTTCCAATCGGTGCGGATTCCGCCCCTCGACGCGCCGCCGTATCAGGCGGCTCTGAACTGCTTCGCGCCGATGCCGTTCGCGCAGCAGGCCAAGATCTCGTTCGTGAACCGCAACCCGTTCCCGGTGCGGCTGATCGCCAGCTTCGACTGGCTGGAGCGCGCCGACCTCGAGCCGCCCGTGCTCCATTTCCACGCGACGTACACGCACAAGCGATCGCACCGCGGGCCGCTGGTCCTGCTCGACGCCCGCGACGTCGAGGGCCAGTACGTCGGCGTCGGCCTCTACGTGCACAATCGCGAGGCGACACATCGCTGGCACGAGCCGGCCGAGTTCTTCGCCATCGACGATACGCAGCCGCTCGTCGGGACCGGGGTGGAGGACTACTTCTGCCTCGCGTGGGGATTCCGCCGCCGGCTGAGTCGGGAGCGCTTCGGCGTCACCTGCATGCGTCCGCACGGCGGCTCGCCGACGCTGGAAGGCGGCGGCTTCAATCCCGCCGGCGAGTACGCGATGTACCGGTTCCACGCCGACGATCCCGTGCCCTTCGAGCGCAGCCTTCGCCTGTCCCTCGGCGCCGCCGGCGCGGCGCGCGCGGCGCGCGCGGCCGAGGTCCCGCCGCTCGAGTTCCGCTCGGTCGCGTACTGGTACGGCCGGCGCCTGCCGTAGTGAAGGTCGGTGCTCGGAGCGCGCGCGTCCGCCCGTGAGGTCATGCCGTCGCCCCGCTCGACGCTGCCACGAGCGTGCATGAGCCCGGGTCGTCAGGTTGCTCGCTGTCGCTGCGTCGCAGTCGTCAGCTCAGAACCGGTTGGGTGGTTGGAAGTTGGTGTGCACCTGGCCAGACCAGCTAGCGCCAGAACGGGCGAACCGCGAGAGGCAAATGGACCAACCACGATCTTAGAGCGGGACATGATAGGGGCGAGCCTGCCGGAGATACTGGCCGGGCGCGCCGCCGCGGTCAGGCTTCGGGGGCGCTGCGCTGCTCCGCTTCCCACCACTCGATCGTGCGCCGCAGACCCTCGACGAGCGAGGTGCGGGCGCGGAAGCCGAAGTGCTCGTCGGCGCGCGAGACATCGAGGCAACGCCGCGGCTGGCCGTCGGGCCGCTCGCGGTCCCAGACGATCTCGGCCTCGACGCCGACCAGCGCCATGATCTGTCGCGTCAGGTCGCCGATCGAGATCTCGGCGCCGCAGCCGATGTTGACCGGCTCGGCCTGGTCGTAGCGCTCGGCGGCGCGGACGATCGCCTCGGCCGCGTCCGCGACGTAGAGGAATTCCCGCGTTGCCGTGCCGCTGCCCCACACGCGAATCACCGGCCGCTCGCCGCGCGCGGCCGCGCGTCGGGCGTCCCACGCCTTGCGGATCAGCGCCGGGATCACGTGCGACGACGCCGGGTCGAAGTTGTCGCGCGGCCCGTACAGGTTCACCGGCAGCAGAAAGATGGCGTTGAAGCCGTACTGGGCGCGATAGGCCTGCGCCTGCACGAGCAGCATCTTCTTCGCCAGGCCGTACGGCGCATTGGTCTCCTCGGGATAGCCATCCCACAGCGCCGCCTCGCGGAACGGCACCGGCGTCAGCTTCGGATAGCTGCACACCGTGCCGACGGCGACGAACTTGCCGACCCCGGCGCGCCAGGCTTCGTCGAGCAGCTGCGTGCCCATCACCAGGTTGTCGTGGAAGAACTCCGCCGGTCGGGCGCGGTTGACGCCGATGCCGCCGACGCGGGCGGCGAGGTGGATGACGAGATCGACGGGGCGTGGCGCGCCGCAATCGGCCAGCAGGCGGTGCGTCGCCGCGCGATCACGCAGGTCGTAGTCGCGGCTGCGCGGAACGACGATCTCCGCCGCGCCGCGCGCCCGCAGCGCGTCGACGACGTGCGAACCGAGAAAGCCCGCGCCGCCGCTCACCAGCACCCGCTTGTCACGCCACCAGCTCACGGGCGCGACGCTACCCGGAATGTCCCCGCTTTCAAAAGCCGCGTGCGTGCGCGCACCTGTCAGCTGTCAGCTGGACTCCTCGGTCCTTTGTCGTTCGTCCCTTTGTCCTTCGTCCGCCTCGTGGGCGCAGCGCGACATTCGCGATCGCCGCTGAGTCGTCCGTGGGGCGCGCTCCGCACGCGCCGTATCGGCGCGCGAGATGAGGCATCCTCTCATCTTCGCCATGCGGAAGCGCACGCGCTGGCGTCCTGCATCGAGTAACACGCGCTGGTCCGAATCTGATAGACAGCCGCGCAAGGAGGGACCATGGCGAACGAGCTGATGCTCAGAATGATCGTGAATGGTCTGCGCAACGTGGCGGTGGACAACGAGACGTTGTTCGAACACCTCAACCTGCGCGCCTTGTACTACGGCCGGCGGCGGCTGTTCCGGCCGACGCCGTATCGGCCGCCGGTCCCTCCGTATCCCAGCGAGGAGCGGTCGCAGGCGCGGGCGGCGGAGCTGATGAGCCGGGTGGCCGACAAGCTCGCGCTCTTCGTGCTGCACCTGGGCGGGACGCCGGCGACCCCCGTCCCGCTCGACCGCGAGGTCGACGAGGCCGATCTGCTCCGCCTGGTCATCGACTGGGGCACGGTGCAATCGGCGGCCTACAAATCGCTGCCGGGGCTACCGGTCGCCAACGTCCGATACTGGCGGTGATGTGAAATCGCCAGCTCATACGGACTACGCGCGCCGCGACACGTGGTGATCGACACCCATGCGCTCGCCTGGCAACCGAGTGCGATGGCGGGCGTCACCCAGAAGGCGCTCTACCAGCAGGCGGGGTTCCACGACACGATGCGCCTCGAGCGTTGGGACCCGCAAACGGACCCGGGTCCGATCAGCTACGACCGAGGCGCCGAGTTGTTCGTCCTCGAGGGCGGGTTCGCCGATGAAGCTGGTACCTACTCCGCCGGGTGCTGGATGCGTCTGCCGGTCGGCTCCCAGCATCATCCGCGATCAGCCGATGGATGCACGCTCTATATCAAGACGGCTGGCCTTCCCTATCTACGGTCGGCCGCCACATAACCAAGCGCTGCCGCCGATGCAGGTGGTGCCACCGAACCGAGAACAGGCGCTGGCGAGGAGCGACCCGCGCGGCTACCACTCGCGTTGAGCCGCGCGAGGTCGAACGCCGGGCGGCGAGGATCGGATCGGTGAAACACACGCGCATCGTTGCCACCCACTACGGCGGGCCGGGCGCGCTGGAGGTGCGCGAGGAGGAGTGCCCCGAACCCAGGGACGGCGAGGTGCGGGTTCGGGTGCTCGCCGCGGGGGTCTCCCTGCCCGACCTGATGATGCGCGAGGGGATTCATCCCGAGACGCCCGCGGTGCCCTTCACTCCGGGGTGGGACCTGGTGGGCGTGGTGGAGCGGCTCGGCGCCGGTGTCGCCGGGATCGAGCCCGGCGCGATGGTGGCCGCGCTGCCGATCCACGGCGCGTACGCGGAGCTCGTCTGCCTGCCGCTGCGTGAGCTGGTGCCGGTGCCGTCCGGGTTGGATCCGGCCGAGGCGGTGAGCCTCATCCTGAACTACGTGACGGCGTACCAGATGCTGCACCACTCCGCGCAGGTGCGCGCGGGCCAGCGGGCGTTGATTCACGGCGCCGCCGGCGGGGTCGGCTCGGCGCTGCTGCAGCTCGGGCGCCTCGCCGAGCTGGAGATGTACGGGACCTGTTCGGCGCGCGGGGCGTCGGCGGTGGTCGACCTCGGCGGCATCCCGATCGACTACCAGCAGCAGGACTTCGTGAAAGAGATCCGCGAGCGCACGGGCGACGGGGTCGACGTCGTCTTCGACGGCATCGGCAGCACCCACATCTGGCGCTCCCGCGGGGCGCTGCGTCCCGGTGGGAGGGTGGTGGCCTATGGCCTCACCTCCTGGCTCCGCGAGGGGCGGTTGGCGTCCGGCCGCCCGGGGCGCCGTCAGCGCTTTCGCGGCATCGCCATCTTCGCGTTGTACATTGCCGGCGGCTGGCTGCTCCCGGGACGGAAGCGGGTGGTCCCCTACAGCATCCAGTGGCTCAAGCGGGTGCGACCGGCGCTGTTCCGACAGGATCTGACGGCGCTGTTCGACCTCCTGCGACAGCAGCGGATCAAGCCGCTCGTCGCGCGGCGATTCCCGCTGGCCGAGGCACGAGCCGCGCACGAGCTGCTCGGCAAGGGAGGCATCACCGGCAAGATCGTGCTCGTGTGCGACGGATCTGCGCGGGACACAGACAAATGAGACTGTGCGCACGGGTGGTGTTCTTCGTCGTCCTTGCCCTTCCGTCGTCGTTGTCGGCATCCGCGCGCTGTTCCGGGGATTGCGACGGAGACGGCCTGGTCCGGATCGACGAGTTGGTTCGACTGGTCAAGGCGGTCCTGGCGGTACCCTGTCCGTTCGAGCCCGAGCTCTGTGCGCCGCCCGATCCCTGCCTGGGCCTCGATGCAGATGGCGACGGGCAGGTGTCTACCAACGAGCTGGTGTCCGCGATCACCAGGGTGGTCGAGGCGGTTGCGAACGGCCTCCACGGTTGCCAGTGACGCCCCCAGCGCGGAGGAGCTGCTCTTGGCGACGAGCTGAGGACGCTCGCGGCGCACTCCCGGCCACCGCGGATTACGCGGATGTCAGAAGGATTGCGCGGATCGTGACGCGGCGCGCGCGCGTCATCGCGATGCTGGCAAGCCTCGCCCTCGCGATCGGGCTGGGCGCCGTCGCCGCGGCGGAGGCGGCGCGCCCCGACTACGTCTGCGCCGGGCGCCCTGACGTCGTCGGCCCGTGCTTCGAGCTGCGCGGCCGGCTGTCGTTCTGGAACGGGGCGCCGAGCGCGCGCATCTGGCCGGTCGGCAGCAAGCGGTTGCTGGGCGTGCACGACGACCTGCTGCCGCCCGCGTTCGTAGCCGAGATGGCGCGCTTCGACCCGCACGATCGCTTCGACACCGAGGCGTGGGCCCACTTCACCCTCTGCCCGATCACCCGCCGGCGAGCGGGGCACATCCAGTTCGTCTGCATCGAGGCCTGGCGCGGCGCCTCGTTCCGGCACCGGCGCGAGCCATGAGGCCGGATTGCCCCCGCAGCCGCCACCGCCGCTGCCCCCAGCTCACCCGAGCTGGCTGTCCGCGGACCCGAGCTGACTCCGCCACCCCTGGCGCGCTCCCGGCGTCGCGTCGTCGCCCCCGTGCGCCCAGACGCGCCCGCCGCTGTGGCTCTGTGGCTCTGATGGACCAACTTCTTCCTTGCCAGTGGCGCGGGCCGTGCGTTATGCCGCCCCCTCGGGGCTACCGGTCGCCAACGTCTGATACTGGCGGTGATGTGAAATCGCCAGCTCATACGGACTACGCGCCTATTGGACCCGAGGGCCTTCTATGACTTCCGCGACGCAGCGCGCGGTGATTTCGCGAACCAAATAGTCGGAGTCCGTTACCGGGAGCAGACGGAAGGCTGTGGCGTCCTCCTGGTTGTAGCGGTAGGTGGCTCCCATGTAGACGCGCTCATAGGCGCCGGTTTCGTTGACCACCCAATCGCCGGCGTTGCCGACGGTATCGATAAGCCCAAAGGGGCTGCGCTCCCCCGGATAGGCATCGACGGGCTTGAGCTCCGGCGGTGGCTCGCCCTTGTCGGGTAGCCCGGGAACGTTAGCGCGGGTCGCGTCGAACTGGTTCCCCCATGGGTAAACACGGCCATCGACGCCGCGCACCGCCAGCTCCCACTCCAGGTCCGTCGGCAAGCGCATGTGGCGGCTGCGGCAATAGAGCTCGGCCTCGAACCAAGTCATTGGTGCGGGACAGGTTGGGCACGGAAGCTGACCCAAGCCGACCACGATGTCCCCCGGCGCACCGACCCGCGGCGATGTGCCCGCTTCGATCGTCCCAAAGATCTCTCCGAGGTCCTTGTTGAGCCCACGCAGTTGTCCGAGGCCCACCGCATCAACCGCTGCACTCCTTTGCTGCCACGTCAACACGAAGGAGTTTTCCCGATCCAGCTCGCCGTTCCGCAGCAGCGCGGCGGCGACTTTCAGGTACTCGGAAACCGTCGGCGGTCGGAGATCGATCCAGAACGGCCGGCTGCTCGTGCGCGGCTCGCGCTCGCGCCCGTGAAACCACGTGGTCGCGGGTACGTACGCCATCCCCGGGTGCGCGCGGATCTCATCTCCGCCTGGCACAGCCAGACTCAGTGATTTTCTCGAGGGGTTGAAGCCCGGCTCAAGGGTGAGATGAAACCTAAGCGCTCTCTCGGCGCCATCCGTGTAGACAGCGTGAATCCGCAGCAGAACGTTCGATGCCGGCACCCAGAGGCGCGCGCGGTTCCCAGCAACCGCTTGCTGTGCGAACACCCGGCTGCCGTTACTCGCTGGCTCTTCCTCGCTGGCGACCAGCTCAATGTTGCCGGCAATGTCGCGCAGTCCGCCAAGATCGACCTCGACGAGCGCGTGCCTCCAGTACCAGCTTCCCAGGGCGACTAGCACGACCGCGACGGCGCCGCCGGCCGCTATCAGGGCTCTGCGAATCATCGACACGGTGCGCTGGCGCTGGCGTTCCCCTGGCTCGCGGTTGCGGCTCAAGCGCACACCCAAGCCGTGCATGCGATAGCTCACACTCTGGCCGCGCAGCACGCCGTCCCTGTCCAGATGCTCGGCCGCCGCGGCGACCACTCGGGCAAGGTCGACAGACTCCCCCGGCCGGGACAGCTCGTCCGCCAGTGCCAAGCTGAGCCGGCTGGCCCGCTCCCCCGTGAGGGCAATGGCCTTCTCATCCGCGGCGGACGCGTACACGACCAGTCGCGGCGTGCGGGTAGGCAGGAGAAATGGGTCGAATGCCGCGGCGTGACAGCAGTCGAGGATGAGAACGGTACGGTCGGCCGCCCCGGCCGCCACGATGCGCGCAAGTAAATTCGCGGCGCCCTCGATGACCGAATTCGACCCGGAACCCGTTGCCGTTTCAGGACCACCGCGGCCCAACCAGGCGTGACCGTACGCGTAGACCAGGTGCAATCCCGATGCTGGTGGCTCGGCGATGCCCGCGCCGTCGAGTACCAGAACATCGCCGTCTGGCTTGAGGAACGGTGCGAATGCTTCGCGGACAGCCCGAGCGACCGAGGCTGAATCCGGAATGCGGTCCGGCATTTGGTCAGCGGGCGGATCGCCGCATAGCGCGACGAAGGTGATGCGGCCGAGCTTTTCCATCGATGCCCAGCGGCTCGTCAAGGACGGGTCACCACCGGAAGAACGCGCGGACAGTTGCCTCGCCCCGGCCTTGGTGGGCCACCGCCGTCGGAAGGTTGGCGACGAGCTTTTGCACGATCACCGGGGTTGCCGCACCCAAGTGAAAGCAGAGCAACGCCGAGGCCGTACCCTGTAGGTACAGCAGGGGCATGATGCCGCCCAAGAGAATCATCCCGGCGGTCGTAAACCAATAGATGGCTCCCGCCTTGTACTCCCCGATCCCACCGGGCTGGCGGGACAACGCGTACCAGTGCAACAGCTCGGCCGCTGTCCCACCGGCCAGGGCCACGGCGCTCTGTGCCAACAACGTCTCCAAGTTCATCGCTTTTGCGGGCTCCTCTCGGTCTCTGTGCGTTGAACTTCCTGTATACCCCTTCTCCCACGCGGGCCACCTGCGGCGTGGAGGCACTACGGCCTCCTCGCTGCCGGCAACGCTACGACGCAGCTCGAGCGCGCACGCGCGCTCTTGGAGCCTGGCACCATCGTCGCGACACCGGTGCCCCGCGGTGCCGGCGCACTCGACTGGCTCGATCACCTGCAGCAACTCACCGGTATCGACCCCACGCTCTGCCCGCACTGCTCACAGGGCCGAATGGTCCGGCAGCGGCTCGGCATTGGGCGCCCTCAAGCCGATCGCGGTCCACCAGACCGCGGGCATGCAGCATGACCCCACCTGTTCAACACCGCCGTCATCGAGGTCACCGCACGTGGTCGTCGCCCTCGTGCGTCCGGGGAGGCTGCGACGCGTCCGGCGCCGTCCCATCCAGAGCCGCGGATCGCCAGCGGCGGACTCTCCCGCCACGTGCGCACCATCCCCACCGCCGCAGCGACCGTCTCCTCAGAGTCCCTCCCGCGCCTCTTTGCCCATAGGGTCGGCGCCCTCCCTGCCAACGCGGCTCAGTTCAACTCCGGTTTGCAGCAGTTCTCGCTCGGCGATCGCCGCGGCTCCTCGCGGACTTGCGCGGCTCGCTCGACTGCTGCAAACCTCTATGAGTTATGTGAAATCGCCAGCTCATACGGACGCGCCCACGCGCCAGAGGCGCGGAGTGTCGCAGAGAGACGAGGCTCTGGCTGCGGTCGCCAATGGGGTTCGGCCGCCGTTGAACGGCATCTCTCCTTCGAGATCTGCGTCTCCGCGCCGCCGCGTTGATCTCTTTCCGTCACATGCGCCGCCGATCACACATGGCCGGCAGGATTTGACCGTGCAGCCTGTGGCCCGGCCAACCGACCCCGTCGCGCGGCGCCACTCGACGCTGGCAAACCTCAGAACGGTCCTCTACGCTTTTTCGATGCCGCAAGCGTTCGGAGGCCGCGCGTGAAAGTTGGCATGGCTCTGCTGCTGCTCGCCCTCGCCGGATTGTCCTGTGGCGGCGGCAGGCCACCCGACGTGCTGGTCATCGTCGTCGACACGCTGCGCGCCGATCGCCTCGGCGTCTACGGCAATCAGCGCGGTCTGACGCCGTTCCTCGACGAACTGGCCGCACGCGGAACGGTCTTCGTCAACGCGCGCGCGGTCTCCTCGTGGACGCTCCCGTCCGTGGCATCCCTCATGACGTCGCGCTACAGCGCCCAGCACCACGTCATAGGCTTCGGATCGCGCCTGGCCGATGACGAGATCACCTTCGCCGAGGCCATGCAGTCGCGGCACTATGTGGCCGCCGGCTTCTCGGCCAACTTTCAAGTGCGGCAGCAACGGGGATTCGCCCAGGGATTCCAGTACTGGCGCGCCGACTCCAAGCCCCCCGGCGGCCTGAGCGCCGCCGAGCTGCGCGGCCAGGCGCTCGACTGGCTGGACGGCGTGGCGCAGGCGGACAGCCGCCACCCAGTGCTCCTGTACTTCCAGTTCATGGAGCCACACAGCCCCTACGACCCGCCCGAGCCGTTCCGCAGCCGGTCGTTGGGGGGCGAACGTCCGGAGGTGCTGGAGGCCGCGCTCGGCAGAAAGGTGCTGGCGCAGGGCGCCGCCGCGCTGCGGCACGAGGACTTCCGCGGCCGGGAGCTGCTCTACGACGGCGAAGTCGCGACCGTCGATGCCGAGATCCGGACGCTGTTTGCCGACCTGCAGCGCCGCGGCCGCCTCGACCACGCCGTTGTGATCATCACCGCCGATCACGGCGAGGAGTTCTTCGAGCACGCGGGCACGGAGCACGGCAAGGCGCTGTTCGAGGAGAGCGTTCGCGTGCCGCTCATCCTGATCGCGCCTGGCTATCAGGGCGGCGTCCGCGTCGACGACAACGTGTCGCTCGTCGATGTGGCGCCCACCCTGCTCGAGCTGCTCGGGCTTCCCCCCGAACCGCGATTCGAGGGGCGATCGCTCGTCCCCCTGCTGCAGAGCGCGTCCCTGGCCTCGCGGCTGGCGGCCTGGCTCGGACGGCCGCGGCAGACGCCGCCGGCGGCCGATGTGGTCCTGGAGCTTCACCCCAAGACCGGCGACACGATGGACAACCGCCTCCACGTCATGGGGATCGTGCGCGACTCGGGCAAACTGCTCGTCGAGCGCAACGGCGCCCGCCGGGCGTTCGACCTCGCCGCGGACCCCGACGAGCAACAGCCCGATCTGCCAGCCCTCGCAGCAAGCGCGGCGTCTCTCGGCGCCGCGCTGGACGATGCGAACAGAACGCTCGCCCGACGAGCCGGCGGTGTCAGCCCCCGCGAACCGCTCGACGATGCGACGAAGGAGTCGCTGCGCGCCCTCGGCTACGAGTTCTGAGCCCAGTGGTTAGGGCAGCGCCGCCGCAAGTCGCGGCCGGCGCAGCCATGGGCCCTGAACCTCCGCGTCGTCGCGTTGCGGGGCCTCGATCGCACTACAGTCTGCCGAAGAAGTCGTTGCCCTTGTCGTCGACGACGATGAAGGCGGGGAAATCCTCGACTTCGATCTTCCAGACCGCTTCCATGCCCAGCTCGCGGTATTCGAGCACTTCGACCTTGCGGATGTCCTCCTGCGCCAGCACCGCCGCGGGGCCGCCGATGGAGCCGAGATAGAAGCCGCCGAGCTTCTGCGCGTTGACGTCCGGCAGGTACTGGGCGGGGTTGCTCATGCGCGCTCCCGGCGTCGCGTCGTCGCCCCCGTGCGCCCAGACGCGGCCCGCGCTGGTCCGCCGCTGTGGCTCTGTGGCTCTGATGGACCAACTTCTTCCTTGCCAGTGGCGCGGGCAGTGCGTTGGGCCGCCCCCTCGGGGGGTACCGGTCGCCAACGTCTGAGACTGCGGGTTGATGTGAAATCGCCAGCTCATACGGGCTACGCGCAGGCGCACGTTGCGGATCTTCGATCACGTAATCGAGTCGGGCGTCGGCAGGTACGGGAACCCGCGGTAGCGGGCCTGGTTGGCGAAGCGCGATCCGCAGGTCTCCCACGTCTTGTCGCACCCCGGCACGGCGCGGAAGATGTCCCTTACCGCGGGCTCGTAGGGCAACGGCTGCGTCAACTCGAGAATGCCGCCGCCCGTATGCGCCCGGATCCCGCGCCGGACATAGACGTTGTCGCCACTCAGCATCTCGAGCACACCCTCGTTGAAGTAGCCGGCCACGCGCGTGTCGAAGTTGGCCCCCGACTGCCCGGGGGCCTGGTAGCCCTCGATCCGTAGGCGCGTGGAGCCCTGCTTGACTTTGCCGAGGTGGGTGAGCTGCGCGCGCTTCACCCCGCACCCCGCGCCGTACAGGTCCCACACGCACCCGCGCCGAAAGGAACACTTCGGATAGGGCGCATCGAGAAAGGTTCAGGATCGACTTGACGCTCAAGTCGATGGTGCGGCCGACGATTTCGAGGGAGGCCAATTGGCCGCGGAACCACTCGATCGACCCGGTCGGCGTGAACCGCAGCGCGCGCTCCTCGGGCGTCTGGCCGTTGGGGAACGTGGGCACCAGGTCGTCGTAGGATGGAGGCGCCGGCGCAAAGGCGCGGTGGACGACCACCTCGGCGCGATCGAACAAGCCGTTCTGTGCGGCGCGCACCAGCGGAACGGGCACGGTGCCCACCGCGATGCTGTGGTCGGTCGTGACCGCAGAGCCGGTGACGCCGCCCGCCGCGCCGGGCTCCTCGATCGGCGCGAGGGTCAGTAGCAGCTCGTCGGTCTGGAGCCCCAGCACCTGCTGCGTCGAGCCGATGGCGACCCGCGCGCCGTCCTTGCGGAACAGCTTGTTGCCCGCATCGACGAGCCGCACGTTCACGTCCGCTTCGGTGCAGCGCAGCGTGACCCCGAACTTCGTCACGATCTCGACGCACCGGCAGGTCCACAGGTCCCGCACGCCGGACTGGAGCAGGATCGACAGCGCCGCAGACACCTCCTTCACCGCACCCTCCTTGACGCCCGGGCGCTTCGTGGCGTAAGCGGCCCGCTATGCGCAGGCTTGCGATGGTCATGGTCGCCGCGCTGCTGTTCGGCTGCGTGGGACGCCGGATCGACCCGGTCGCCACGCAGCAGCTGCAACCCGGCATGACGTACGCAGAGGTGATCGCGCTCCTGGGGCCACCGTACCACGCCATATCCGGCCTGCCGCCCGACGATGGCACATCGGCGACCTGGGTCCACGGGGGCGCGTTCACCGGCGTGCAGGCGCTCACGCTGCGCTTTGACGGCGACGGCAAGCTGCTCCGCGTGCCCGCTGGAGCGCGCCCGTAGGGTGCACCGCTTCATCGCTTCTTCGAGATCAGCTCGACCTCCTGCATCGCGTGCAGGCGGTAGGTGAAATTCTCGAACTCCTGGAGATCGTGCGCGAAGCGCACGCGCCAGTAGAACTCACACGAGACGGTGATGGCACGCGCGTGGTCTCCTCGCCGCTCCACCTGCTCGACTGCTGCATCGTCTCCGACGACGCCGGCGCCGTCGTCGTCACCCGCGCCGACCGGGCGCGCGACCTCGCCCGACCGCCGGTGCGCATCCTCGGCGGCAGCGAGTCGCTCTGCCACACGGCGCTGGGCGTCCGCGACCTGACCGACATGGCGGCGAAGGAATCCGGCGCGCGCGCGCTGGCGATGGCCGGCGTGCGCCACGACGACGTCGACCTGTGCATGCTCTACGACTCGTTCACCATCACCGTGCTGCTGACCCTGGAGAACCTCGGCTTCTGCGCCAAGGGCGAGGGCGGCGCCTTCGTCCAGGGCGGCCGCCTCGGGCTGGGCGGCGCCCTGCCGACCAACACCGACGGCGGCGGCCTGTCGTCCAATCACCCCGGCATGCGCGGCATCTTCCTGGTCGTCGAGGCGGTGCGGCAACTGCGCGGCGAGTGCGGCGCGCGCCAGGTCGCCGACTGCCGGGTGGCGCTCTGCCACGGCACCGGCGGCATGCTCGGCCTGCGCCACAGCGGCGTCACCCTGGTGCTGGGGAGATGAAGGACTTCAACGCAGAGACACGGAGACGCGGAGCCCGGAGGAGTCTCATCCGGGCTCGGCGTCTCTGCGTCGCTGCGTCGAGACGGTAGAGGCATGGCCGACACGAAGTACGCGAAACCGCTGCCGCGCGTCGACGAGGAGTCGAAGGGCTTCTGGGAGGCCTGCCAGCGGCGCGAGCTGGTGCTGCAACGCTGCGGCCGGTGCGCGACGCTGCGCCATTACCCGCGGGCGCTCTGTCCGTCCTGCCTCTCGGACGCGGCACGATCTACACCTTCACCGTCACGCACCAGAACCAGGCGCCCGGCTTCCGCGACGCGCTGCCCTACGTGCTCGCCTACGTCGAGCTCGCCGAGGGCGTGCGGCTGCTGACCAACATCGTCGACTGCGCCCCCGAGGCGGTGCGCATCGGCATGCCGGTCGAGGTGGTGTTCGAGGACGTCACGCCGGCGGTGACGCTGGTCAAGTTCCGCCCGACGTGACGGCCAGACGGGCATGGTCCCGCGTCGCCGCAGCGGTTCCCAACGCCGTTGATCTCCGGCGATTCCTGCGCTTATGAGCTGGGCCATGCCGAAGACCGCAAGCGTGGACGACGACCTGTTCGAGCGGATCGCGGCGCTGCCGCCGCAGCGCCGCGAGAGCGTCGATGCGACCGGCCGTGCCGTCGAGCTCCCATGCTGAAGACCGTTCGCGACGCCTGCGTTCCCCACCGCATGGCGCTCAACTTCTCGCTCGCCGAGCAGGTCGAGGATCTCTCGGCTGCAACCTGCGCCGACACCGACGGCGAGGCGTTCTTCGCCAAGAATCACCTCACCGCCGGCATGCGCCAGCTCTTCGACCTCGGCCTGCGGCGGCTCGCCGGCCGCACGGACCAGGCGCTGTTCGAGCTCACCCAGGCGATGGGCGGCGGCAAGACGCACACGATGATCGCCTTTGCCCTCATCGCCGCCGATGCGGCGCTGCGGTCGCGCGTCGTTCCGGATCTCGCCGGCGCCGCCCCGTTCGCCGCCGCCCGCGTCGTGGCCTTCAGCGGCCGCCATTACCCGGACCATTTCCTGTGGGGCGAGATCGCCGCGCAGCTCGGCAATCCCGAGCCCTTCCGTCGGTACTGGCAGGACGGCGCCGCCGCGCCCGACGAACGGGCGTGGATGCAGCTCATCGGAGACCAGCCGACGCTGATTCTCCTGGACGAGCTGCCGCCATACCTCGACAACGCCATGACCCGACCGGTCGGCGCCGGCACACTCGCCCAAGTGGCCACGGCGGCGCTGTCGAATCTCTTCTCCGCGGCGCTCAAGCTGCCTCGGCTGTGCATCGTCGTGTCCAATCTCAGCGGCAGCTACGAGGGCGCGTCGCGCGAACTCCGCAAGGCGATCAAGAACATCGAGCAGGAGGCGCGCCGGCAGGCCAAGCCGATCACCCCGGTCGAGCTGGGCGGCGACGAGATCTACCAGATTCTCAAGAAGCGCCTCTTCGCCGGCCTGCCGGGCGAGCGCGACGTCGAGGACGTCGTGCAGGCCTACGCGGCGGCGATCAAGGAGGCGGAGAAGGCCAAGGCGATCGCCAAGAGCACCGAGCAGATCGCCGACGAGATCCGCGCGTCGTATCCATTCCACCCGTCGCTCAAGGACCTGATTGCCCTGTTCCGCAACAACGAGGGCTACCGCCAGACCCGCGGCCTGATGCAGTTCGTGTCGCGCGCCATCCACTCCGTCTGGACCCGCCCGACCAACGACGTCTATCTGATCGGCCTGCAGCACCTCGACCTGAACGACGCCGACGTGCGCGACGAGGTGCTGCGCATCAACGATCTGCGCGGCGCCGTGGCCACCGACATCGCCTCGGGTGGCGGCGCGCACGCCGAGACGATCGATGCGCAGACCGGCGGCGATGCCGCAATGCAGGTCGCCACCCTGCTGCTGTCGGCCTCCCTCTCGACCGCCGTCGACGGCGTCAAGGGCCTCACCAAGCAGCGCGTCCTGGAACGGCTGATCGCGCCCAACCGCTCGGTGCTCGAGTTCGCGGAGGCGTTCGATCACCTCAAGCGCGACGCCTGGTACCTCCACCGCGACGAGAGCGACGCCTACTTCTTCTCGAACGTCGAGAACCTGACCAAGCGGCTCTCGACCGAGGCCGAGCGCGCGCCGGCCAACAAGATCGTCGCCGAGATGCGGCGGCGGCTGGAGGCGATCTTCGCGCCGACGCGCCGCCATGCGTATCAGGAGCTGCAGGCGCTGCCGCTACTCGACGAGGTGCGCCTCGACGGCGGCCGCATGCTGCTGGTGCTGAGCCCGGACACCAAGGATCCACCCGCCGCAGCCGCTGCCTTCTACGAGCTGATCGTCCAGAAGAACAACCTCTGCATCCTCACCGGCGACGGCAGCGACCTCGTCAACCTCGAGGAGAAGACGCGGATGCTCTACGCCGTCGCCAAGCTGCATGAGACGCTGCCCAGGAGCCATCCGCAGCAGGAGGAGCTCAAGGAGCGCTACGAGGCCGCCGAGCAGGAGTTCAACTCGACCGTCACCTCGACGTTCAACCGCGTCTGGTACCCGAGCCGCGACGGGCTGGTGGCCACCAAGCTCGCCATGCAGTTCACCGCCAACAACTTCGACGGCGAGGAGCAGATCGAGAAGGCGCTGGCGCACACCGGCGCCAGCAAGCTGGCCCTCGACGTCGAGGCCGAGTTCGCCGCGCTCGCCCAACGCGCCGAAGAGGTGATCTGGCCTGAGAACCAGAAGCGCGTCCCCTGGCGCGACGTCCGCGCCCGCGCCCTGTCGACGCCGCGCTGGCTGTGGCTGCCGGCCAACGGCTTGGAGCAACTGCGCAAGCTGGCCGAGCAGCGCGGCGTGTGGCGCTCCAGCGAGGACGGCTACATCGAGAAGGGACCGTTCGAGAAACCGAAGACGTCGGTGATTCTCGACGAGCGCGCCTATGACGAGGCCACCGGCGAGGCGACGCTGGAGGTGACGGTGCGCGACGCCGGCGCGGCGCCGCGCATCTACTGGGACACCACCCCCAACGTCACCGCCCGCAGCCACCGTCTGACGGACTCGAAGCTGGTCACCGACGCCACCTGCGTGTGGGTGGTGGCCGAGGATCCAGCCGGCGGGCACGAGCGGGGCGATCCGGTCCTCTGGCGCAACCGGCTGACGATCACCCACCAGCCGCGCGAGGGCGTCGGCTCGCGCTCGGTCGAGCTGCACGTGGTGCCGCGCGGCACCATCCGCTACACGCTCAACGGCGCCAACCCGGCCGAGGGGACGGTCTACGACGGCCGACCGATCGAGATCGGCGACGGCGAGACGACCATCTGGTGTCACGCCGAGCACGAGGGTGTCACGGAACGCCGCACCTTCACCATTCCGCCCGCCGGCAACCGCGGCATCCGCATCGACCCGGCCGCGCCGGCGCGGCTGGCGAAGCTGGTCAGCGCCCCGAGCACTGCCGAGGCCTTCCGCGTCCTGGCGCAGGCGCGGCGCGACGGCATTCGCCTGTCGGAGGTCAGCCTGGAGGTCGGCAGCGGCACGCGCACCGCGTCGCTGCGCTTCGGCCGCGACGGGGTGCTGACCGCCGAGCAGCTCGAGCAGGTGATCGCGGCGCTGCGCGCGGCGCTCGGCGAGGACATGGCGGAGGTGCGCCTGAGCGCCCGCCGCCTCGAGTTCACCCGCGGCCACGATCTGAGCGAGTTCGTCAAAGCGTGGGGGCTGAGCGTCGACGCCAACGAGGTCGAGCAGTGAGGAAGCCCACCACCGTCGGCTTCGGCTGCCCGGATGCCGTCGACCCACATCACATGGTGGTCGACGTGCCGCGCGGTCGCGACGAGCCGGTGCGTATCGTCGAGCAGTTCGGCCTTCGCGCCGGCCACGCTGGCACGCCGGACAGCATCGAGCGGGTCGAGCTGGCGCGGGTCAAGTGGAGCGCCATCGCCGACCCCGTGCGGCGCATCTTCAACGAGCGGCTGAAGGAGAAGGGCATGGCGCCCAGCCGCTGGAGCGTCGGCGAGAACAAGGTCGAGCGGCTGCTCGGCAAGGAGCTCTGCGTGCTCGCCTGGGCGGTCGAGGAGGCCGCCCTCGAGCTGGTCCCGGCGGCGGTCACCAACTGGTCGGGGCTCAAGCCGGAGGAGCGCTGGTGGCTGTTCACCATGACGGCCGCCGCCAGCGGCGGCGTCGACGACGCCGGCATCGGCTGGCGCAAGGCGCTGCGCTTCGCCCTGACCGAGAATCCGGTCGATGCCGCCGCGCCGGCGCCGCGCCGCGGGCGCCGCACCCGGCAGCAATCGCTGTCGCTGTTCGCCGACTCCGCCGTCTGACGGATGCGGCTGTACCTCGACATGTGCAGCATCCAGCGCCCGCTCGACGACCGCAGCCAGGCGCGCATCGCCGTCGAGGCCGAGGCGGTGTTGGCCATCCTGTCGGCCTGCGAGCGCGGCGCCGCCGAGCTGCTGGCATCGCGCTCGTTGTTCTTCGAGATGGAGCGGAACCCGCACCCGTTGCGGCGCGATTTCGCCGCCCAGGTGCTGGCCCGCGCCACCGTCGTGGTCGAGGTCTCGCCAGCCGTCGAACTGCGCACGCGAGCCTTGTGCACGGCCGGGCTCAAGCCGCTGGATGCCGCGCATCTGGCGTCGGCGATCGAGGGGCGCGCCGATTTCTTCTGTACGTGTGACGATCGCCTGTTGAGGCGGGCGCGGGCGCTGGCTACGCTCGGCACACGGGCGGTGACGCCCGAGCAACTGATCGTGGAGCTGCTAACATGACCCCCCGCCGCAGAGCCCTGGTCGACATCACCCACGCTGGCCTGGCCGCGCTCACCCGCGACCTCGGCGTGGCGGACACCGCCCGCTTCCTCGCCCAGTTCACCAGCGGCTTCGGCGACTACACCCGCGAGCGCGACGCGCTCTTCCGCTCCCTGACTGCCGACGAGCTCGAGGTGGCCCTGCGGGCCACCGGCGCGCGCCGGCGGCCGGCGCGGCGCCGGCCGCCGCGCCACTGATGCCGGTCGAGCCCCTGGCCTGGCGCGACCGGCCGTCGCTGATCGAGGTCGCCTTCCCCGCCCAGAAGGTCTCGATCGAGGCGCAGTGCGAGCGCAAGGCCAACGCCGGCCAGACGCTGACCGCGCTCGGCAGCTACTGGAAGGGCCGCAAGCCGCTGGTGCTGGTGCGCGCCTGCGTGCTTGGCGCCCTGCTGCCGGCGAGCGGTGACACCGAGCAGGACCTCGAGGTGTTCGAGAAGCTGATGGCGATGGACGACGACGCCTTCGCCCATCGCCTCAAGAAGCTCGACGCCGCCGACGTCGAGGCGTGGGGCGGGCCGCTGCGCGACCAGCTCCTCGACGCCGACGGCCGCTGGCGGGTGAGCGGCGCCGAGCGGCGGCGGCTGCAGGCCGAGGTGCTGGCGCGCATGCCCTACGACCGCCGCCTGGAGAAGCGCAGCCGCCGCCCCGAGGAGCTGCCGGCCGCGGCCTATGCCGGGATCTGGGAGGCGGTGAACGCCCACCTCGGCACCGCCGCCGGCTCGCACGCCGAGCTGGTCGAGCAGATGGGCATCCTGCGCTTCGGCCACCGGCCGCGGCTCGGCGACGCCTTCGCCGGCGGCGGCTCGATTCCGTTCGAGGCGGCGCGCCTGGGCTGCGACGTCTACGCCAGCGACCTCAACCCCATCGCCTGCATGCTCACCTGGGGGGCGCTGCACATCGTCGGCGGGGACGAGGCGACGCGGGCGCGCATCGCCGCCGCCCAGCAGCGAGTGGTCGAGCGCGTCGACGCCGAGGTCACCCGCCTCGGCATCGAGCACGACGAGCACGGCAACCGCGCCAAGGCCTACTTGTACTGCGTCGAGACCCGCTGCCCCGAGACCGGCTGGCTGGTGCCGCTGGCCGCTTCATGGGTCATCAGCCGCAACCGCCGCACGGTCGCCCGTCTGGTGCCCGTCCCCGCCGAGCGGCGCTTCGCCATCGAGATCGCCGGCGACGCCAGCGACGCCGAGCTCGAGCGCGCCGCGCGCGGCACGGTGCGCGACGGCCACATGGTGTACGCGCTCGACGGGGTCGAGCGGCGCGTCCCCATCCGCACCCTGCGCGGCGACCGGCGCGAGGGCGGCGCGACGGTCAACGACCTGCGCCGCTGGGAGAAGACGGATATCGTTCCGCGCCCGGACGACGTCTTCCAGGAGCGCCTGTACTGCATCCAGTGGCTACGGCGTGAAAGCGAAGAGATCTTCTTCCGCTCTGTGACTGAAGCCGACCTGGCGCGCGAGCGGCGCATCGAGGAGATCGTCCGCGCCAACCTGGCCGGCTGGCAAGCGCAGGGGCTCGTCCCCGACATGGCCATCGAGCCTGGGGACGAGACCGCACGGCTGTTGCGGGAGCGCGGCTGGACGCACTGGCACCACCTCTTCACGCCGCGCAGCCTGCTCTGCAACGCGATGTACGGCGAGGCTTGCCGGGCGGAGGGCGACAACGATGAGGTCGCGGGTGCGCTGGCGTTCGACATTTGTACGCTCGCCGACCGTTCGGGGCGACTCTGCCGCTGGCATGTGGGATCGGCTCGACTAACACCCGGTGGCGGCTTGCCTGGGGATTCGGTCGAACAGGTCTTCTACAACCAAGCCCTGAACGTGCTTTGGAACTACGGGGCGAAATCGTTCCATCACATGCGAGAGTCCGTTCTGGCGAACGAAGTGAAGAGCTTCCCGCTCCTTAGCGGCAATGTGCGTTCTATCGTTACGGCTCCTGCGTCCGATTGGCAGACCGACTCCGACCTGCATGTTACCGATCCACCCTATGCCGATGCCGTTATTGAGTATCGTAAAATATAGTGACATTGAGCGGCGGATGTGATACACGACGATCCATGGGAAATCCGGCGGGGGTGAAGCGGGATTTTGATGAGTTGGAACGGCGGCGACTGGAGGCCGCGCGGTTACTGAAGGCCGGGGTGAAACCGGCCGAGGTGGCGCGGCGGGTGGGCGTCCATCGCCAGTCGGTGAGTCGCTGGGTGCAGCAGTTGGCGACCCACGGGCGGGCCGGGCTGAAGAAGGCGGGGCGCGCGGGGCGCCCACCGCGCCTGACCGCCTCGCAACGCCGCCAGCTCGAACGCGCCCTGCAGCGCGGCCCGGAAGCGCTCGGATACCCCACCGGGTTGTGGACCACCGGGCGCGTCGCGGAGCTGATCGAGCAGGAGTTCGCGGAGCGCTTCCATCCCGGCCACGTCTGGCGCTTGCTCCGGCAGCTCGGGTGGAGCTGCCAGCGGCCGACCGGGCGCGCCCTGGAGCGCGACGAAGCCCGTATCCGCTGGTGGAAACGCGAGCACTGGCCCGCCCTTAAAAAAAAGCCCGCCGCGAGCGGCGCACCATCGTCTTCATCGATGAAAGCGGACTCAGTGAGCGCCCGCACCGCTGTCGGACATGGGCGCCGCGGGGGCAGACCCCGGTCCTCCAGTATCACTTCCACTGGAAGACGCTCTCGGCGATCGCGGGCGTAACGTGGTGGCAGTTCTACTTCCGGCTGTACCCCGGCACGATCAAGAGTCCGGAGATCGTCGACTTCTTGGGCCGTCTCCAACGGGCCCTCCCCGGCAAGCTGCTCATCATCTGGGATGGGCTGCGGCAGCACCGCAGTCGACTGGTGAAGGACTTCATCGCTCGCCAGCGCGGCGCGATTCACCTGGAGTACCTGCCCGCCTACGCGCCGGAGCTGAACCCCGTGGAATACATCTGGGGGTACTGGAAGAAGCATGAGCTGCCCAACTTCTGTCCGAAGGACTTCTCGCAGCTCACCACCGTGGCGCGCCGCGCCTTGCGCCGAATGCAGCGCCGCCCCACGCTGGTGACCGCCTTCTGGCAGCAAGCGGAGCTGTTCTAGATCCCGTCACTATATTCTGCGAGACTCAATAGCTACGACGAGATCACCGAGTACTTCATCGCTTGGCTGCGCCGGAATCCGCCGGCGCCATTTCGTGACTGGGTATGGGACAGCCGGCGCAGTCTCGCCATCAAGGGCGCGGGCGAGGATTTCCGCCGCGAGATGGTTACTGCCTACTCAGCGCTGGCCGGTCACATGCCGGACAACGGCCTGCAGATCGTCATGTTCACCCATCAGGATACCGGCGTGTGGGGCGACATGGCGGGCATCTTCTGGGCGGCCGCGCTGCGGGTGACGGCGGCGTGGTACATTGCCACTGAGACCAACTCGGAGCTCAAGCAGGGAGGCTACGTGCAGGGCACCGTGATTCTCGTACTGCGCAAGCGCGGCGACGGCCGCTGCGCCTACAAGGACGAGTTGGTGCTCGAGGTGCGCGACGAGGTGCGGCGGCAGATCGAAACCATGGTCGGTCTGAACCAGCGCGCCTCGGCGGCCGGGCGGGCGGAGAACCTGTTCTCGGACGACGACCTGCAGATGGCCGGCTACGCCGCCGCGCTGCGGGTGCTGACCGGCTACACGACCATCGACGGCACCGACATGACGCGTGAGGCGCTGCGGCCGCGGGTCGAGGGCGAGCGCGGCATCGTCGACGAGCTGATCGACTTCGCGGTCGGCATCGCCAACGAGGTGCTGGTGCCCGACGGCCTCGACGCCAAGGTCTGGGAGCGGCTGGTCGGCGCCGAGCGCTTCTACCTGCGCATGCTCGACCGCGAGGCGCGCGGCGGGCGCAAGCTCGACGCCTACCAGAATTTCGCCAAGGCCTTCCGCGCCGGCGACTGGCAGTCGCTGATGGCCAGCATGCGGCCCAACGACGCGCGGCTGAAGTCGGCGCGCGACCTGAAGCACGCCGGTTTTGGCGGTGACGGCTTCGGCGCTTCGCTGCTGCGGGCGGTGCTCTACGCGCTGTTCGAGCTGGAGACCGAGGTGGAGGCGGACGAGGTCATGAGCCACCTGCGCGACAACGTGCCGGGCTATCTCGCCCGGCGCGCCGAGATCATCGCCGTGGCGGCCTACCTGGCGGCGACGCTCGCGCGCCTGCGGCCCGAGGAGGCGGCGGCGGCGCGGGTGCTGCGCGACCTGGTGAGAGGCGAACGGCTGGGGGCATGATCCGCCGCTTCTCGTCGCGGCAGGGCCGCCTCGACCATCTCTTTCTGCGCGAGCGGCTGCTCGGCGCGCGGCGCTACGACCGTATCGCCGGTTACTTCCGCAGCTCGCTGCTGGAGCTGGTCTACGAGGACCTGGCGGCGATCGAGCAGGTGCGGGTGGTGTGCAACAGCGACCTCGATCCGCGCGACCTGTCGGTGGCCAGGAGCGCCGCGCAGCAGGCGATGGCGCTGCGCGAGAAGTGGTTCGAGCGGCCGCCGGAGGCGGAGAGCGTGCTCGGCCGCGACCGCTACCGCAAGCTCCACGCGCTGCTGGTGCGCGGCAATTTGCAGGTGCGGGTGGTCGGCCGGACGACGACGCCCTTCCTGCACGGCAAGGCAGGGGTGATCGAGCAGCGCGACGGCTCGGCGCTGGCGTTCATCGGCAGCAACAACGAGACCCGGCCGGGCTGGGGCGAGCACTACGAGATCGTCTGGGAGGACGACGACCCGGCGGCGGTGACCTGGGTGCGCCAGGAGTTCGAGTACCTGTGGGCGCAGGGCATCCCGCTGCCGGAGGCGATCATCGACGAGGTCGACCGCTGCGCCCGACGGGTCGAGTTCCGCCGCGTCGAGGACGTGCCGCCCGACGCCGTGGCGGCCGCGGCGATGGCCGAGGCGCCGATCTATGCGCGCGGCGAGGCGCTGATGCCGTGGCAGCAGTCCTTCGTCACGCTGTTCATGCAACACCGCGAGGCCCATCCAGCGGTGCGGCTGCTGCTGGCCGACGAGGTCGGCCTGGGCAAGACGTTGTCGCTGGCGGCGGCGGCCGTGCTGGCCAGCCTGCTCGGCGACGGCCCGGTGCTGATCCTCTGTCCGGCGACCCTGACCCAGCAATGGCAGGTCGAGCTGTGGGACAAGCTCGGCGTCCCCTCGGCGGTGTGGACCCGCCGTAAGACCTGGCTCGACCACACCGGGCACGAGATCCGCACGCGTGGCGCCGAGGACGTGGCGCGCTGCCCATACCAGATCGGCATCGTCTCGACCGGCCTGGTTTTCCAGCCGACCGCCGAGCGCGAGCACCTGCTCGGCCGGCGTTACGGCACCCTGGTGCTCGACGAGGCGCATCGCGCCCGGCGCGCCGGCGGCGTCGGGCGCAACGCCGGTCAGCCCAACAACCTCCTGGCCTTCATGCAGACGGCGGCGGAGCACGCCCGCCACGTCCTGCTGGGCACCGCCACGCCGGTGCAGACCGACGTCGCCGAGCTGTGGGATCTGCTCGACGTGCTGGCGCGCGGCGCCGAGCACGTGCTCGGCCGGCCAGGCAGCCGCTGGCGCTCGCCGCGCACCGCCCTCGACCTGGTGACCGGTGGGCGGCGGGTCACCGACGAGGACGAGGCCTGGGATCTGATCCGCAACCCGCTGCCGCCACGCGCCGACGATCCGCTCTTCGACCACGTCCGCAGCGACCTCGGGATCGGCGATGCGCAGGCATTCAGCAGTCGCGACCTCACGGCCGTCGACCGCTTCACCCGCGACGAGCTGGGCGAGCGCCTCGAGGGAACCGTCAACGGACTGGGCTTCTTCCAGCGCCACAATCCGATCGTCCGCCACACCATCCTGCGCAAGCGGGCGACGCTGGAGGCGCGCGGCCTGCTGCCGCGCATCGCCGTCGACATCCACCCGCGCCGCGCCGATCAGTCGGCGCTGTTCATCGGTCAGGGACTACTCACCGGCAGCGCCATCGACGCCGCCTATGCGGCGGCGCAGGAGTTCACGGACCTGTTCGGCCAACGGGCGCGGGCGGCGGGCTTCATGGAAAGCCTGCTTCTGCAGCGCATCTGCTCCAGCCTGGCGGCTGGCCAGGCGACCGCGCTGACGCTGCTCGGCCGAGACGGCGGAGCGGAGGAGGACGACGACGATCAGCCGCCGGTGCCGAGCGACCTGACCGACGCCGAGCGCGACGCGCTCGAGCGAGTGCTCGGTCACCTGCGCGAGCGTCCCGTCGATCCGAAGTTCGAAGCGGTGGTGCACTACCTGACCGGTGCGCCGCTCTGGTTGCGTCACGGCTGCATCATCTTCAGCCAATTCTACGACACCGCTCGCTGGGTCGCCGAGGCGCTGGCGGCGAAGCTGCCCGGCGAGCCGATCGGCCTCTACGCCGGCGCGAGCCGCAGCCGCATGCTGTGCGACGAGCGCCAGGCGAGCGTCGAGCGCGAGCTCATCAAGCGGGCGGTGCGCGATCGCGAGCTGCGTCTGGTGGTGGCGACCGACGCCGCCTGCGAGGGCCTCAACCTCCAGACCCTCGGCACGCTCATCAACGTCGACCTGCCGTGGAACCCCTCACGCCTCGAGCAGCGCCTCGGCCGCATCAAGCGCTTCGGCCAGACGCGCGACAGCGTCGACATGCTCAACCTCGTCTACCACGGCACCCGCGACGAGCAGGTCTACGAGCGGCTGTCGGCACGCATGCGCGACCGCTACGACATTTTCGGCTCGCTGCCCGACGTCATCGAAGACGACTGGATTACCGACATCGAACAGCTCGACCTGCGGCTGAGCGAGCTCATCGAGCGCCGCCAGCGCGCCAACGCCTTCGACATCCGCTACGCCGACACCGTCGACCCGTCCGGCGAACCGTGGGAGAAGTGCGCCCAGGTGCTGTCGCGCAAGGACGTGGTCGAGAGACTCTCGCGCGGCTGGTAGGCACCGTGATCGCGCGCTGCCCACCCGCGAGCGTGAGCGCGGCGCGCGAGTTGGAGACCTTCTTGCAAGGCACGCTGGCTGACCTGCATCGACATCGACGAGTTTCTCTTCGCGCCGTGCGAGTGGACACTGATCCCGACCCTGCGGCGCTTCGAGGAGTTTCCCGGCGTCGTCGTGCGCTGGCAGGTCTACGGTTCGAACGGCCAGATGCACGCCTCGCCGGAGCCGGTCATCGCCCGCTTCCCGCGGCGCGCACCCGCCGACTGGATCCGCAATCGACGCGTCAAATCGATCGTCGATCCCAGGCGCGCCGTGGCGCCGGTCAACTGCCATCACTTCGCCTACCGCGGCGGCGAGGTCGCCGTCGACGAGACCGGGGAGCGCGTCCGCCCGATCCCGCGGCCGCGCTTCAAGAAAGAGCTCAGACCTCTCTACCGTCTGCTCGGACCGGCCGTGCGCTATTTCGATCCGTTCGCGGCCGACAGCACCAGCTCGAAGATCTCGGTCGAGCAGCTGCGCATCAACCACTATCCGATCAAGTCGCGCGAGGAGTTCGCCAGAAAGTCGCGCATGATGGAGGGGACGAGGCGCTACGACAGCGTCGACTACTTCGCCTATCACGATCGCAACGACGTCTTCGATCCGATCCTGTCGCGCTACTTGCCGCACCTCGGACGGACGTCTTCCCTCACGCAGTCCTCGGTATCCCCGCCGGGTTGAGCGTGGCAGCGATGCGCGTCTCGCTCTCGATGGCGCCGTCGAGAGCGAAGTCGTGCCGCGGCGGCGGCCCGTCGATGGCCGCGCGCATGGCCGCGACGAGCATCTCGCGCGACGGCGCGTCGCCCTCGACGACGTGCGCCAAGCCGAGATCGGCACAGCGCCGTGCCCGGAACGTCTGCTCGGACATGATCGGATCCGGCGCCAGCACGGCGCGCGTCCGCGCTCGCAGCAGCGCGGCGCAGGTGTTGTAGCCGGCGCGGCTGATGGACAGCGTGGCTGCCGCGAGGACGGCCTCGAACTCCGGTCCGAACGGACGAACGCGCACCCGGCCGTCCTGGCCTGCGCGGCCTGCGGCAGGCGCCTGGTGGCGACCATCGCCGACCCGCGCCTGATCGCCCGCATCCTGGCGCACCTCGGATTGCCCCTTCAGCCGCCACCGCCGCTGCCCCCACCTCACCCGAGCTGCCTGTCCGCGGACCCGAGCTGACTCCGCCACCCCTGGCGCGCTCCCGGCGTCGCGTCGTCGCCCCCGTGCGCCCAGACGCGGCCCGCGCTGGTCCGCCGCTGTGGCTCTGATGGACCAGCTTCGTCCTTGCCAGTGGCGCGGGCAGGACGCTATGCCGCCTCCTCGGGGCTACCGGTCGCCAACGTCTGATACTGGCGGTTGATGTGAAATCGCCAGCTCATACGGACTACGCGCAAAGACTCGTCTCGATGCTGCGTCGATCAACCGGATGAAGTCCAAGGAAGGCCAGCAGTCTTCAGGCACGAGTCACCAACCACCCGAGGACCCGTCGGGAACAAACGCGTGACCCGAGGTGTAGGACAGCCCGCGCCCTCGGCGTCCTCCAGTGCTTGGCTGCACAGGACCGCTATTTCGCGGACATGCGGGGACGTTTGGGGAATTCCCTATTGCCGCAGCGTTCGGCGCCCTGCTAAAGGACTCACGTACGCGCGATCTCGAACCCGAGGGGGTCCATGTTCCGGATCGGGTCTATAGGGAAAGCGGTAATTGCAGCTTGGCTCGCAGTCGGCAGCGGCGCGAGCGCCCGGTGCGTCGGCGACTGCGATGGCAACGGTATGGTTGCAATCGACGAGCTTCTGACGGGCGTTCAAATGGCGCTGGTCCAGTCCGCTAGTGGATGTGCGGCCTTGGATCTTGACTCCGACGGGAGGATCACAATCCCGGAGCTCGTCGCGGCAGTCGGAGCGGCACTCAACGGCTGTTCCCCTCCTGTTAGTCCGTCTCCTACTGAGGGGACCCTCACGCCTATCCTTACGCAGACAGAAGCCCCCACTCCCACCCCCGCTTCGCCAAGATTCACAGTCGCGGGCTGTGTTAACGAATTCCCGGGAGAACCATGCGGGACGGGGTTCGCCACGGTCCTTTTGGCACCCCTCGGTCTCACGTCATCTCTCACGAACGGCAACTTCACGTTCGAGGGGATACCACCTGGCGACTATGTGTTGAGCGTGGTGCAGAAATGCAACTCCATCGGCTGTTGGAAGGACACTCCTATCACGGTTGTCGATCGCGACGTCTTTATCGCGATCGATATCGAGCGGGCCACACCGATGCCGACTACCACTGCCACCGTCACGCCAACCGCCACCTCCGGTTCGCCGGGATTTCAGGTGGCGGGCTGTGTAAACGAGTTTCCTGGTGAACCGTGTGGGGCTGGCTTCGCCACCGTTGTTTTGGCCCCGCTAGGCCTCACTTCTTCCCTAGCCAACGGCATCTTCACCTTCGATAACATACCACCAGGAAACTACGTATTGAGTGTAGCTCAGCACTGCAATCCTATCGGTTGCTGGAAACAGACGCCCGTCACATTGCTCGATCGCGATGTCTTTGTCGCGATCGACATAGAGCCGACCTCAGAACCCTAAGATAGCCGTTCACAATAACCGCGGACCGGCCCGGCCCACCATATTGGGGGGACTATGAATTGGCTGTACCGTAACGTCCTGCCTGGAACCGTCGTAGCCTGGGCTTTGTCTGCCGCGGTTGCTTCCGCGCAGGTCTGCATGCACCCTGGACTGCTGCCCAACGGAACAAGCGGTCTGGTTCCTGGCGACTGCTTCCCGACCTCGGGCCTCTTATTCCAAGGCTTGCCCTTATCCACGCTCCAACAGACGTTTGACTTGGATGTGACATATATCGAACGGACACCAAAGTATCCAAGCTACTGCCGCCACCATCTGGGGTGTCCCGGTCATGGCTTTTGCGATCAGGTTTGGGAATCGGTCGGCGGCGCCTCTTGCGAGCCGACAACCAAAACAAATAACTGCGAAGCTCTGGTGATTGATACAGCACATCCTGATGGAAAGCGATGGCCGGATCCGGCAGTGGGTCAGAATCCAGCCGAAACCGTGACCTATATCGCTCATATCATTAACAAGGGCGGGCAACAGGGTACCGCATTCTCATACTCATGGACAGAAAATGGGTCGGTGGTTGCCACCGGTAGCCACTCGGCCCTTGCGGCTGGCGCTGAGCTCACCCTACAGCTACAGAGACCGTGGTTGGCAGCGGTGGGTACGATCGACTTTGCGCTGACGCCCAACCAACCTGACCTCTTTAGCTCGAACAATCACCTCACAATCGACACCCACGCCCTGGCGCTTAAGATATTCGTCTACAAGAACGTATATGATGACTTCAATAAGCAGCAGAGCGCCTACTCGCTGACGTTTTCATTTGAGGACTGGATTCAAAAGCATATAGCCCTCATGAACGATAGACTAGCAGCATCTACCTACAATCCAGAGACTCCAAATGGGGTGCGCGAACGAGTGCGGATCGACAGCTTTCAAGTCTACACAGTCGCGGACAATCTCGCGGTAACGCCACAGAACGATCTAGATTTCTACTGCGAGGATGGAAACTGGCCTTATACCTCGGCTACGGTAGTCGCCAACATAATTAATGAGACGCCTCATTGGAACTTTATTCATGAGGTTGGACACCGCCTTCTGGGCCGCCCAGACGCGGCCCGCGCTGGTCCGCCGCTGTGGCTCTGATGGACCAGCTTCGTCCTTGCCAGTGGCGCGGGCAGGACGCTATGCCGCCTCCTCGGGGCTACCGGTCGCCAACGTCTGATACTGGCGGTTGATGTGAAATCGCCAGCTCATACGGACTACGCGCACGTGCATCCTGCGCGCCGCTGTAGCCCGGCGGAGTCGGTCGCTGCGGTGGCTCTCCTGAACGCACTGCGGCATCGCCACCGGCGTACCGGGTGCGCGCGTTGCCGGGTTGGTCTCTCGCTGTCGCTGGCGCAGCGCTCCGGCTCGGGCACGGCGCCACAATCGCGGGTCGTCGGGGACTCGACGAAGGTGGTGGTCGGAGTCGGCGTGGGCAGCGGCGTCCAGGGGTTGGTGTTCATCGCGGTCGGGGGGCTGGTCGAAGTCGGCCGCCGTCGAGCTCGCCGCGCGTGTCCTCGCCGAAGGCAGTGATGTCCCGGTAGCAGAGAAGAAAAAGGCCCGCTGCCGGGATCGGCGGCGGGCCTTTGGTGCTTCACGCCTGGTCGGCGCGGCTCACATCATGCCGCCCATGCCGCCCATGCCACCCATGCCGCCCGGCGGCATGCCCGGCGCGGCGGACTTCTCCTCCGGCTTCTCGGCGATCAGCGCCTCGGTGGTGAGGAGCATGCCGGCCACCGACGCCGCGTTCTGCAGCCCGGTGCGGACCACCTTGGTCGGGTCGACGATGCCGGCCTTGATGAGATCCTCGAACTCCTCCTTGGCGGCGTTGAAGCCGTAGGCGCCCTTGCCGTTCTTCACCCGGTCGAGCACGATCGAGCCCTCCCAGCCGGCGTTGCTGGCGATCCAGCGGCAGGGATCCTCGATGGCGCGGCGGACGATGTTGACGCCGACCTGCTCCTCCGGGCTGAGCTTCAGGCCCTCGAGCGCCGACGAGGCGCGGATCAGGGCCACGCCGCCGCCTGGGACGATGCCTTCCTCGACCGCGGCGCGGGTGGCGTGCAGCGCGTCCTCGACGCGCGCCTTCTTCTCCTTCATCTCGATCTCGGTCGCGGCGCCGACCCGGACCACCGCCACGCCGCCGACCAGCTTCGCCAGCCGCTCCTGCAGCTTTTCGCGGTCGTAGTCCGAGGTCGTCTCCTCGACCTGCGCCCGGATCTGCTTGATGCGGCCCTCGATGTCCGCCTTCTTGCCGGCGCCGTCGACGATGGTGGTGTTGTCCTTGTCGATGACGATGCGCTTGGCGCGCCCGAGATCGTTGAGCGTGATGTTCTCGAGCTTGATGCCCAGCTCCTCGGCGATCACCTTGCCGCCGGTGAGGATGGCGATGTCCTCGAGCATCGCCTTGCGGCGGTCGCCGAAGCCCGGCGCCTTCACCGCCGAGGCGTGCAGCGTGCCGCGAATCTTGTTCACCACCAGCGTCGCCAGCGCCTCGCCCTCGACGTCCTCGGCGATGATGATGAACGGCTTGCCGGTGCGCGCGATCGACTCCAGCACCGGCAGCAGGTCCTTCATGGCGCTGATCTTCTTCTCGTGGATCAGCAGGTACGCGTCCTCGAGCACCGCCTCCATCTTCTCCGGATCGGTGACGAAGTACGGCGACAGGTAGCCGCGGTCGAACTGCATGCCCTCGACCACTTCCAGCGTGGTGTCGAGGCTCTTCGCCTCCTCGACCGTGATGACGCCTTCCTTGCCGACCTTGTCCATCGCCTCGGCGATGATCTGGCCGATGGTGGCATCGTTGTTGGCCGAGATGGTCCCGACCTGGGCGATCTCCTTCTGGTCCTTGGTCGGCTTCGAGAGCGACTTGAGCTCCTTGGTGACCGCCTCGACCGCCTTGTCGATGCCGCGCTTCAGCGACATCGGGTCGTGGCCGGCGGCGACCATCTTGGCCCCCTCGGCGAAGATGGCGCGCGCCAGCACGGTGGCCGACGTCGTGCCGTCGCCGGCGACGTCCGAGGTCTTCGACGCGACCTCCTTCACCATCTGCGCGCCCATGTTCTCGAACTTGTCCTCGAGCTCGATCTCCTTGGCGACCGTGACCCCGTCCTTGGTCACGTTCGGCGCCCCGAACGACTTCTCGAGCACGACGTTGCGGCCCTTGGGGCCGAGCGTGACGGTCACCGCGTCGGCGAGCAGATTCACGCCGCGCAGGACCTTGTCACGCGCATCCTGGCTGAACTTTACGATCTTGGCAGGCATCTCATCTTCCTCCCGTTACTTGCCTTCGAGCACGCCGAGGATGTCGTCCTCGCGCATGATGAGGAAGTCCTCCCCATCGATCTTCACCTCGGTACCCGAGTACTTGCCGAACAGAATGCGGTCGCCGGCCTTCACGTCGAGCGGCGTCACCTTGCCGTCGTCGTTCACCTTGCCCTTCCCGACCGCCACGACCTTGCCCTCCTGGGGCTTCTCCTTGGCCGTGTCCGGAATGATGATGCCGCCCTTGGTCTTCTCCTCTTCCTGGACGCGCTGAACGATGACGCGATCCTGCAGCGGGCGAATTTTCATACCCTCTCTCCTTCCTTCCTTCGGTGATGTCCTGGTTTGGTAGGTCCCGCTGAGCGGGGTTCAACGCAACCCGGCCGAAAATCGGCCGCCGGACAAGTAGGTCCGGCGATGCCCGTGTCAACCGGTCGGGATCAACTTTTCTTGCGCTGCTCCTCTTCCATGTAGCGGCGGTAGAGGATCTCGTACTCGTGGCTGCCGGGCGGCACCTTGCGCGACAGCGAGGCGATCTTGCGACGCACGATCTCGTCGAGTCGCGCGTTCTGATCGTGCTGGCCCTCGAGGGCGCGCTTGATCGCCTGCAGCGCCAACCGCTCGTTCTCGATGTCCGCCAACCCCTCGGCGCGGAAGATCGACAGCACCTGGTGCGAGAGATGGGAGAGCCGCCCTTCGCTGAACCGGATCACAGGATAAAACCCCGTTCCTTGGCGATGCGGATCTTGAGTCCCTTCATCAGCTCCCGCTGGTCCATGCCGAGCGCCTGGCGGCCCAGCTTCTGCGCCGCGCGCTCGGCCTCTTCCTCGATCTCCTGCTCGGCCCGCAGGTTCTCGAGCAGCAGGCGCGCGACCCTCGCCACCAACTGCTTCTCCGCCACCTTCGGCTTGATGAAGCCGGCGTGGACGAGGCTCTGAACCACCTCGTCGGCGAGCCGGTTGATGGCCGCCTCGGGAACGTGCATCCGGCGACCATAGCGCCGACCCCGGCCCGCATCAATCGCACCGCGGAGGCGAAGCAGGGCACAGCGGCCTCTGTGTCCCTCCGCGGTGAAAGGTGGCAATCTGCGCCCCGATGCCGTCGACCGCATTCGATGCGCTCCGTCAGCTCGATCCGATGGCGCTCCTGACTGCCGCCGTCGCCGTGGGCCTGGCGTTGGGCCTGCTGCTGGGTTGGCTGATCGCACGGGCGCGGGCGAGCGCCTACGAGAGCCGGCTCGAGGAGCGGTCGCAGCGGGTGACCGGTCTCGAGGGCGAACGCGACCAGGCGCGCCAGGAGGCCGGGGCACTGCGGGACCAGTTGGCCGAGTCGCGCGCCCAACAGGCCCGCCTCGCCGCCCGGGCGGAGAGCGAGCGAGCGGCGGCGGACGAGAAGATCGGCCTGCTGCGCGACGCCGAACAGCAACTGCGGGAGGCCTTCGCGTCGCTATCGGCCGAGGCGCTGCGCCGCAACAACCAGTCGTTCCTCGAGCTCGCCCGCGCCTCTCTGGGCGAGTTCCAGAAGGGCGCCAGCGGGGAGCTCGAGACGCGACAGAAGGCGATCGCCGACCTGGTACAGCCGATCCGCGAGCACTTGCAGCTCGTCGGCCACCGCATCGAGGAGGTCGAAAAGCAGCGCATCGGCCACTACGCCTCGCTCAGCGAGCAGGTGAAATCGCTCGCCGACACGCAGCTCCGGCTGCAGGCGGAGACCGCCAACCTGGTGAAGGCCCTGCGAGCCCCGGCGGTGCGCGGCCGCTGGGGCGAGATCCAGCTCCGCCGGGTGGTCGAGATGGCCGGCATGGTCGCCTACTGCGACTTCGAGGAGCAACGCGTCGCCACCACCGACGACGGCCGCTTCCGCCCCGACGTCGTCGTCCGTCTCCCCGGCGGCAAGCAGGTGGTGATCGATGCCAAGGTGCCGCTCGGCGCCTATCTCGAAGCGCTCGAGGCGGGCGACGACGCCAAGCGCGAAGCGCACCTGCGCGATCACGCGCGCCAGGTGCGCGCCCACATGCTCAAGCTCGGCACCAAGTCCTACCAGAGCCAGTTCGAGGCGACGCCCGAGTTCGTCGTCATGTTCCTGCCCGGCGAGACCTTCTTCAGCGCCGCGCTGCAGGTCGATCCGGCGCTGATCGAGTACGGAGTCGAGCAGAAGGTCATCCCCGCCAGCCCGACGACCCTCATCGCCCTGCTGCGCGCCGTCGCCTACGGCTGGCGCCAGGAGGTGCTGGCCGAGAACGCGCAGCGGATCAGCGCCCTCGGCAAGGAGATGTACGAGCGCGTCGTCATCCTCGCCGACCACTTCGACGGCGTGCGCAAGGGGCTCGACGCCGCGATCCAGGCCTACAACCGCGCCGCCGGCTCGCTGGAATCGCGCCTCCTGGTGTCGGCGCGCCGCTTCAAGGACCTCGGCGCCGGCAGCGATCAGGAGGTGGGCCCGGTCGAGATGATCGACCGCGTTCCGCGCCAGCTCACCCTGGGCGGGGTGCCGGAGGAGGAGGAGATCGCACCGGCGGACGAGCCGTAGGCGCTTCGCATCGAAGCGGTGATGCCGGTTCGCCACGTCACCTCGGCGCTGGACAACCGGGGCGCCACGTTGCCATGTCTGGCACTGCCGGCCGGGACGAGCCCCGCGATCGCCCGTTGCCGGGAGACAGGCCGCCGCCGCTCGGGGTCGAAGGAGGGCTTGGCAGTGCACGACTGGACGCGAAAGCGATTCGCCACCGTGGGGCTGTCCCTGCTGTTGGGCGGGTGCACGATCACCCAGACCGCCCGGCCCGTGACGCTGCAGGCGACGGACCCGCGGACCGTGTGCGTCATCGAGGATCCAACAGTCGACCAGAGCTTCCTGCCGGCCTTCACGTCGGCACTCGAGCGCAAAGGGCTGGCGGTGAAGAGGTTGCCGCCCGGCTCGCCGCCGACCGCCTGCCCCCTCACGTCCACGTACTACGCGCGCTGGTCCTGGGACTTCACGCCGTACATGTCGCTTGCCAGGATCACCGTGTATCGCGACGGGGTCGAGGTGGGCGACGCGCTCTACGACGCCCCGAAGGCCGGTACGGCGCTGACCACCCGCATCTACGATTCGACCGAGTCGAAGGTCGGCTCGATGGTCGACCAGCTCTTCCCCGGCGGCCCGGTCAGCGCGAGTCGGTGACGGCGCTCGAGAGGCGATCGCGGCACCGCGCCGACGCCGTCCTCGCGCGGTAGTCGGCTGGCCCAATGCGCGGCTTCATCCTGACGCCGACCTATCGGATCCGCGCCGGCGTCCCCGAGGTGCGGCTGTACGGCGTGCTGGAGAACGGCCGCCCGTTCCTCGTCATCGACGACCGCGTCCGCCCCTACTTCTTCGTCCGCGCCGCCGACCGGGCACGCGTCGACGCCGTCATGCCCGGGCTCGGGCTCGAGGACACCCCGCTCCGCACCTTCGCCGGCGAACCGGTGGCGCGGATCACCCTGGCGGTGCCCGGCGACGTGCCGGCGCTGCGCACCCGACTCGAAGCCGCCGGCGTCGAGTGCTTCGAAGCCGACGTGCGCTTCGCCAGCCGCTATCTCATCGACCGCGGCATCCGCGGCGCCCTCCGCATCGAGGGCGCCAGCGAGCCACGGGAGCGCCTCGGGCTGGTGTTCCGCAATCCGACACTCGGCCCCTGTCACTGGACGCCGGCCCTCAAGGTGCTGTCGATCGACATCGAGACCGATCCGCAGGCCAACCAGGTGCTGTCGATCGCGCTCCATGCCCCGCAGCTCAGCCGGGTGCTGATCGTCCACCAGCACGCCTTCCCGCACGCCGAGCCGGTGCACTCGGAGCGCGCGCTGCTGCAGCGCTTCCTCGCCTACCTCGACGAGCTCGATCCCGACGTCATCACCGGCTGGAACGTCGCCGAGTTCGACCTCGCGGTGCTCGCCCGCCGCGCCCGCCACTACAATCTGCCCTTCCCGATCGGCCGCAGCGACGAGCCGTTCGAGCTGCGGCGCGAGCTCGGCTACACGCGCGGCGCCCGCGCCATCACCCACGGCCGCCTGGTGCTCGACGGCCTGTCGCTGCTGCACGGCGCCTTCATCCGCCTCCCGGACTACCGCCTCGAGACGGCCGCCCGGACGCTCCTCGGCCGCGGCAAGCTGATCGGCGGCGGCAACCACCGCGCCGAGGCGATCCTGCGCGCCTACCACGACGATCCCGAGCGCTTCGTCGCCTACAACCTCGAGGACGCGCGCCTGGTGAGCGACATCCTGGCGCAGACCGGGCTCATCGAGCTCGCCGTCGAGCGCAGCCTGCTCACCGGCATGCCGCTCGATCGCGTCAGCGCCGCCATCGCCTCGGTCGACGCCCTCTATCTCGGCGCCCTGCGCCAGCGCGGCCGCGTCGCCCCGTCGGTCGGCGCCGACGTCGGCGACGCGCGCCTGACCGGCGGCTACGTGATGGACTCCGTCCCCGGCCTCTACCGCAACGTCCTCGTCTTCGACTTCAAGAGCCTGTACCCGAGCATCATCCGCACCTTCAATCTCGATCCGCTGGCGCTGCTGCCGGCAGGCGACCACAGCGATGCCATCGTCGCTCCCAACGGCGCCCGCTTCCGCCGCGACGAGCGCGGCATCCTCCCCGAGCTGGTCGAGCAACTCGGCGCCGCCCGCGAGGAAGCGAAGCGCGCGGGCCGCGGCGTCAAGTCGCACGCCATCAAGATCCTCATGAATTCGCTGTACGGCGTGCTCGGCGCCGGCGCCTCGCGCCTCTTCTCGCCCGCGGTCTCGAACGCCATCACCCACTTCGGCCAGTTGCTCATCCGCGCCGCCGCCGAGATCGCCGCCGCCGCCGGCCACCGCGTCATCTACGGCGACACCGATTCGCTCTTCGTCCACGCCGGCGACATCGAGCCCGCCACCGCCCTCGCCCACGCCGACACGCTGCGCCTCGCCATCGGCGACGCCGTGGCGCAGATCGTCCGCGACCGCTTCGGCTGCGAGAGCCACCTCGACCTCGAGTTCGAGAAGCTCTACCTGCGCTTCTTCCTGCCCGAGGTGCGCAGCGGCAGGACCGGCAGCAAGAAGCGCTACGCCGGCCTGCTGCGCGACCCGGACGGCCGCACCCACATCGAGTTCGTCGGCCTCGAATCGGTGCGCCGCGATTGGAGCGAGGTCAGCAAGCGCTTCCAACTCGGCCTCCTGGAACGGGTCTTCGCCGATCAGCCGGTCGACGCGTTCGTCCGCCAGTTCGTCGCCGACCTGCGCGCCGGCCGCCACGACGACGCCCTCGCCTACCGCAAGGCGGTGCGAAAGGACCTCGACGCCTACACCAAGACCACCCCGCCACACGTCCGCGCCGCCCGCCTCCTCGGCGAGGGCGCCGGCCGCATCGTCACCTACACGATGACCCACAAGGGACCCGAGCCGGCCGGCGAGGAAACCGCCGCCCCCGACTACGCTCACTACGTCGACCACCAACTCAAACCGGTCGGCGACGCCATCCTCCGCTTCCTCGGCACCGACTTCGACACCCTCACCGGCGCCCAACGCCAACTGTCCCTGTTCTGAGCCCGGCCCGACGTACATTCGGAAGCCCGCACCGGGTATTGATTATCTCCTTGACAGGATAGTGATACTGGTATTGATAAGCGACATGGACATTGCCGTCGCCTTGCGGGGAAGTGATTCAGTGCCGGAGACCACGCGGGCCGCGGTCGGAGCGGGACCTCGCTGCCGCTTCGTGAATGTCGACGGCGTGCGACTGGCGTATGACGACGAGGGCAGGGGGCCGGTGGTGGTCTGTCTGCACGCCGTCGGGCATGGGGCCGGGGACTTTGCCGGCTTCCGCGCCCGGCATCGCGATCGCTTCCGGGTCATCGCCCTGGACTGGCCGGGGCAGGGGCGTTCGGACGCCGATCGGGTGGCGCCGAGCGGCCAGCGCTATGCGGCGATGCTGGAAGCGGCGCTCGACGCGCTGGCGCTCGACCGGGTGGTGCTGCTCGGCAACTCGATCGGCGGCGCGGCCGCTCTGCGGGTGGCGGCGAACCGCCCCGGCCGGGTGCGCGGCGTGATCGCCTGCAACCCCGGTGGGCTGGTCGCGCACGGCCTGCGGAAGCGTCTCTTCACCGGCGCCATGGCGCGCTTCTTCTCCCGCGGGGCGCGCGGCGGTCGGTGGACGCGGCGGGCGTTCGCCGCCATGTATCGCGGGGTCCTGAGCGAGGCGCCGGCGGCCGAGCAGCGCGCCCGCATCGTCGCCACCTGGCCGGAGGTGGCGGCACTGCTCGCCGCCGCCTGGCGGAGCTTCGGTCAGCCGGACGACGACCTGACGCCGCTGTTGCCGCGCATCGCGTGTCCGGCGCTGATCGCCTGGTCCACCGGCGACCGCCTGAACCCGCTCGCCTTCAATCGGCCGGGCATCGCTGCCCTGCGCAACGGCGAGCTCGCGATCTTCCGCGGCGGGCACGCCCCGTTCCTCGAGTGCCCGCAGGACTTCGACGCCACCTTCGCCCGCTTCCTGGCGCGATTGCAATGAGCGCCGAGACCACGGCGCGGCTGCGTCTGGCGCGCGCGGCCGAGGGGCGACCGCGGCGCGGCACGCCCGAGGGAACGCGCGAGCGGCTGATCGCCGCCGCGGCGGAGGTGCTGAACCGCGATGGCTACTTCGGCACCGACTCCAACGCCATCGCCCGCGCCGCCGGCTATTCGCCGGCGACCTTCTACAAGCACTTCGAGGACAAGCGGGCGATCCTGCTCGCCGCCTACGAGCGCTGGGTCGGCGCCGAGTGGCGCCACGTCGCGGGCACCGTGCGCGCCGGGCTGCCGGCCGCCGAGGCGGCGCGCCATCTGACGACGTGGGTGATCGCCCACCATCGCCGCTGGCGCGGTCTGCGCGCCAGCCTGCTGGCGCTGGTCGGCGTCGACGACGTGGTGCGCGCCTTCTATCTCACCCAGCGGCGCCGCCAGCTCGAGTGGCTGGCGGAGCTCCGCCGCCCCGCCGCCGCGGCGTCGGCGGGGCGCGAGGCGGATGCGCTGCGCCTCTACACCTTCGAGCGCGCCTGCGACGCGATCGCCAACGGCGAGACGGCGGCGCTCGGGCTCGATGCCGAGCGGTTCGAGGCGCTGATCGCGGAACAGATGGCGGGCGCCTGGCGCGCGTGACTCGCCCGCCGGCCCGCAGTAGCTGCCCAGTTCTTCGACGAACTGCTAGACCTCGCCGCGATGCGCCGCAGCCGTCTCCTCCTCGTCGCCCCGTTGTTGGCGGCGTGCGCCGCACGATCCCCGGCGCCCTCCTTCCTCGTTCCCGGCCCGGCCGGCACCGACCTGGTCACCCAGGCCCTCGCCGCGGCGCCGATCCAGCCCGACCAGACCCTGCGCGTTCAGCCGCTGCTGCAGGGAGAGGAAGCGAGCGTCTCGGTGGTCCAGATCCGCGACCGCGAAGCGCCGCACATCCACACCCGCTACGACCTCACCGTGCTGTTGGCCCGCGGCCACGGCACCCTCTGGCTCGCCGGCGTGGCGCGGGCGATGCGCCCCGGGGACGCGGCGTTCATCCCGCGCGGCACGCCGCACTGGTTCGTCAACGAAGGCGCCGAACCGGCGGTGTCCGTCGTCGTGTACGCGCCGCCCTTCAGCGGTCCGGACCAGGCGCCGGTGCCCTGACCCGGCCGGGCCGCCGTGCTAGGGTCCGGCGTCGTCATGGCGATCAACATCACGCGCGTCTACACGCGCACCGGCGACGCGGGCACTACGGCGCTGGTCGGCGGCGAACGCGTCGCCAAGGACTCGCGCCGCGTCGAGTGCTACGGGGAGCTCGACGAGCTCAACGCCATCCTCGGCCTCGCCCGCAGCTTCAACGCGCAGGGCGACGCGACGCCGGCCCGCCGCCGCCTCGATGACATTCTCACCCGGCTGCAGAACGAGCTGTTCGATCTCGGCAGCGAGCTGGCGACGCCGCCGGAGGCCGAGTACGAGGGCATGTTCACGGTCGGCGCCGACGACGTCCGCGCCCTCGAGCGGATCATGGACGCGTGCCAGCGCGATCTCGAGCCGCTGCGCTCGTTCGTCCTGCCCGGCGGCGGCCCGGTGAGCGCGGTGCTGCACCACGCGCGCACCGTCTGCCGGCGCGCCGAGCGCCAGATCATCCGCCTGGCGCGCGAGGAGCCGATCGGCGCCCAGGTCATTCCCTACGTGAACCGCCTGAGCGATCTCCTGTTCGTGCTCTCGCGCTGGATCGGCAAGCAGAACGGCGAGGCCGAGTACCTGTGGCAACGCGGCCTGCGCAATCGCGACCGCCCGGCGGCCGCGCGCAAGCGACCTTCGGCGAGCCCCACCAACAACCCGGCGCGCCCCGGTAGACGCGGAAAGGATCGTCGGTGAGTCTCTACCTCAAGCAACTGCCGCTCGGCCCGATGCAGAATTTCGTCTACCTGATCGGCGACACGACGACGCGGCGCGCGGTCGCCGTCGATCCGGCCTGGGACATCGACGCGGTGCTCAACACGCTGGCCGCCGACGACATGACGCTCGAGGCGGCGCTGATCACCCACTTCCATCCGGACCACATCGGCGGCCGGCTGATGGGCCATCACATCGCCGGCCCGGTCGAGCTGCTGGCGCGCGGCGCGAAGATCAAGGTGTACGTCCACAAGGACGAGGCCGACTACGTGCCGCGGGTGTGCGATCTGTCGAAGACCGATCTGGCGCTGTGCGAGAGCGGCGACGTGCTCGACCTCGGCGAGCAGCGCATCCGCTTCCTGCACACACCGGGGCACACGCCCGGCTCGCAGTGCTTCCTGGTCGGCGACAGCCTGGTCTCCGGCGACACGCTGTTCATCGGTGGCTGCGGCCGCGTCGACCTGCCGGGCAGCGATCCGGCGCAGATGTACGACAGCCTGGTCAACAAGCTGAAGGCGCTGCCCGACGACACCGTGCTCTATCCCGGCCACGACTACGCCGACCGGCCGCGCTCCACCATGGGCGAGGAGAAACGGCGCAATCTCTACCTCCGCTTCGAGCGCCTCGAGGACTTCATGGGGATGATGGGCTACTGATGCCCCGCCCCCTGCTCTTCGCCTACGGCACGCTGCGCGATGCGCGGCAGCGCGCCCTGGTGTTGAACGGGACGCCATCGCGCGCGCTCGGCACGGGCACCGTCGCCGGCGCGCTCTACGACCTCGGCGGCTATCCCGGCCTGCTGCCCGGCAGCGATCCGGTGCCGGGCACGATCATCGAGCTCGGCGACCCGACCGCGCTCGCCCGCCTCGACGAGTACGAGGGCGTGGCGCAGGGACTCTACGTTCGCGAGCGGGCGGCCGCGCGCCGCGACGGCGGTGGCGTCGTGGAGACGTGGGTGTACCGCTATAACTGCCCGGTGATCGGCCGCCGCCGCATCCGCGCCTGGACGCCCGGCCGGCGCCTGCTCACGCCGTCGTAGCCGCGATCACCCCGCCGGCGACGAGCTGACGGTAGGTGGTGTAGCCGCCCGACAGGTTGGCGGCGCGATAGCCGCGCTGCAGCAGAAAGCGAGTCGCGTAGTACGCGCGCTGGCCGACACCGCAGTAGCAGGCGATCGGCTCCCCGGCGCTCAGCTCGCCGACCCGCTCGCGCAACTGCGACAGCGGCAGGTTGCGCGCCCCGGGGATGTGACCGGCGGCGAACTCGTCCGGGTCGCGCACGTCGACGAGCTGCGCGACGGCAGCGAGCGCCCGCCAGTCGGCGAGCGGCATCAGGCCGTCGAGGTGGTTGACCGCGATCATGCCGGCGAGATTCACCGGATCCTTGGCGCCGCCGAACTGCGGCGCGTAGCAGAGCTCGGCCTCCGCCAGATCGCGGACCGTACCGCCGAGCTGGATCATGGTCGCGATCACGTCGATGCGCTTCTCGACCCCTTCGAGCCCGACCGCCTGCGCGCCGAGAATGCGGCCATCGGGAACGCGGAAGAGCAGCTTCAGGTGGATCGGTTTCGCGCCCGGATAGTAGCCGGCGTGGTGGCCGGGATGGAGGTACACGCAGGCGGCGTCGGCGACGCCGCTGCGCTGCAATCCCTTTTCGCTCGCGCCGGTGGTGGCGACGGTGAGCCCGAAGACGCCGACCACCGCGGTCGCCTGCACGCCGCGAAAGCTGCGCGGGCGACCGGCGATCGACTCGGCGGCGATCCGGCCCTGGCGGTTGGCCGGGCCGGCGAGCGGAACGATCACCTCCTGGCCGCTGATGACGTCGCGCACCTCGACCGCGTCGCCGACCGCCCAGATGTGCGGATCCGCCGTGCGCATCTGGCTGTCCACGGCGATGCCGCCGCGCTCGCCGAGCGGCAGCCCGGCCGCGACCGCGAGCCCGGTCTCGGCACGCACGCCGATCGAGAGGATCACCAGATCGGCGGCGAGCCGCGCCCCGCGCTCGGTGAGCGCCACCAGTCCCTCGCCGTCGGTCGCGAACCCCGCGAGGCCGTCGCCGAGGTGCAGCGCCACGCCGCTGGCCGTCAGATGCTGCTGCACCGGCGCCGCCATCTCCGCGTCGAGCGGCGGCATCACCTGCGGGAGCTTCTCGAGGATCGTCACCGCGAGGCCACGGTGCGCGAGGTTTTCCGCCATCTCGAGGCCGATGAACCCGCCGCCGACCACGAGCGCGCGCCGCGGCCGCCGCTCCTCGATCCAGCTCCGGATGCGGCGGGTGTCGGGAATGGTGCGCACCGCGAAGATGCCGGGCAGGTCGATGCCGGGCAGCGGCGGCCGGATCGGCGCCGCGCCGGGCGCGAGCAACAGCGCGTCGTAGCGCTCCTCGCGCTGCCGCGGCCCGCCGGCGGCGTCGAGGTCGACGACGGTGATCACGCGCCGCGCGCGGTCGATGGCGGTCACCTCGTGGCGGGTGAAGACATCGATGTTGAAGCGCTGGCGGAAGAGCTCGCGCGACGCGACCAGCAGGCTGCGCTCGTCGGCGATGACGTTGCCGACGAAGTACGGCAGGCCGCAGTTGGCGAACGACACGTGCGGTCCGCGGTCGAACAGCGCGATCTCCGCCGCCTCGTCCAACCGCCGCAGTCGCGCCGCGCACGACGCGCCACCGGCAACGCCGCCGACCATCAGAACCCGCTTGCCCATCGTCTCGGACCCTCCGGTGGCGACTCTAGCGTGTGTCGGCGCCGGCGCCACCGCTCGATTGACGCTCCGCCGGCCCTCGCGTAGCGTCCGCGCACGCGAAGGGGCGACGCATGGTCGAGAAGTCCATCACCCTCACCGGCAGCTCGGCGAACAGCATCGAGGATGCGGTCAACCTGGCGGTGTCGCGCGCCGCGGTGACGATCGAGGGCATCCGCCGCGTCGAGGTGCTGCAGGTGAGCGGCACGGTCGAGAACGGCAGCGTCGCCACCTGGCACGTGAAGCTGCAGGTGACCTTCCTCATCCAGGACCGGCTGCACGAGTAGTCGCGTGGGGGGCGAGGCGAAGCTCCGCGAGGTGCTGCCGGGGATCCACCTGCTGCACCTGCCGCTGCCGATGAAGCCGACGATCGTCAACGTCTACCTGGTCGACGGCGGCGACGAGTGGGCGCTGGTCGACACCGGCATGAGCAGCCCCGACAGCATCGCCACCTTCCACGAAGCGCTGGCGCAGCTCGGACTGACGCCGCAGCGCATCCGCAAGATCATCTGCACCCATCATCACCCCGACCACTTCGGCACCTCGAAGGCGTACAGGGATCTCACCGGCGCGACGCTCTACCTGCACCCGGCGGAGTACGAGCGCGCCCAGGGCTTCCTGCCCAGCGATCGACCGGTCGAGGCGGTGCGCTTCTTCCTCGCCCACGGGCTGCCGCTGCAGCGCTTCGCGAACGTGCCGCGGCCGAGCGACATCTGGGGCAGCCTCTACATCACGACCGCGCCCGACGCGCCCCTCGCCGACGGCGACGTCCTCACCATCGGCCGCCGCCGCGTCGAGGTGGTGTGGACGCCCGGCCACGCCCCCGGCCACTGCGTGCTCTTCTTCCCGGCGGAGCGGGCGATGATCGTCGGCGACCACCTGCTGCCGAAGATCACGCCGCACGTCGGCTTCGCGCCCGGCTCGACCGGCAACCCGCTCGGCGATTTCATCGCCTCGCAGGAGAAGGTCCAGCGCTTCGACGTCGGCCTCGTCCTGCCGGCGCACGGCGGGCCGTTCTCCGACCACCGCCACCGCGCCACTCAGATCATCCAGCACCATCGGGTGCGGTTGCAGGACATCCTCGACATCGTGCGCCGCGCGCCGCACCACGCCTACGACGTCGCCCGCCGCGCCTTCGCCTTCGACAGCGACAGCCCGCTCACCTATCAGTTCCCGGCGACCTTCGAGACCCTGGCGCACCTCGAGTACCTGCGGCACGCCGGCGCCGTCGCCACCGAGGAACGCGACGACCAGGTGTTCTGGCGAGCCGCGTGACGGCCGCGCCCCCCGACTGCGCCGGATCGCGGTAACCGCGGTCGACCGGCGGGCCGTCGGGAAGGCCGTCCGCGGTGGTCGCGGCGGCGCGCTCAGAACAGCCGGAGCTGGTCGCCGGCGCGCGGGGGAAGGCGGAAGCCGTCGGCGCGTAGCGGCGGCAGGGCGCGGTCGAGGCCGCGCCGGCGCGCCGCCAGCGTGAAGAGGTCGCGGATCTGCGCCGCGTACTGCCCCTCGCCACGCATCCGGCGACCGAAGCGCGGATCGTTGAGCGCGCCGCCGCGGCAGGAGCGCAGCCGACCGAGCACGCGCACCACCCGGTCCGGATAGTGCCGCTCGAGCCAGTCGGTGAAGAGCTGGTCGAGCGGCGTCGCCAGGCGCAGCAGCACCCAGGCCGCGCTGCGCGCCCCGGCCTCCGCGACCCGATCGAGAATGGCCGGGATCTCGTGGTCGGTCAGCCCGGGAATCACCGGCGCCACCATGGCGTTCACCGGCACGCCGGCGGCGGCGAGGGTGCGGATCGCCTGCAGGCGCCGCTCCGGCGTCGCCGCGCGCGGTTCCAGACGCCGCGCCAGCTCGGCGTCGAGCGTGGTCACGGTGACGCTGACGTGGGCGAGACCATCGGCCGCCATCGCCGCCAGCACGTCGACGTCGCGCGCCACCAGCGCCGACTTGGTGATCACGCTGACCGGATTGTGGTGCTCGGCGAAGACCTCGAGGCAGGCGCGGGTCAGCCGCAACTGCCGCTCCACCGGCTGGTAGCAGTCGGTGTTGCCGGACAGCGCCACCACCTGCGGCTGCCAGCGCGGCGCCGCGAGCGCGGCGCGCAACAGCGCCGGCGCATCCATCTTCACCAGCAGCCGGCGCTCGAAATCGAGCCCGGCGCTGAACCCCAGATACTCGTGCGAGGGCCGGGCGTAGCAGTACACGCAGCCGTGCTCGCAGCCGCGATACGGATTGACGCTGAAGCGAAAGCCGACGTCGGGGCTGTCGTTCTCGGCGAGGATGGTGCGGCTCGCGTCGCGGTACAGCTCCGTGGGCGCGTCGGCGGCTGGCGGCGCCGCTTCGCCGTCCGCGTCGCTCGCCTCCAGGTGGAGGCGCTCGTAGCGGTTCGCCGGATTGAGTCGCGTGCCGCGCCCATCGAGATCCGCGGTGGTCATTTTCGCCTCCTCTTCTCCCATGGCGGTCGCGGCCTGGCAATGGCCTCCGGCGCGCGGACGGGCAGCCGCTCGCCGGCCGGCGCGTTCGCGTGCTAGCGGGCGCGGCATGACGAAACCCGCTCTCAGTTTCGCCGCCGTGCCCGGCCGCCGGCGGGCGACCATCGACCTGGCGCAGGAGATCGAGCGCCGCGGCTTCGCCGGCCTCTACTGCCCCAGCTTCGGCGACGGGCTGGCGCTCTGCGAGGCGCTGGCGCTGGTCACGCGCCACATCGAGCTCGGCACCAGCATCGCCAACATCTACACCCGCCACGCCTACGACTTCGCCCAGACCGCGGCCTTCATCCACGAGATCAGCGGCGGCCGCTTCCGCTTCGGAGTCGGTGTCAGCCACGCCCCGACCAACGCCTGGCTCGGCGTGCAGACCGGCAAGCCGCTCGCCGACATGCGCCGCTTCGTGGCCGATCTGCGGGCCGGCGCCGCCCGCACCGGCGACCTGCCGCCGATCGTCCTCGCCGCGCTCCGCCGTCCCATGGTGGGGCTGGCCGGCGAGCTGGCCGACGGCGCGGTGTGGGCGAACGCGGCGCGCTCGCACATGCCCGCCTCGCTGCAGGCGCTGCCGGCGACCGCGCGGCGGGCGTCCTTCTTCATCGGCAACATGATCCCGACCTGCGTCACCGACGACCGCGCCGCCGGCGCCGCCGTGATGCGGCGCGTGCTGCGCGGCTACGTGCAGCTCCCGAACTACCAGCGGTACTGGATCGAAGCCGGCTACGGGGACGAGATGCACGCCATCCAGCGAGCCATCGCCGAGCGGCGGACGGACGACATCCCGTCGCTGATGAGCGAACGCTGGCTCGACGACGTCACCCTCTTCGGTTCCGTGGCGCGCATCCGCGAGGGCGTCGAGGCCTGGCGCGCCGCCGGCGTCACCACTCCGATCCTCGTTCCCTCCTCCACCCGCGGCGGCCAGATGGACGCGCTGCAGGAGATGCTCGCGGCGTTCGACTGACCCGCAGGCCGTGCCGGCGCCGGGGGAGTCCGCCGCGCCGTCGGCGCTGGCACGGCACCGCCGTCGTCTGCTTTGAAGACCGGATGTCCGACTTCACGCACCAGCAGATCGACACCAACGGCATCTCGATGCACGTCGCCGAGGCGGGCGCCGGCACCCCGGTGCTCTTCTGCCATGGCTTCCCCGAGCTCTGGTATTCGTGGCGCCACCAGATGCGGGCCCTGGCCGCTGCGGGGTACCGCGCCATCGCCCCCGATCAGCGCGGCTACGGTGGCACCAGCGCGCCCGAGCCGGTCGAGGCGTACACGATCCACCATCTCGTCGGCGACCTGACGGGGATGCTCGACGCGCTGGCGATCGAGCGGGTGGTGGTGGTCGGACACGACTGGGGCGGATCCGTCGCCTGGGGGATGGCGCAACTGGCGCCGCATCGCGTCGCCGGGGTCGTCGGCATCAACACGCCCTTCTTCCCACGGCCGCCGATGGCGCCGACGGCGCTCATGGGCGCGATGGCGCAGGGCTCCTTCCACTACATCCTCTACTTCCAACAGCCCGGCATCGCCGAAGCGGAGCTCGACGCCGATCCGGCGCGCACCCTCGCCGGCTTCTTCCAGTCGCCGGACCGCGCGCGCCTCGAGGCGCTGTTGGCGGCGGGGCCGCGGGCGTTGGGTCCGAACACCGGCGGATTGCTCGACCGGCTGCCGGCGGCGCCGCACGGCGACTTCCTCACCGCCGACGACTTCGCGGTCTACGTCGACACCTTCCGCAGAACGGGCTTCCGCGGCGGCCTCAACTGGTATCGCAACTTCGACCGCAACTGGGAGCTGACCGCCTATCTGCAGGGCGCCAAGGTGATGGCGCCGGCGCTGATGATCACCGCCGAGCTCGATCCGGTGCTGCGCCCCGAGCTCGCGGCGGGCATGCGCGACTGGGTACCGCACCTGCGCAAGATCCATCTCGTCCGCGACTGCGGCCACTGGACCCAGCAGGAGCGGCCGGACGAGGTCAACCGCGAGTTGATCGCGTTCCTGGACGGGCTTCGCGACTAGGCGGCTCGGCCTCGGCCGGCGCCTCGCGCTGCACCAGCACCCACCACAGCAGGAAGGGCAGAGCGGCGAAGCCGACCAGCCCGTAGAAACCGTAGAAGACGTTGATCACGCTGTTGATGCGGCGCATCCAGACGACGCCGAGCGCGGCCTGCGGATGCCCGGTCATGTAGGGACCGAGCACGATCAGCCCCATGTGGAACACGAACAGCGCGCCCAGCCCGATGCCGGCGGCGCGCAACCGGCGCGCCCGGCCGACCATGCTCGACGCGCCGACCAGGGCGAGGAAGGTGATGACGCCGGAGAACAGCTCGCGCGGCTGGAATGGCATCACCTCCTCGATGTCGCCGCGGCGGATGACGACGTCGAGGCCGCGCGGCGTCGCCTCGACGCGCGCCACGTCGAAGCCGCTCGCCAGGCGCATCAGCGGCTGGGCGAGGGCCACCACGGCGCGGCCGTAGAGGTCGCCGACGCCGGCGAACGACCACAGCGCGAACAGCACGCCCACCAGGGCGAGCACCTTAGCCAGGAAGCTGGCGGACGGCCGCACGGCGCACCTGTTCGGTCCACAGCGACGCCAGCACCGCCAGCAGCGCGATGAACAGCCCCTGGAAGAAGTATTCGTGGAAGTACGCGAACCAGTCCGGGAGCTCGCTCGCGATCACCGTCAGCGCCGCCAGCCGCACCAGATTGATGGCCGTCAGGGTGACGAAGCCGATCGCCATGCCGCGCAGGCGCTGCGCCCAGCTCGCGGGATAGGCGAGGACGAACATGGCGTAGACCAGCAGCACGAAGACGCCGGTGCACTCGTGGTTGATCTCGAGGGCGTTGTGCGGCGTCGAGATGATCGTGCCGGAGACGCTGGCGCTGGCGCCGAACAGGTTCGCCATCACCGTCACCGCGGCGGCCATCGCCGTCTGGATCGGCCGCATGTGCAGGTGCAGCTCGCCGATCGAGAACGCCAGGCTGGCGAGGAAGAGGTAGGCGAGCAGGCGCAGGACGAAGCCGGAGAAGGTCGGCGGACGCTGACCCGCGGCGTGCACGGAAGCGGTCGGGGCGCGGTGGGCCATGCGAACGGCGGCACTGTAGCGGGTCCCCGGGGCGGGCGCCATCGACGACGGACGGCGAGGAAGCCTCAGGCCGCCGGTGGCGACGACGCGCTGGCCCCGCGCGGTCGGGTTTGTTGCCGCCGCGCCGCGGGGTAAGAGGTGGCGGCGCCTGACTCGCCCGATCGGCGCGCTCGCTCCCGGCCCCGTGTCCGAGACCAGCCAACCCCACACCTCCGAACCGAGCGCGACCGTCGTCGAGCGGCGGATCGGCGACCTGTCGCGCAGCCACGAGATGCGCCGCCGCCAGTTGCCGCGCGCGCTCGTGGTCGGGGTGACCGCGGGTCTGATCGCGGTCGCCTTTCGCTGGGCGCTCCACTGGGCCGAATGGTGGCGTGGCACGGTCGTGGCCGACGCCCATGCGATGGGGTGGCGCGGCATCTTTATCCCGCTGGCGCTGGCCGTCGGCGGCGCCGTGCTGTCGGTGGCGCTGGTGAGCCGCTGGGCCCCGGAAGCGGCCGGCAGCGGCATCCCGCACCTCAAGGCGGTGCTCGACCACCTGCGCCAGCTCGTCGGGCCGCGGGTGCTGGCGGTCAAGTTCGCCGGTGGCCTGCTCGCCATCGGCAGCGGCCTGGCGCTCGGCCGCGAGGGGCCGACGGTGCAGATGGGCGGCGCCGTCGGCCAGATCGTCGGCGGCTGGCTGCGCTGCACGCCGCGCGAACGCCGCACCCTGGTGGCGGCCGGCGCCGGCGCCGGGCTGTCGGCGGCGTTCAACGCGCCGCTCGCCGGGTTGGTGTTCGTGCTCGAGGAAGTGCAGCGCGACTTCGGCGCCAACGTCTTCGCGGCCACCCTCGCCGCCTCCGTGACCGCCGACATCATCGCCCGCCTGCTGCTCGGGCAGACGCCGGTGTTCCACGTCGCGATCGACGCCATCCCGGAGCTCGACCTGCTGCCGCTGGCGGGCATCATCGGCCTGGTGGCCGCCGGATTCGGCGTCCTCTTCAACCGCGGCCTGCTCGCCAGCCTCGATCTCGCCGACCGCCTGCGGGCGCGCTTCGCCGTGGCGCCGGCGGCGCTCGCCGGCCTGCTCACCGGGCTCGCGCTGTGGTTCGCGCCCGACGTGGTCGGCACCGGCGCGCCGGTGCTGGAGCGCATGCTGACGGGCGAGATGGGGCTCCTGGCGCTGGCGGCGCTCTTCGCCAGCCGCTTCCTCCTCACGCTCGCTGGATACGGCAGCGGAGCGCCGGGTGGCATCTTCGCCCCGATGCTGATCCTCGGCGCCGCGCTCGGCCTGGCGATCGCCGCCGGTACGGACACGCTGCTCGCGCTGTCGAGCAACGACCTCCGCGCCGTCGCCGTGGTCGGCATGGCGGCCTACTTCGCGGCCGTCGTGCGCGCCCCGCTGACCGGCATCGTGCTGATGGTGGAGATGACCGGTCAATATGCGCTGGTGCTGCCGCTCGCGCTCGCCTCCGCCGTCGCCTACGGCGTCGCCGAATACGTGCGCGAGCCGCCGATCTACCAGGCATTGCTCGCGCGCGAGCTGCGCGCCGCGCGCCAGCACGAGCGATTGGCGCAGCCGCTGCTGCTGGAGCTGGCGGTGGCGGGCGGAGCGCCGTTCGACGGGCGGCGGGTGCGCGACCTGGCGCTGCCCGCCGGCTGCCTGGTGGTGTCGATCGAACGCGCCGGCGCGACGCTGGTGCCGACCGCCGACACCGTCGTCGAGGCCGGCGACCGCGTCAGCGTGATCGTCGCCCCCGACGCCGGCGCCGCGGTCTCGCTGCTTCGCCACGGCGCCGGCATCTAGTGTCCCGAGTCGGAAGCTTCACCACGGAGGCACGGAGACACGGAGGGCGGAGCATGGGAATGGCCGCGCGATCCCCATGGCCATTGCTGATGGCGTTGCGGATCTCGCTCCCGAACCCTCTCTCGTCCAGGTTCCTCCGTGTCTCCGTGCCTCCGTGGTGAACGTATTTCTGCCACATCGAGGACAGAGTGGCGCCGGACGGAGCGGTTGCATCGCCGGCAGCGCGCTCCTATCGTCGGCGCGCCGTGGCCGACGCGTCCCCTCCCGCACGACCGTGTCCCGCCTGCCGTCGGCCGACGCGCTGGGCCGGCAACCCGCACCGGCCGTTCTGCAGCGAGCGGTGCCGGATGGCGGATCTCGGCGCCTGGGCGGCCGAGCGCTACCGCGTACCGGGCGAGGCGATCAGCGAAGACGACGACACCGGCACCACCACGCGCTGATGCCGATCCACCCGACCGCGATCGTCGATGGTCGCGCCGAGATCGATCCGAGCGCCGACATCGGCCCCTTCGTGATCGTCGACGGGCCGGTCGTCGTCGGCCCCGGCACGCGGGTGCTGGCGCACGCCGTGCTGAGCGGCGTCACCCGCATCGGGCGCGACAACGTCATCCACTACGGCGCCGTGGTCGGCCACCTGCCGCAGGACCTGAGCTATCGCGGCGGGCCCACCGGGGTGCGCGTCGGCGACCGCAACACGATTCGCGAACATGCCGAGATCCACCGCGCGACGACGCTGGACCACCCCACCGAGCTGGGCGACGACAACTACCTCTTCACCCGCGCCCACGTCGCCCACGACTGCCGTCTCGGCAACGGCGTGCTGGTGGCGAGCGGCGCCATGCTCGCCGGTCACGTCGTCGTCGGCGATCGCGCCAACATCTCCGGCAACTGCGTCGTCCACCAGCACGTGCGCATCGGCCGGCTGGCGCTGCTGCGCGGCGGCTCGCGCACCAGCCGCGACGTGCCGCCGTTCGCGATCATGGACTGGACGCACACGGTACGGGCGGTGAACCGCATCGGCCTGCGCCGCGCCGGGTTCTCCGCCGACCGCATCCGCGCCGTCCAGCGCGCCTTCGCGATCCTCTTCCGCACCCGCCGCAACCTGCGCGCGGCGCTGGCCGAGCTCGAGGCCGCGCCGCAGGGCGCCGACGTCGCCGAGCTGATCGCCTTCATCCGCGCCTCCAGCCGCGGCGTCTGCCGCGGACCCCGCCAGGGGCGGGACGAAGCCGCGGAATAGGCGAGCCCCCGCCGCGGATCACGGCGGCCGGGGCGACTCCCCGGTGCGCCCCGGGGCCCGCCACCACGCCCGGCCATCGTGAAAATCCGCGTCATTCGCCGTCCATCTCACCCTTGCCGCGAATGGGGGAACCCGTTACCGTCCGACTGATCCCATGAATCGATCCGTGAAGTTCGGAATCGGGGCCTGCCTGTTGGCGGCGGCCATCGGCTACCTGATGTTCGCCGGCGTGCAGACGTCCTCGAGCTACTATTTCAAGGTCGCCGAGTTCCTGCCGCGCCAGCACGAGCTGGGCGGCGAGTCGGTGCGCGTCGCCGGCCGGGTGACCGAAGGCTCGCTGCGCAAGCAGACGACGGCCAAGGGCACCGCGATGAGCTTCACGATCGGCGACTTCGTCGGCCCCGACCACGAGCCGGTCGCCGGCGCCGTCCCGGTGGCGTACACCGGCGTCGTCCCGGACATGTTCGCCGAGGGCCGCGACGTCATCGTCGAGGGCCGCTACGTCGACGGCGTGCTGCAGGCGCACGCGGTGATGACGAGCTGCCCATCCAAGTACGAACCCAAACCCGGTGAAGCGGCGCAGGCTGCGGCCAACTGATCCGCCGGCCCCGGGGTGAGGAGCATCGCATGACGCCGGAGCTCGGCCCGCTCGCTCTGCACCTCGGACTCGTCCTGGCGATCTACGCCGTCGTCACCTCGCTGCTCGGCGTGTGGATCCGCCGCCGCGACCTCGTCGCCAGCGGCGAGCACGCCGCCTTCGCCGTCTGGGGCTGCGTGCTGGTCGCCGCCGCGACCCTCCTGCACGCGCTCGCCATCCACGACTTCCGGATCGAGTACGTCGCCGCCTACAGCAGCAGCACGCTGCCGCTCTACTACACCGTCGCCGCGCTGTGGGGCGGCCAGAAGGGCTCGCTGCTCTTCTGGCTGGTGATCCTCACCTCGATCACCGCCATCGTCGAGCTGCAGAACCGGCGTCGCAACCGCGAGCTGATGCCGTACGTCACCGCGGTGCTGATGGGCATCGCCACCTTCTTCCTGCTGATGGTGGTGTTCATCACGCCGCCCTTCGAGGCGCTGGCGGTGCCGGCGACGGAGGGCCGCGACCTCAACCCGCTGCTGCAGAACTACTGGATGACGATCCACCCGCCGTCGCTCTACACCGGCTTCGTCGGCATGTCGGTGCCGTTCGCCTTCGCCATCGCGGCGCTCGCGACCGGCAAGCTCGGCGACACGTGGATCCGATCGACCCGCCGCTGGACGCTCTTCGCCTGGTTCTTCCTCAGCCTCGGCAACCTGTTCGGCGCCCTGTGGGCGTACGAGGTGCTGGGCTGGGGCGGCTACTGGGCATGGGATCCGGTCGAGAACGCCGCCTTCATGCCCTGGCTCACCGGGACCGCCTTCCTGCACTCGGTGATGATCCAGGAAAAGAAGAACATGCTGAAGGTGTGGAACATGGTGCTGGTCATCCTCACCTTCGCCCTCACCATCTTCGGCACCTTTCTCACCCGCAGCGGCGTCATCTCCTCGGTGCACTCGTTCACCCAGTCGGGCCTGGGGCCGTTCTTCCTCTCCTTCCTGGCCGTGGTCCTGGTGATCTCGCTGGGGCTGCTGGTGTGGCGCCTGCCGCTGCTGCGCAGCGAGAACGAGCTCGACTCGCTGCTGTCGCGCGAGTCGGCCTTCCTCTTCAACAACCTGATCCTGGTCGGCATCGCCTTCGCCGTCTTCTGGGGCACCATGTTCCCGGTGATCTCGGAGGCGGTGCGCGGCGTGAAGATCACCGTCGGACCGCCGTTCTTCAATCGCGTCAACGCGCCGCTCGGCCTGGTGCTGCTGTTCCTCATGGGCGTCGGACCGATCATCGCCTGGCGCCGCGCCACGTGGACACACCTGCGGCGCAACTTCACCTGGCCGCTGGCCACCGGCGTCGCCGGCGGCGCGCTGACCTGGGTGATCGGGGGCGGCAACTACTGGTCCGTGGTCGCGTTCTCCCTCGTCTTCTTCGTCCTCGGCACCATCGTCGCCGAGTTCTGGCGCGGCATGCGCGCCCGTCAGGCGATGATGGGCGAGCCGGCGCCGCTGGCCCTGTGGCGCCTGACGGTGAAGAACAAGCGCCGCTACGGCGGGTACGTCATCCACCTCGGCGTGGTGATGATCTTCGTCGCCATCACCGGCACCTCGGTCTTCCGCCAGGAGAAGCAGGTGACGGTGAACCCGGGCGAGCGTTTCGCCATCGGCGACTACACCCTGCAGTACAATGGGCTCGAACAGCGCGACACGCCGCACATCAGCTACCTGATGGCGAACATCGGCGTCTTCCAGGGCGACCGCCAGGTCGACACGCTGAAGCCGGAGAAGCGCTTCTACAAGAAGCCCGAGCAGCCGACGACCGAGGTCGCCATCCGCTCCACCCTCGGATCGGACCTCTACCTGGTGCTCGGCAGCTACGACGACGACACCCACATGGCGACCATCCTCGCCTACCTCAACCCGCTCATCGGCTTCCTCTACTGGGGGGGAATCACCCTGGCGCTCGGCACGCTGATCGTCATCTGGCCGGCGCCGGCGGCGGCGCGCGAGCCCGCCTACGCGCCGGACGCGGCGGCGCGGGAAGGCACCCAGCCCTGATGCCGCTGCTGCTCGCCCTGCTGCTCCTCCTGCTGCAGGGCCCGGCGTCGGCCGCGCCCGCGCCGACCTTCCAGGAGCTCGAGGAATCCCTCACCTGCCAGTGCGGCTGCGGCCTGACGGTGCACTCGTGCAATCATCTGCAGTGCCCGTCGGCGATCCCGTTGCGCCAGGAGATCCGCGAGCAGATGGCGCAGGGGCTGAGCAAGGGCGAGATCCTCGCCCACTTCCAGGAGAAATACGGCGAGAAGATCCTCTCGGCGCCGACCACCACCGGCTTCAACCTCGCCGCCTGGGTGATGCCGTTCGCGCTCCTCCTGCTCGGCACGGGATTCGTCGCCGTCACGCTCCGCCGCTGGCAACGCCGCGGCGCCCATCCGCCGCCGGCGCAGGCGCCGGCGCCCGCGCCGCGCGGCGCCCTGGAGCGCGAGCTCGAACGCGAGCTGCGCGAGTTGGACCAGTGATGCTCGGCGCGCTGATCTGGCTCGGCGTCGCCCTGGTGGCATTGTTCGTCGGCTGGCCGTTGCTCCAGGCACGGCGCGGCGTCGAGCCCGGCGATGCCGAAGCACCGCCGCTCGAACGGCAGAAGCGCGAAGCGCTGGTGGCGATCAAGGAGGCCGAGTTCGACCGCGCGATGGGCAAACTGTCGGACGCCGATTTCGCGCAGCTCACCCAGCGCTACCGCGAGCAGGCGCTGGCCGCGATGGCGGCGCTCGAGGCCGGCGCGCCGCGCGGCGCCCGCGGCGGCGTCCGCCTCGCCTTCTGCCCGCAGTGTGGCACCAAGCTGCCGCCGCGCGCCAATTTCTGCGGCGGCTGCGGTCACGCGCTGCGCCCGCAAGCGGCGTGACCGGCGGCCGTGGCCGCGCGAATTACCGGCGCAGCCCGCGCGGCAACCAGCGCGGATACGGCCGCGCGTGCAGATGGTAGTGATCCGGGATCTGCCGCATGTGGTCGTCGAAGAACCACCCATCCGGATAGAGCCGATCAGCGATCTCGGCGAGGCGCGCCTGCATCACGGCGCGCTCCTCGTCGGTGGGACGGGGACGGTGCGCGCCGAGCACCGCCATGGCGACGTCGCACGAGTCACAGTCGAGGACGACGAACCGAAAGGGCTCGTCGAACTCGGCGTGCCAGGTGGTGGTGCGGTGCAGCGCACACAACTCACACGGCGTCATGCGCCGAGGGGATGCGGGGGCGCGCCGCGGAGCGGCGCGCCCCGACGGGCATCAGACCTTGACGACGTTCGCGGCCTGCGGGCCCTTCTTGCCGTCGGTAATCTCGAATTCCACCCGCTGTCCCTCCTCGAGACTGCGGAACCCCTCGCCGGCGATGGCGCTGTAGTGCACGAAGACGTCCTCGCCGTCGTCACGCTTGATGAATCCGTACCCCTTCTCCGGGTTGAACCACTTCACCGTTCCCTGCGGCATGCGCTTCCTCCTTCTCTGGTCTGCGTCCTGCGGGAAGCTGCATGTCTGGATGAACCCCTGAACCAGAACGATTGCTGCTCTTTCCCGAGACTGCGGCTGCGTATACCGGATCGACAGGACCCCAGCAAAGCAAAATTTGACCGTCGCGCATGACGACGACGATGTGCGAAGTGCCGCGGGATCGCCGCGCCCACGGCCATTGCACGCGCAGGTCGATTCGCGTCGGGGCCGTGGACGCACGGGTGATTCCGATCGACTGCACCCCGATCCTCGATGGCGGCGGGACGTCGAAACGTGCAGCACGCCCTGCCCATTCGGCCCAGCGGCGCACCTCGCCGGCCGCGTCCGCCGGGGCCGAGGCCCGAAACGTCCCCAGCGCCGCGACCACCCTCTCCCATGCCTCACGAGGCGGGCGACGGGACGGAGACGGTCAACGCGATTCGCCCGCGACTCCTTGTCGCCGGGGTCTTCATGGTTACCCTGTCGTCGACATGAGAGCCCCTACCGGAAGAGAGGTCATCCTCACCGCCTTCGATCGCCTGTTCGACCGCGCCGCCGACAAGCTGCGGCTGGAGTACACCGCCGAGGAGCGGGCGGAGGCGAAACGGTTCTTCAGCGAGCGCTACGACGAGGCCCTGCAGATCCTCGACCAGGTGGATTTCCCGGCCATCGACGAGCCGGTGATGGCGAACATGGAAACGGCCATCGACGAGCTCTCGCCGGCCTACATCGCCGCCCACCTCGCCACCGGGCCGCTCGCGCTGCACGTCCAGGAGTTCATGCGTACCCTGGCGATGCGCGCGGCCGAGCAGCGGGTGCTCGACCATCTCGCGAGCCGCGCGGACGACGCGTACGGCGGCAATTGAACGAACGCGGCGGGGGAGGGCGCGAACGCTACCGGCGGCGGCGCGGCCTGATCTCCCGCACCGTTCCCGCCGTCTTCAGATCGTACCCGCCCAGGCGCTCCACCGCCTGACGCAGCTCCGGGGAGCGCAACGTCTCCAGCAGGACCGCGGCCGCCGCCGTGCGGGCGAAGTCGCCGCGCAGCACCAGGTCGTACTCCTCGCGTTCGATCGGCACGAAGTCGAGGCCGATCGCCGTCGCGGCGGAGCGGATGCCGAGCCCGCAGTCGGCCAGGCCGCTGGCGACCGCGACCGCCACCGCCATGTGCGTGTACTCCTCGCGCTCGTAGCCGCGGATGCGGCGCGGCGCGATGCGCTGCTTGCCGAGCAGGTAGTCGAGCAGCACCCGCGTTCCGGCGCCCGGCTGGCGGTTCACGTAGCGCACGTCGCTGCGGGTGAGGTCGCGCAGCGCGCGGATGCGCTTCGGGTTGCCGCGGGCGACGATCAGCCCCTGCTCGCGCACCGCCAGCGAGACCACCTGGACGTCGGCGCGGACCCCGAACAGGCGCGCGACGTCCGGCAGATTGTAGGCGCCCGTCCTCGGATCGAGCAGGTGCGTTCCCACCAGATGCGCCTCGCCGCGCTTGAGCGCCACCAGGCCGCCGAGACTGCCGACGTTGGTCATCGACAGCTTCAGATGCGGCGCCCGCCGTTTCAGGCAGTCCTCGAGGATCCCCAGCGCGACGTCGTGGCTGCCGCTCATCACGATCGTGTGCTCGATCTCGCCGGCCGGGCGCAGCAACTCGACCTCCACCTCCTCGCCCGCGTTCACGCCCTCCGACAGCGACGGGATGCGCAGCACGCCATCGGCGCGCACCATCGAGGTGATGACGCCGGCGCCGCGGCCGAGCGGGTTGGCGACGATGCGCTCGCCGACCCGCCCGAGCGTCACGCGCACGAACTCCTCCAGGCCGAGCTTCGAGGGCAGCTTGCGCGGCACCACCGCGCGCACCGTCGGCGGCGGCTCGGCCACCGTGCCGAGCAGGCGCGCGATCAACGGCCGCAGCAGTTGCTGGCAGACGATCACTGCCGACACCGGATACCCGGGCAGCCCGAGCACCGGCGTCGCGCCGACGCGGGCGCAGATGGCCGGCTTGCCGGGCATGATGTCGATGCCATGCACCAGCACCTCGCCCAGCGCCGCGAGCGCCGCGACGGTGAAATCGCGCGCCCCCGCCGAGGAGCCGGCGATCACCACCACCGCGTCGTGGTCCGCCGCCGCCCTGGCGACCGCCGCCTGGATGCGCGCCCGGTCGTCGGCGACCCGCGGCAGGCGAACCGGCTCGCCGCCCCACTCGGTCACGAAGGCCGCCACGACGCGCGAATTGAACTCGGGGATGGCGCCCGGCCGCATCGCCGCGCCCGGCTCGACCAGCTCGCTGCCGGTGGGGATGATCGCGATCCGCGGCGTTGGCGCGACGGCGACCGTCAGGTGGCCGGCGGCGAGCAGGGCGCCGATGTCGTACGGCCGGATGCGATGGCGGCGCGGCAGCAATGCCTCGGTGGCGACGACGTCCTCGCCCACCAGGCGCACGTGCTGCCAGGGCGCCGCCGCGGCGCGGATCGTCACCCGCCCGTCGCTGGCCGGGTAGACGTTCTCGATCATCACCACCGCGTTCGCCCACTCGGGCAGGGCGTGGCCGGTGTCCACCGCGGCGAAGGCCTTCGCCGGCTGGCGTCCGCGCGCCGTCGCCGGCACCAGCGTCATCGGCTGCGCCTCGCTGGCGCCGAAGGTGTCCTCGGCGCGCACGGCGATCCCGTCCATCGCCGCGCCGTGGTAGTGCGGCACCGAGACGCGGGCGAACACCGGCGCGGCGGTGATGCGGCCGAGGCTGTGCTCGACCGCCACCGACTCGGCCGCGCGCTGGGGCGGCGTCCAGTCCTCGACGAACAGGCGCAGCGCCTCGGCCAGCGACGTCTTGTTCAGGTAGCGCGTGCGCCGCGCTGGCGCCGGCGCGACGTCGGCGCAGCAGTCGTCGGCGGTGATCGGCGGAGCGGGGCTCGGCTTGGCGCGGCGCGGCATCGATCGGCTCATTCGAACAGGCGGACCTCGACCTCGACGCCCTCGTCGATGCCCTCCGCGCTGGCGGGGATGCGGACCAGGCCGTCGGCCGACACCAGGTTGAAGATCGCGCCCGACTTGCCGGGCAGCGGCTCGGCGACGCGCACGCCGGCGCGCTCGCTCAGCCGCACCCGCACGTAGTCCTCGCGCCCCGCTTGCGAGGCGATGTTCTGCGCCAGTCGGGCGCGCGTCACCGCGCGCGGCGCGAAGGCGGCGACGGGGTCCTCCCCGCCGAGGATGCGCAGCAGCGGCGCGCCGAACAGCTCGAAGATCACCAGCGCCGACACCGGGTGTCCCGGCAGTCCCACCACGGGCTTGTCCAGGGCGCGCGCCAGGATGGTCGGCTTGCCCGGCGCCACCGAGATGCCGTGGAACACCATCGACGAGCGCGGAAAGGAAGTGATGACGTCGGTGGTGAGGTCCTTCACCCCGACCGAGCTGCCGCCGGACAGCATGACGACGTCGGTGCGCGCCAGCGCGGTGGCCAACGCCTTACGCAAGCGATCGGCGCGATCGGACACGACGCCGAAGTCGGTCACCAGCGCGCCGGCGTCGCTCGCCATCGCGGCCAGCGAGAACTGGTTGATGTTGCGCACCTGGCCGGGACGCGGCTGCTTCTCCGGCGGCACGATCTCGTCGCCGGTCGCGATCAGACCGACCCGCGGCCGCTTGTGCACCCGCACCCGCGTGATGCCGAGGCCGGTGAGGGCGCCGAGGTCCTGGGCGCGCAGGCGGCGGCCGCGCGCGAACACCGGCGCGCCGCGCGCGATGTCCTCGCCCACCCGCAGCACGTGCTGCCAGGGCGAGACGCCGCGTTGGATCTCGACCGTGCCGTCGCCGACCTCGTCGGTGTGCTCGACCATCACCACCGCGTCGGCGCCACGCGGCAGCATGCCGCCGGTGGCGATGCGCATCGCCTGCCGCCGGCGCAGCGGCGTCCGCGCCGTCTCGCCCATCTCGATCGCGCCGGCGATGCGCAGGTACATCGGCACGCTCGGCGAGGCGCCGAAAGTGTCGGCGGCGCGCACCGCGTAGCCGTCCATGTTGGCGCGGTCGAAGTGCGGCAGATCGGCGGGCGCGACCAGGTCGGCGGCCAGCACGCGGCGCGCCGCGTCGCGGGTGGCGATCGTCTCCGCGCCGAGCGCCGACAGGGCGCGGATGGCCGCCCGCGCCTCGTCGGTCGAGACGACGCGGAAGAACGGCTTCAGACGTCGAACGTCCGATGCTCGAGGCATGGCAGCTCCCGCCGCACGCGGACGAGGTAGTCGAGATCGATCTCGCCGGCGATCGCCGTCGCCGCATTGGACGCGCGCGCGATCGGCGTCCCCCACGGATCGACGATCAGCGAGTGCCCATAGTCCTGCACGCCGCTCGGGCCGCGGCCGATCTGGTTCGGCGCCACGACGTACACCTGATTCTCGATGGCCCGCGCCCGCGCCAGGATCTCCCAATGCTGGGCGCCGGTCGGGAAGGTGAAGGCCGAGGGCAGGCAGACGATCTCCGCGCCGGCGGCGCCGAGGCGACGGAACAGCTCGGGGAAGCGGAGATCGTAGCAAATGGCGAGGCCGAGCATCCCGACCTCGGTCGGCACCACCACCACCGCGTCGCCCGCCACCTTGGTCGCGGACTCGCGGTGCGTGACGTGGCCGGGGATGTCGACGTCGAACAGATGGACCTTGCGGTAGCGGGCGAGCAGGGCGCCGTCCCGCCCGTAGACGGTGCAGGTATTGTGATAGCGTCCCGGCTCGGACGACCGCTCGAGCAGCGACCCGCCGACCAGCACCACGCCGAGGTCGCGCGCCAGGGCCGCGAGCCGTTCGCTGGTCGGGCCCGGAATCGACTCCGCGGCGTCGGCCTCGGCGGCGCGTGGGCCGCGCCAGGCGAACATCTCCGGCAACACGACCAGTGCCACGCCGCGGCGCGCGGCCTGCGCCGCCAGGCCCGCGGCGGTGGCGAGGTTGGCCTCTTTGTCCGGTCCGGCGCAGAGCTGGACGGCGGCGGCGAGGAAGCGGCGTTCCATGGCGAGCGACGGCGACGAGGCGACGACTAGTCGGCGGTCGGAGGGCGGTCAAGGCGCCGCCCCGCCGGGTGTCGCGCCGCCGGCTTTCTGTCGCGCCGCCGGCTTTCTTGGCGCCAGGCGCGGGCTTGTGGTAGCCGGGGCTCAGGCATGAGCACCGCAGCGAAGAGCCCCGTTCGCCTGATCAAGCGCTACGGCAACCGCAAGCTGTACGACGTCGAGGCCAGCCGTTACGTCACCCTCGAGGGCATCCGCGCCCTCGTCCAGAGCGGCGAGGACGTGCGCGTCGTCGACAACGACAGCGGCGAGGATCTCACCCGCGTCACCCTGGCGCAGATCATCTACGAAGCCGAGAAGAAGCCGAACGGCGGCGGCACGCTGTCGCTGCCGCTGCTGCGCCGCCTGGTGCAGTTCGGCGACGAGGCGGTGCGCGACCTGCGGCGCGGCGTCGAACGCGGCCGCGAGGCGCTGGAGAGCATGCGCGAGGGCGTGCAGGAGCTGGTCAATCGACGCACCGCCACCAAGGGCAAGAAGGGCGCCTCGCTACTCGAGGAGCTGCTCGAAGCGCCGCAGCGCACGCTCGACGATCTGCAGCACCGCATCGACGCGCAGGTGCGGCAGTCGGTCGAGCGCGTCACCCATCACCCCGCCCTGCGCGGCGAGCTGAAGCGCATCGAACAGAGCCTGCGGCAGCTCGAGGAGCGCCTCGGGCGTGCCAAGCCCAAGCGGGCGGCGAAGCCGAAGAAGAAGAAGAAGCCGTAGCGGCGTTCGCCGTCAGACCGGTGGCGATCAGGGGCCGATCCGCCCGCCCCCCCGCCAGGGCGAACCGCCGGACCGCGAACGACCTGCCTTCCGCCGCCTACCAATGCCTCCGCGCGCGTGCGAAGATTCCCTCGCATGGCAATGCCTCCGCTCCGCGTCACCGGGCTCGATCATTTCGTGCTCCGGGTGCGCGACCTCGACGCGTCGATCGGCTTCTACCGCGACCTCCTCGGCCTGCCGATCGAGATGTTGGAGGAGTACCGCGCCGGCGCCCGCCCGTTCGTCTCGGCGCGGCTCGGCGGGCAGTTGATCGACCTGGTGCCGGATCCGACCTACGACGGCACCCTCGGCGGCCTGCTCCACTTCTGCGTCCGCGTCGACGGTCGGCTCGACGCCGTGCTGCCGCCCCTGCGCGCGGCCGGCGTGTCCGTCTTCGAGGACGAGCCGATGATCCGCCTCGGCGCCACCGGGTATGGCCCGTCGATCTACGTGCGCGATCCCGACGGCTACGTGGTCGAGATCAAGGAGGAGCACCCGACATGAGCCGTCCACGCCTGTTCGTCTGGCGCGGGGCGCTGCCGCTCTGGTTCCTCCTCGTCGCCGGCCTGCCGCTGGCGGCGATGTTTCTCTTCTCGCTCGCCATCGCCGGGGCGGTGGTGCTCGGCGGCGCGCTGCTCGCCTCCCTCCTGCTGCCGCGGCTGGGCGGGCGGCGCGCGCCGCGGCGCGACGACGGGACCATCGAGCTCGACCCCTCCCAGTTCCGCCGCCTGCCCGAATCGCGCCAGCGGCGATAGCCCGCCCCCCCCCCCCCGCCAGGAGAACGGAGCCGACGATGCCGATCGAAGCGGCCGACGAGCACATGCACGCCAACACCGGCGAGGCGAACTTCAACGAGAGCATGTACTTCAACTTCTACGACCGCCGGGCCCGGGTCGGCGCCTTCGCCCGCATCGGCAACCGGCCGAACGAGCGCTACGCGGAGATGACGATCGCCGTCTACCAGGCCGACGGCACGGCCCTGTTCAACTACAAGCGGCCGGAGATCGCCGACAACGGCGCCTTCGCCGCCGGCGGCATGCGCTTCTCCGTCGTCGAGCCGTTCAAGCACCTGCGGGTCGCCTACGAAGGCCACGCCGTGTACCTGAAACAGCCTCTCGATCTCGAGGATCCGCGCGCCGCCTTCACCGGCAACCCCTTCCAGCCGGTCGCGCTGACGCTCGACTGGTACGGCCTCAGCCCGATCTACGGCGGCACGGCGCTCGAGCACAGCGAGATGGTGTTCGCCAAGGGCCACTACGAGCAGCACGGACGCGCCGCCGGCCGCCTGGTCGTCGACGGCCGGGCGCTCGACGTCGAGGGCTTCGGCCTGCGCGACCACTCCTGGGGCCCGCGCTCCTGGCAGTCGCCGGCGTACTATCGCTGGCTGATCGGCCAGTTCGACGACGACTTCGGCTTCATGGGCTCGCAGATCGTCACCCAGGGCGGCAGCGAGTTGCTGAGCGGTTTCGTCTTCCGCGGCGGCGAGAACCACTACGTCGAGCGGCTCACCGTCCACACCGACTGGGCCGAGCCCGGCCATTACCACGATCGCATCGATCTGACGCTGCACACGCGCACCGCCGGCGACGTCGCGATCAGCGGCCGCGTGCTCACCATGCTGCCGCTGCGCAACCGCCGCGACGGCAAGGTCACGCGCATCAGCGAAGGGCTGACCGAATGGCGCTGCGGCGATCACGTCGGCTACGGCTGGTCGGAGTATCTCGACCAGATCGCGTGAGGGTCCCACGATGAAGGTCGTTTCCGTTCCGCAGCTGTCCGACAACTACGCCTACCTGGTCATCGACGAACGCACCCAGCAGGCGGGCATCGTCGACTGCGCCGAGGCCCCGCCGGTGCTGCAGGCGGTGGCGCGCGAGCGGGTGACGCTGACCGCCATCCTGCCGACGCACCATCACTACGACCACGTCGGTGGCAACGAGGCGCTGCTGCAGGCGATCCCCGGCCTGGCCGTCTACGGGGTCGACGACCGCATCCCCGGCCTCACCCAGCGCGTGCAGGACGGCGACACCATCGCGCTCGGCTCGCTGTCGGCGCGCGTCGTCTTCATTCCCGCCCACACCACCGGCCACATCGCGTATTACTTCCCCGATGAGCGCGCCGTGTTCACCGGCGACACGCTGTTCGCCGGCGGCTGCGGCCGGCTCTTCGAGGGCGACGCGGCGATGATGATCGGCTCGCTGTCGAAGCTGCTGGTCCTGCCGGACGACACGCGCGTCTACTTCGGCCACGAGTACACCGAGAAGAACCTGCGCTTCGCCCGCACGCTGGAGCCGGAGAACGCCGCGCTGCGCGAGAAGCACGCCTGGTCGGAGGCGCAGATGCGCGCCGGCGCGACGACGACGCCGACCACCATCGGCTCCGAGAAGGCGACCAACCCCTTCCTGCGCTGGACCAGCCCCGAGCTGCGCGCCACGCTGCGCGCGCGCTTCCCGGAGCTGCCGATGACCGACGTCGAGGTGTTCGCCAGGACGCGCGCGCTCAAGGACAGCTTCTGATCATGAAGGTGATCGTCACCGGCGGCGCCGGCTACATCGGCGCCCACGTCACGCGCGCGCTGGCCGCGGCCGGCCACACGCCGATCGTCGTCGACGATCTGCGCTGCGCGACGCGCGAGCGGGTCGGCGACCACCTGCACGAGCCGGTCGCCTGCGAGGACACCGCGGCCCTGACCGCCGTCTTCGCGCGCCATCGGCCGCAGGGCGTCATCCACCTCGCCGGCTACATCAGCGTCGGCGAGTCGGTGCGCGACCCCGAAAAATACTGGGGCAACAACCTCGCCGCCGCTGCCAGCCTGCTCATCGCGTGCGCTCGCCACCCCGTCGCGGTGATCCTCTTCTCGTCGACCGCCGCGGTCTACGGCAACGCCGAGGTGTCGCCGATTCCGGAGCAGGTGCCGCTGGCGCCGACCTCGCCGTACGGCGCCTCCAAGCTGGCCTTCGAGCGGCTGCTGCACGCCAGCGCGCCGGCCGCCGGCTTCCGCTCGGCGGCGCTGCGCTACTTCAACGCCGCCGGCGCCAACCCCGCGTGGCGGGTCGGCGAGGCGCACCGCCCCGAGGAGCATCTCATCCCGCGCGTCATCGACGCGCTGCTCGCCGGCCGGCCGGTGCAGGTGTACGGCAACGACTACCCGACCCGCGACGGCACCTGCGAACGCGATTACATTCACGTCACCGATCTCGCCAGCGCCCACGTGCGGGTGCTCGAGGCGGACGCGTTGCCGAGCGGCGTCAGCTTCAACGTCGGCACCGGCCACGGCAACTCGGTGCTGCAGGTGATCGAGACCGTCGGCCGCCGCCTCGGCCGCCGGCCGGAGATCGACGTCCTGCCGCGCCGCCCCGGCGATCCCGCCAGCCTGGTCGCCGATCCCTCGGCGCTGCGCGCCGCGCTCGGCTGGCGGGCGGAACACTCGAGCCTCGAGGAGATCGTCGACTCGGCGGTCGACTGGGAGCTCGGACGACGCGGCTGAGGCCGCAGGGAGCGACGCATGGCCTACGTGGTGCAGAAGGTGGAATGGTACCAGCTCCGCGACGACGACGGACACGCCTTCTTCGTCATGGTGTCGAGCCTGCCGAACGGCTTCTTCACCGCCGTGCCGGTGGACATCCACATGACCCGCCTGGACCACTCCAAGATGGGCCTCGCCGCCTCGGCGGAGGACGCCCTGGCGCAGCTCGAGGGCGCGCTCGAGGGGAAGAAGCGCGACCAGCTCTTCCCGCCCGCACAGACGTGAGCCGGCGCGCCGGACGCGGACGCCGATGCCATCGGCGCGGCCGCTGACCCGCGCACCCGGCGTTCACTCTCCGCCACGCCTTGGACTCCACCCTCGTCCTCGCCGTCCTGCTCTCGGCGCTGCTGCACGCGCTGTGGAACTCGTTCGTCAAGGTCGGACAGGACCGGCTGGTCAGCGTCGCGGTCATCTGCGCCACCGGTGGGGTGCTCTCCGCGCCGGTGGCGCTGCTGATGCCGCTGCCCGGCGCGGTGGGATTCGGCCTCGCGCTGCTCTCGGTGGCGACCCATCTCGCGTACTACTTCTGCCTGGTCAACGCGTATCGCTTCGGGGACCTGAGCCGCGTCTATCCGCTGGCGCGCGGGCTGGCGCCGCCGCTGGTCGCGATCGGCGCCGCGCTGGTCGCCGGCGAGCGACTGGGCGCGCGGGAGGTCGGTGGCGTCGCGCTGGTCTCGATCGGCATCGCCAGCCTGGTCGCCGGCGCGCAGGCCGGCGCCGAGCGGCGCGGCCTGTGGTTCGCCGCCGCCACCGGGGCGATGATCGGCATCTACACCGTGCTCGACGGCCTCGGCGGGCGCGCGGCGCCGCGCGCCCTCAGCTACATCGCCTGGCTGAACATGCTGGAGGGGGCGCTGCTGCTCGCCGCGGCGCGGGTCCGCCGCGGACCCGCCGTGTGGCCCGCGGTGCGCGCCGTGCTGCCGCGCGGCGTCGTCGCCGGGCTGATGGCGACGGTGGGCTACGGCATCGTCATCTATGCCCTGAGCCGCGGCGCGATGGCGCACGTCTCGGCGCTGCGCGAGACCAGCGTCGTCATCGCGGCGCTGATCGGCACCCTGGTGCTCGGCGAGCCCGGGGCCGCGCGCCGCATCGCCGCGGCGGCGGTCGTCGCCGCCGGCGTGATCATCCTCAACGGCTGAGCGATCGGCGCCGTCGCCTCGGGGAGGCGGCCGCCGCGCGCATGAGAAGCGCCCTCATCCGCGCGGCGGCAGCGGCGAGGAATCCGTCCGCGCCATCGCCCGCGTTCGTGGCCCGCGTTCGTTGCCCGGCACCGCGCGCTGCTGCTAACGGCACGTCCGATGCCGTCCGCCACCGCCGACTGGGGATTCGCCAGCGCACTGGACGACGTCGCCGGCGCCGTCGCCATCGTCGGCATCGGCGACGCCGACTACACCCGCGCCTCGGGTCGCACGACCACCGAGATCGCGGCCCAGGCCACCGAGCGCGCGCTCGCCGACGCCGGCCTGACGGCGGCCGACGTCGACGGCATCATGTACGTGCCGTTCTCCGGCGACCAGCTCACGGCCGGCGACTTCCGCGCCCACTTCGGCACCACGCACGCGATGTGGGAGTCGGACCGCGGCGGCGGCATGGTGTGGGCGGGTTCGGCGCCCTACGACGCCGCGCTGGCCATCCGCGACGGCCGCGCGACCTGCGTGCTCAACACGTTCTCCGTCGCCTGGGCGACGCAGCGGGCGCAGATGGTGGGCGGCCCCGGCCAGGTCCACGCCGAGGAGCTGTTCAAGCGGAACCTCGAGATCCCGTTCGGCTGGTTCCCGCAGCCGGTCTACTTCGCCACCATCGCGCGCCGCCACATGCACGAGTTCGGCACCACGCCGGAGCAGCTCGGCGCCATCGCCGTCGCCTGCCGCCGCCACGCGCAGCACACCCCGAGCGCGGTGATGCGCGACCGGCCGCTCACCCTCGCCGACTACCTCGCCAGCCCGTTGATCGCCGATCCCTTCCGCAAGGAGGACTGCTGCCTGATCTCCGACGGCGGCGCCGCCTATCTCATGACCTCGCTCGAGCGGGCACGCGATCTGCGGCAGCCGATCATCGCCGTGCTCGGCGTCGGCGTCGGCAACTCGCGCACCGGCGCCTACTGGTCGCAGCAGGAGGCGTTCACGTCGACGCCGCAGGTGTTCGCGGCGCCGGGGGCCTTCGCGATGGCGGGCGTCGCGCCGGGCGACGTCGACGTGCTCGCCTGCTACGACCCGTTCACCATCGTTTCCCTGATGCAGATCGAGGACATGGGCTTCTGCCCCAAGGGCGAGGGCGGACCGTTCGTCGCCGGCGAGCGCCTGAGCTTCGACACCGGCTCGCTGCCCTACAACACCCACGGCGGGCTGCTCTCGCACGCCTACGTGCTCGGCATCGCCCACGTGGTCGAGATCGTGCGCCAACTGCGCGGCGAGGCGGCGGCGCAGGTGCGCGGAGCGCGCATCGGCGTCTACGGCGGCTATACCGGCCCCCAGGCCAGCACGCTGATCCTGGCCAGGCAGTGATGCACCCCGACTTTCCGCTGCCCGACGTCGACTGGCCGCCGACCCGCGAGCTGTGGGCCGGCGCGGCGCGCGGCGCGCTGCGCATCCCGCGCTGCGATCGGTGCGGACGCGGGGTGTGGTATCCCGAGCCGCCGTGCCGCTGGTGCGGCGGCGCGACGATGACCTGGCACGACGTCAGCGGCCGCGGCCACCTCTTCTCCTGGTCGGTGGTGCGTCACGCCTGGATCCCGCAGGTCGCCGACCGCCTGCCCTTCGTCACCGGCCTGGTGGCGCTGGTCGAGGATCCCGCCGTCCACATCGTCAGCTACATCGTCGACTGCGCCCCGGAGTCGCTGCGCTGCGACCAGCCGGTGCACGCCGTGTTCCGACCGTTGCGCTATCCGGGCGTGGAGCGCACGGTGATGGCGCCGCTGTTCACGCCGACCCGATGACGCAATCCCGCGCCGTGCCACTGGAGGCCGCCATGTCCGAGCCGTTCGCCGAGGTCGCCAGCATCGACTACCCGATCGTCGACGCCGACGCGCACGTCAACGAACCGCCCGATCTCTGGCAGCAACGCGTTCCCGCCCGCCTGCGCCCCCGCGCCCCCAAGGTGCTGCACACCGACGAGGGCGATGTCTGGTCGTTCGACGATGGCAAGAAGCTGCGCCCGCTCGGGCTCACCGCCACCGCCGGGCTGAGCTACCTGCAGTTCCGTCCCTCGGGCATGCGCTACGACACCATCCGCCCGGGCAGCTTCGACACCGCCGCCCGCCTCGCCGATCTCGACGCCGACGGCATCCACGCCCAGATCCTCTATCCGAGCATCACCCTCGCCGGCGCCCGCACCTACAGCGAGGATCGCGAGCTGCAGTGCGCCTGCGTGCGCGCCTACAACGAGTGGATCCTCGAGCTCTGCGGCCCGTCCGGCGGCCGTCTGATCCCACAGGCGATCATCCCCACCACCGGCATCGACGATGCCATCGCCGAGCTGCAGTGGGCGATGGCGCACGGGCATCGCGGCGCCCTTCTCGCCGCCTTCCCCAACGGCACCTACGAACCGACTGGCGACGACGATCGCTTCTGGGCCGTCGCCGAGGAGGCGGCGTTCCCGCTCGGCATCCACATCGGCAGTTTCACCGACACCGGCCTGCAACCGACGGTGTCGTTCGGCACCCTCGCCTTCCTCGCCCACGCCGGCGCCTCGAAGGCGGGCGCGGATTCCATGGAAGCAGCGCTCCGCGTCCTCTTCTCCGGCGCCTGCCAGAGGTTCCCCCGCCTGCGCTTCGTCATCGTCGAGGGCAACATCGGCTGGATCCCGACGGCGATGGAGCAAGTCGACGACATGTTCCTCCGCTACCGCTGGTACACCGGCGCCGCCGAGGTCATGAGCACGATGCCGAGCCGCACGTTCCACACCAACTTCTGGGCGACGTTCATGATCGACACCATCGGCCTCGAGCTGCGGCACCACCTCAACATCGAGCACCTGATGTGGTCCACGGACTACCCGCACACCGGCAGCGACTGGCCGAACAATCGCGTCACCATCGGCCGCCTCTTCCGCGGCCTGCCGCGCGCCGAGGTGAAGAAGTTCCTGCTCGACAACTGCCGCGCCCTCTATCACCTCGATCACATTCCGGATCGGCTTCCAGCGCCGAGCCCCGCAGGCATACAGGCGCGCCGGACGTGAAGGCAGCGCTGGCGGGCCGCGCGGGAGCGCGGCCCGGCGCGCGAGCAACGGAACGGCCTAGTGCACCGTCGTTGAGACAGGGTTGAGCAGGTTGCCGGTCATCGGCGGTCCTCGCGAGGAACGCCGACGCAGGAATATCGGGAATATTCCAAGGAGGCGTGACGCTGCGAGGGACGTCGAGGGCCGGCAAGATGCGTGAGCCCATCTCGACGACGGTGCACTAGGCAGGCGCGCGCATCCGGGCGCCGGTCGCAACGGCGGCTGCCGCGTGGGAGCGCGGCGCGCCCTCAGTCGTAGGCGCTCCAGGTGAAGCGCTGGCGCTTCTCGATGATGTCGGTGGTGATGACCTGCGTGCCGTCGACCAGGCCGAAGATGTCGTCGGCGGCATGCCGGTTGCCGGCGGTGAGCCAGCCGGTCGCGCCCGCCAGCGCCGCGCCGGCGACCGTCACCGGAAAGCGCAGTGGCACGAAGAAGGCGTTGATCACCATCGCGCTCAGACCGACGCGCGGCTGCGGCTCGCGCACCGGCTCGAAGTCCTGTCCCTGGGCGTACGCACCGCCGGTCATCAGCAGGACCAGTACCGATGCCATCGCCAACCGCTGCAGCCGTTTCATGCGCCACTCCTCGCCCGGCACCGATGAGCGCAGCACGCCGGACACCGGTCGTTGTAACAGATCGATCGCGCTTCTCTACCGCGATTTCGCGTCGCGACCCGCGGCATGCCGGACCGCATGCGGAGTGCCGGCGCCCGGTCGCCCACGGAAGAGGAAACGCACCCCATCCTCCCGGCTTGCGCCGTCGTAGCCGGCAATCGATAAGCGACCGTATGTCCAGCGCCCAACCACTCCCCCACCTGATGCCCGCCCGCCACCTGGCGCACGTCCGCTACGAGATCCGCGGACCGCTGGCGCGGCGCGCCCAGGAGCTGGAGCGGATGGGCTACGAGGTCATCAAGCTCAACATCGGCAATCCCGCCGCGTACGGGTTCCGGCCGCCCGAGACGCTGCGCCTGGCGCTGCTCGAGAACCTGCCGCAGGCCGAGGGCTACTGTCACCAGAAGGGCATCTTCCCCGCCCGCGAGGCGGTGGTGATGGACACCCAGAACAAGGGCATCCCCGGCGTCACCGCCGAGGACGTGTTCATGGGCAACGGCGTCTCCGAGCTGATCCTCATGACCATGGAGGCGCTGCTCGAGCCCGGCGACGAGGTGCTGCTGCCGGCGCCCGACTATCCGCTGTGGACCGCCGCCGTGGTCATCGCCGGCGGCAAGCCGGTCTACTACCCCTGTCGGCCCGAGGCGGGCTTCGTCCCCGATCCCGAGGACGTGGCTGCCCTCATCACCCCGCGCTGCAAGGCGCTGGTACTGATCAACCCCAACAATCCGACCGGCGCCGTCTATCCCCGCGCGGTGGTCGAGGGCCTGGTGCGGGTCGCCGAGACACGGCGCATCGCGTTGTTCTCGGACGAGATCTACGACCGGGTCCTCTACGACGGCGCCGTCCACACGCCGGTGGCGACGCTCTGCCAGGACACGTTGTGCGCCACCTTCGGCGGACTGTCGAAGGTCTACCGCGCCTGCGGCTTCCGCACCGGCTGGGTGTTCTTCAGCGGCCGCCGCGATCACGCGGCGGACTATCTCAACTGCCTCGAGATGCTGGCGTCGCTCCGATTGTGCGCCAGCGTCCCGGGACAGTGGGCGGTGCAGACCGCGCTCGGCGGCGTGCAGAGCATCTACGAGCTCACCGCGCCGACCGGCCGCCTCGGCCGCCAGCGGCAGGCGATCATCGACGCCGTCGCCCGCTCGCCCTTCCTCGCCCTGACGCCGCCGCGCGGCGCGCTCTATGCCTTCGTCCGCGCCCGCACCGACGTGCTGCCGGCGTTCAACGACGCCGACTTCGCCATGCGCCTGCTCGAGGAGAAGCACGTCCTGGTCGTGCCGGGCTCGTCGTTCAACGTCGACTACACCGACCACTTCCGCGTCACCCTCCTGCCCGACGAGGAGACGATCACGACCGTCTTCGCGCGCATGGACGCGCTGCTGGCGGAGATGGCGTAGCGGACGACCCGCCAGCACGGCGCGCCGCCCGCGACGAGACGCGACGCCCTACAGCAATCCCGGGTAGGTGCCGCCGTCGAGTTGCAGGTTCTGACCCGACACGTAGCCGGCCTGGGCGCTGCACAGAAAGGCGCAGGCGGCGCCGAATTCCTCCGGCGTGCCGAGGCGGCCGGCGGCGATGCTGGCGGCCATCTCGGCGTAGGCCTCCTCGATCGTGATCCCGCCCATGGCCGAGCGCAGCTCGGCCATGAAGCGTTGGCGATCGGTGTCGATGCGCTCCGGCAGCAGGTTGTTGATGGTCACGTTGTCGGCGGCGACTTCGCGCGACAGCCCCTTGCACACCGCGGTCAGGGCGCTGCGCGCCGCCGTCGACAGGCCCATCAACGGGTGCGGCGCCTTCACCATCGCCGAGGTGATGTTGACGATGCGCCCGAAGCGACGCGCCCGCATGCCGGCGATGACGCCGCGGATCATCATGACCGGCGCGAGCAGGTTCGACTCCAGCGCCGCCAGCCACGTGGCATGATCCCAGTCCTCGAACCGCCCCGGCGCGGGACCGCCGTTGTTGTTCACCAGGATGTCGGGCGCGGGACAGGCGGCGAGGAGCGCCGCGCGCCCCTCCTCGGTGGCGACGTCGGCCGCGACCGCCGTCACGGACACCCCGCTGGCGGCACGAATCTCCTCCGCCGTCGCGGCCAGTCGATCGGGGTCGCGGCCGTTGATCACCACGTCCACGCCCTCGCCGGCGAGGGCGCGGGCGCAGGCCCTGCCCAGGCCGCGGCTCGATGCGCAGACGATCGCCGTGCGGCCGCTCAGTCCGAGATCCATCTCCCCTCCTTCAGTGGCCGGTGATACGGGCCAGCACGTCACCCAGGATCGCCGCCGGATCGGGCGCGGCGCCGGGCGAGCGCCAGGCGACATGCTGATCCGGTCGCACCAACAGCGCCCCGTCGGTTCCGATGCCGAGCTGCTCTGCCCAACCCCGGTTGGCATCGCGGCCGAGCGCGACGTGGCCGAGCGGTATTCCCTCGATCGTCGCCGCCGCGGCCGCCCAGGCGTCGCCGGCGCTGCCGGTGATCAGGGTGAAGCGATCGTAGGGGATCAGATCGAGGGTCGAGCGGCTGCCGACCCACGCGTGCGGCAGACGCGCCCCGGGGCGGGCGTTGGGCACGAGCTCGCGCACCGGATTCTCGAGCGCCGGCGCGGCGCTGCCGTCGCCGATCAGGGCGCCCGTCGCGTAGGTGAAGCCGAGTTGCAGGCCGAGCATGTCGAAGTGCTCCGCCTGGTTGGCGATCGCCGCCGCGACGCCCGCACGGGCAACGGGATCCGCCAGCACCTCCGCCCGCCGTGCCGCCGCCGCGTCGCCCATGCCGCCGAGCGCTTCATAGACCTCGAACAGGCGCAATGCGTTGGCGATGCTGACGTCGGCATTGCGTTGCGCCACCGGCCGGCGTTCCTGCTCGTAGGTGTCGAGCAGCGACGGATCGGCCCAGCGGCGCTCGACGGCGCCCAGTTTCCACGCCAGGTTGTGGGCGTCCTGCACGCCGGTGTTCAGGCCCATGCCGCCGGTGGGCGGGAAGCGATGCGCCGCGTCGCCGATCAGAAAGGCGCGCCCGTCGCGGTAGCGCTCGGCGACCTGCGCCGTCATCGTCCACGGGCTGATGGTGCGGATGGCGAACGGATGCGCGTCGGTTCCCATCGCCCGCCGCACCAGCGCCGCGCAGCGCGCCTCGTCATAGTCCTGGATGCGCTCGCGGTCGGGATCCCAGGCGTGCATGTAGACCCAGGTCGAGTCGATGTCGTGCGCCACGAAGGCGACGCCGCCCTCGACGTCGGTCAGCCAGTACAGGACTCCGGGGCGCCCGCCGACCAGCGGCCGCAGGTTGGCCTCGAAGTGGATCATGATGAAGCTCTGCAGGCGCGCCGGTCCGATGGGCTCGATGCCGAGCCACTTGCGCACCCGGCTGCCGGCGCCGTCCGCCGCCAGCAGCCAGCGGCTGCGCACTTCGTACGCGCCGCCGTCGGCGGCGATCAGCGAGGTGATGCCGTCGCCGTCCTGCTCCGCCGACCGCCACTCGTGCTGCCAACGCAGCGCCGCCGCGGGCAGGCTGCGCAGGGTGTCGACGAGGATCGGCTCGAAGCGATGCTGCGAGAGGTTGCGCAGCGGCGTCGGCGTCACCGCCAGGACGTCGTCGCCCTGCCGCTCGTAGGGCAGGGCGCCGAGCTCCTCGCCGGCGAGGGTGGTGGTCCAGCGCGCCCAGCCAGCATCCGACGGCGGCCGGCTGGCGGTGGCGAGGGCGGCCATGTCGACGCCGGCTTGGCGGCAGATCTCGAAGGTGCGGGCGTTGACGGCGTGCGCCGCCGGCGCCGGCTGCGGGCCGGGGCGGCGCTCGACGATGCGGCTGTCGATGCCCAGTCGGGCGAGCAGGATGCCGGCGGCGAGCCCGACCGGCCCGCCGCCGACGATGAGGACCGGCACCTCGATGCGGCGCATGCTCAGGCTCCGAACGGCCCCGGCGCCGGCGGCCCCCAGTGCGACGCCGGGCCGTCGAGCTCCGCCGCCACGGCGCCGGTCGGCGTGCGGCCGTTGAACAGGTCGCCGTCGGTCCAGAGCTCGTGAACGCGACCCCACGGATCGCGCCAGTAGTCGTAGATCTGGCTCCCGAGCACGTGCCGGCCGACGCCCCAACGGTGCTCGTAGCCTCGCCCCGCGAGGTGCTCGTGGCCGGTCATCAGGTCGTCGAGGTCCTGCACCTCGAAGGAGACGTGGTTCAGCTCCACCGTGCCGGCGCCGACCGCGAGGAAGCTGTGGTGGTCCGTGTACTCGTCGCCGCGGTCCAGGCGCATGAACGCGGCGAGCACCTGGTCGCGGTCGCCGAGGTAGATCTCGTCCGAGTTCCTGAAGCCGAAGTGCGAGTGGTAGAAGCGCTCGCTCTCGCGGAAGTCCCTGACCAACAGCACGAAGTGGCCGAGCCGCTTGACGCGCGCCGGGCCGCGCTCGACGCGCTGCGGCGCGCCGAGACGGCGCCGCTCGGCGCCGCTGTTGAGCTGGCGCGGCGCCGGCAGCGGCAGCGGCGGCACGGCGGCGATGCCGTGCACCACCTCGATGGCGATGCCGTTGGGATCGGTGAGGCGGACCCGGCGGCCGCCGCCCGGTTCGTCGATGTCCTCGACCGCGCCGGCGCCCGGCGCGCGCGCGATGACGTCGAGATCCGCCGCGCTCGCCGCCTGCAACCCGACGCCGACGAAGGCCGGATCGCCGAGCTCGGTGATGTGCACGTGATGGCGCGGGTCGGTGCCGCGCATGTACAGCGCCGTCGCCGTGCGCGCCGACCGCACCAGGCCGAAGTCCGTCAGGAAGGCTTCGGCGCGGTCGAGATCCGGAGCGCGCAGGCGGACATGGGCGAGATCGATCACCTTGATCATGACGGGGGCTCCCGAGGCGCGATTAGTCGTCTGTATAACCCCACTTGCGCGGTTTAGTCAATAGACTAAAAGCCTGGTCATGCCGGGACCGACGCGCCCGCCCATCGAGGCGGAGGCGACCACTCGCGAGCGCATCCTGGCGGCGGCGCTCGACGTCTTCGCCGAGCGCGGCTTCGACGGCGCGCGGGTGCGCGAGATCGCCGAGCGCGCCGAGGCCAACCTCGGGCTGCTCACCTACTACTTCACCGACAAGGAGCAGCTCTGGCAGGCCGCGGTCGACAGCGCGTTCGCCGAGCTGGCCGCCGAGTTGGGCGCGGTGCTCGCCACGGACGGGGGCGACGACGATGTCGCCGAGCTCGAGCGCATCGTCCGCCACTTCGTCCGCTTCGTCGCCCGCCGGCCGGCGTTCATGCAGTTGATGAACGACGAAGGCAAACGCGACGGCCCGCGCATGCGCTGGTTGGCCGACACCTACGTGCGGCCGCTCTGGGAAGCGATCCGCGGACGCATCGAGCGCGCCCAGGCGCGCGGCGTCCTGCCGCCGCTGGCGCCGGTCCACCTCTACTACATCGTCCTCGGCGCCGCCGGATTGATCTTCAGCCAGGGCCCGGAATGCCGTCGCATCGCCGGCATCGACGCCACCGACCCGGCCTTCGCCGAGGCGCACGCGGACGCCATCCTCCGCCTCCTGTTGCCGGCCGGCGCGGCGCGCCGGTCGCCGCGGCGCTGAGCTGGAGTGGCAGGGCGGCGACATCGCGGGCGGGCACCCGATCCTCGCCGCCGGCGCGCCCCGGCCAGAATGAGATGAGCGAGCCTTTGACGGCTGGCCGGCGACCCTGGCAGTAAGCGCACGTGGCCACCAAGAAGACCCCCACCCGTCGCGCCAAGGCGGGCCCCGCCGCGCGCACCCCATCAACCGCTCGCAAGGCTGCCGCCAAGAAGGCGCCGGCGAAGACGCGGGCCGTCGCGAAGGCAACGCGCCGGCCTGCCGGCAAGACGACCGGGAAGTTGAGCCCGAACGTCGCCGTGGTCACCAGACGACCGGCGATGCGCGCGGCGGCGAATCACATCCCGCGCCGCTGCGTCTTCGTCGACGTCGAGAATACCAGCAGCGAAGAGGATCTGTTCGAGGTCTTGGAGGCGCTGCACCTCGATCACGCCGCGCAACCCACCGAGGTCGCCGCCGTCGGCAACTGGCGCGCCATCGGCCAGCGGCTCGCCCGCCGACTCGCCGCCACCGGCGCGCAACTGGTGCACAGCGCGCCGGCGACCGGCGTCAAGGACTGGAGCGACCTGTGGATCGCCGTCGCCGCCGGCTGCTGGCTCGGGAGCGCGCAGCCCGGCGACGTGCTCGAGATCGTCTCCAACGACCGCGCCTTCGACGCCGTCGGCGACGCCGCCTCGGCCCGCGGCGTCACCTTCCGCCGGCTGCTCCACAAACGCGGCGCCGCCGCCGCGGTCCCCGCCCCCGTCGAGGACGAGGAGGAGCCGAAGCGGCGCCGGCGCTCGCGCGGCGGCCGGCGGCGCCGCGGCCGCGGCGCCGGCGCGACGCCGGTGGGCCACGAGCAGGCGCGGGAGAGCGCGCCGCCGCCGACCCATCCCGCGCCGCGGGCAGCGCCGCCGAAGCCCGCGCACCGGGCGACGGCCCATTCGGCTCCTCCCGCCCACCCGGCGCATCCTTCGCACGCGCCGCTGCACGATGCCGAGGCGCACGGCGCGACGCGCGATCAGATCCTCTCGGTGATCGGCCGGCTGAGCGGCAGCGATCCGCACCGCTGGATCAATCTCGACGTCCTCGAGAAAGCGCTGAAGGCCGAGGGCTTCGCGCGGCCGCCGGGATCGCCACGCCTGGTCACCCGCCTGCGCATGCTCAAGGACATCGAGCTCGATTCGCACGGGCGGGCGCGACTGGCAGCCACGGCGACCCCGCCCGAGGTTCCGGCGCCGGCCGCCGAGGTGGCCGCGGCGCCAGCGGAAGCGGCCGAGGCGCCGCCGAAGCGCCGCCGCCGATCACGCAAGGCGCCCGGCGGCGGCGATGCCGACGAGGCGGTGACCGCCGAGACGGCGTCCTTCGCCGCCGCGGCCTACTCCGAGCCGTCGGCCGAGTAGGCGAGCGGCGGGGGAGCGGGGCTGCCGCGGCGCCGGCGGACGCGCGGCAGCGTGATCCGCAGGTTGGCCTGACGGGCGTTCGGACGGCTCTTGGCGACCAGGAGACGGCGACGGCCCTCCGGGCGCTCGCGCATGTGGCGCAGCGCCAGGCGTACCGCCGACGGCTCGAGGCCCAGCGTCTCGCAGATGGTCGCGAACGAGAACACCCAACGCGGCTGCCGGCTGTCGATCCAGGCCTGGGCCTCCTCGCGCCCGCGCCGCTCCGCGCCGAGATAGCTGCGCACCGCGTCCTCGAGCATCGCCAGCATCAGCCCGCGCACGCCGAACAGCGGCAGACCGCGCTGCTCGCCGCCGCCGATGCCGAGCAGCGCCGCCATCTCGCCGTCGACGGCGCGATGGGTGCGGGCGTCGAAACTGTCACCGGTCATCGTCTCCCCCAGGCAAGGCGCGCAACCTAGCGGGCGCAGGTTAGGGCCGCGTGATCGGCGCGTGACGGTTGATTGACACGCGGCCCGCCGACCTCCGGCCCGCGCGCGCGCATCGCCCGATTCCGTTCGCGGCGCGGGTCCGTTAGCGTGCCCTCCCACCATGATCGCCATCGTGGCGCTCGGCGCGCCGCTGCTCCTCCTCCTCGCGGTCGCGCTCGCCTTCAACCGGCTGGTGCGGCGGCGCAACCTGGTACGCGAGGCGTGGAGCGGCATCGACGTGCAGCTCACGCGGCGCCACGACCTGGTCCCGGCGCTCGTCGAGATGGTGCGCGGGCACGCGCAGTTCGAGCGCGGGGTGCTGGAGGACGTGACCCGTCTGCGCGGCACCCGCGCGTCGCGCGCCCTGCAGGACGGCGAGAACGCGCTGACCTCGCAGATGCGCGGCCTGCTGGCGGTCGCCGAGGCCTATCCACAGTTGCGCGCCGGCGAGAGCTTCCTGGCGTTGCAGCAGCGCCTGAGCGAGGTGGAGAACCAGTTGCAGATGGCGCGGCGCTACTACAACGGCACGGTGCGCGACTACAACACCGCCGTCGAGTCGTTTCCCTCGAACCTGATGGCACGCGCCTGCGGCTTCCCGCTGGAGGAATTCTTCCAGGTCGAGAGCGCCGTCGAGCGGGCGGTGCCCGAGGTGCGCCCGTGAGCCTGCGCCGCCGCGTCCGGCGGCCGCCGGCGGCCTGGCGATGGCTCCTGGCGCTGCTGCTGGTCCTGCTCGGCGGCGGGCCGGCGGGCGCGCAGGAGGGCGGGGAGCGCATCACCGACTATCGCAGCGACATCGCGGTCGATCGCGCCGGCGCGCTCACGGTGACCGAGACCATCGCCGTGGTCGCCGCCGGCGATCACATCAAACGCGGCATCTACCGCGACTTCCCCACCACCTACGACGGACCGCTCGGGACCCGCGTCGAGGTGCCCTTCAGCGTCCTGCGGATCGAGCGCGACGGCCGGGACGAGCCGTATCACACCGAGGCGCGCGACAACGGGGTGCGGATCTACATCGGGCGGGAGGACGTCGAGATCCCGCCCGGCCCGCACGTCTATCGCATCACCTACCGCACCGCGGAGCAGCTCGGCTTCTTCGCCGATCACGACGAGCTGTACTGGAACGTCACCGGCAACGGCTGGGCGTTCCCGATCGAGCGCGCGACGGCGCGGGTCACCCTGCCGCCCGAGGTGCCGCGCGATCGCGTCACCGGCGAGGGCTACACCGGCGTCAGCGGCTCGACCGAACGGGCGCTGACCACGGCGCGCGATCCGCGCGACGGCGCGCTGACGTTCGCGACGACGCGGCCGCTCGACGCCTACGAGGGGCTGACGATCGTCGCCGGCTTCCCCAAGGGCTACGTCCACGAGCCGACGGCCGACGAGCGGCGCGCCGCCTGGATGCGCAGCAACCGGCACCTCGTCGCCGGCGCCGCCGGCCTGGCGGTGGTGCTGCTCTACTACCTGGCGGCGTGGATCGCGGTCGGCCGCGATCCGACGCGCGGCACCATCATTCCGCTGTTCGAGCCGCCGCTCGGGCTCGACGCCCCCGGCGTCCGCTACGTCGAAGCGATGCGCTACGACGAGCGCTGTTTCACCGCCGCGCTGGTCAGTCTCGGCGTCAAAGGCTGGCTCGGCATCGAGGAGAAAGACGGCGCCTTCACGCTGAGCCGGCGCGACGGCCGCCAGCAGCCGCTGTCGGTATCCGAGCGCCTGCTCAACAGCGCCCTGCTGGGCGGCCGCGAGGCGCTCGCGCTGGACCAGAAGAACCACGGCCGGGTGCGGGCGGCGATCGAAGCGCTGCGCCGCGCCCTCGCCGCCGAATACGAGGGCGCGATGTTCCGCGCCAACCAGCGCTGGCTGTGGCCCGGTGTGGTGCTGTCCGTCGGCGCGCTCCTCGCGCTCGGCTGGTACGGCGCGCGCGCCGGCAGCATCGTCATGGCGTTCATCATGGTGTGGCTCGGGTTCTGGACCTACGCCTGCCTCACGCTGCTGGAGAACGTCCGCCGCGGCTGGCGCGACGCGGTGCGACCCGGCGTCGGCGCGGGATCGCGCGTCCTGGCGGTCGCGCTCGCGCTCCTGTTCACCGCCTTCTCGCTGCCGTTCTTCGCCGGCGAGCTGTTCGGGCTGTTCGCCCTCGGGCAGACGACCTCGTTCTGGGCGATTCCGCTCTTGCTCCTGCTGGCGACCGTGAACTGGCTGTTCGCCTACCTGCTCAAGCAGCCGACCAGTGCCGGGCGCCGGGTCATGGACCAGATCGAGGGCTTCCGGATGTACCTGACGACGGCCGAGGGCGACGCGCTGCGGCAGGCGCCGCCGAAGACGCCGGCGCGCTTCGAGGCCATGCTGCCCTTCGCCATCGCCCTCGGCGTCGAGCACGCCTGGAGCGCGCGCTTCGCCGACGTGCTGGCGGCCGCCGCGGCGGCCGGGCACGAGGGAGCGGGACCGGCCTGGTACGGTGGCCGCCCGTGGAATCAGATGAGCGCGGGCGGGTTCTCGTCGATGATCGGCTCGTCGCTGGCCAGTGCCGTCGCCTCGTCGTCGGTCGCGCCCGGATCGAGCAGCGGCAGCGGCGGCGGCGGCTCGTCGGGTGGCGGCGGTGGCGGAGGAGGCGGCGGCGGCTGGTGAGCGGCTGGCGGGCAGGCCGGCGCGGGACGCTTCGTCCAGTCCGGGCTAGGCGAATTGCATGTCCCTGACGTCGCTGGCGACGCGGAAGGGGGCGGCGGTGGCGCTGCGGATGTCGTCGAGTCCCAGTCCCGGCGCGATCTCGCGCAGCAGGAAGCCCTCGCCGTCGATGTCGAAGTAGGCGAGGTCGGTCACCACGTGGCGGACGCAGGCGAGCGCCGTCGGCGGGTAGGTCAGCCGCGGCACGAGCTTCGAGGCGCCGTTCTTCTCGCGCTGATAGCACATGGCGATGATCCGGCCGCCGCCGGCGGCGAGGTCCATGGCGCCGCCGATGCCGCCGGCGCCGGTGGCCGGGATGTTCCAGTTCGCGAGGTCGCCATTGGGCGCCACCTGGAAGGCGCCGAGGACGATGGTCGAAACCCGCCCGGTGCGCGCCATGGCGAACGAGGTCGACGAGTCGAAGTAGCTGGTCTCCGGCAGCGGCGTCACCAGTTGGCCGCTGGCGTTGTAGAGATCGAGGTCCTCTTCGCCCTCGGGCGGGAAGGCGCCGTAGCCGAGGATGCCGTTCTCGGAGTGCAGGGTGACGCCGCGGCCCTCGATGTAGTTCGAGACCAGGGTCGGCAGGCCGATCCCGAGGTTCACGTACTCGCCGTCGCGGAGCAGCGCCGCCACCCGCATCGCCATCAGGTCGGGCGGCAGCGCCAGCGCCGCGCTGCCCTCGATCTCGCGGCCTTCCATGGCGCGGGTGCGCCCGGCCATCATCGTGATCTGGCGGATGACGCCGGGATCGAAATGCTGCGTCGTCCGCACCAGGCGGTCGACGAAGATGCCGGGCGTCACCACCGCCTCGGGATCGAGGCGGCCGACCTCCACGATCTCCCGCACCTCGGCGATCGTGCAGTTCGCCGCGGTGGCGAACGCCGGGCCGAAGTTCCGCGCCCCGCGCCGATAGGTCAGGTTGCCGGCGGTGTCCGCCTGGTATCCCTGAAGGAAGGCATAGTCGGCGCGAATGGCGGTCTCGAGGATGTGGCGCTTGCCGCCGAACACCCGCTCCTCCTTGCCCTCGGCCACGGCGGTGCCCACCCCGGTCGGGGTGTAGAAGGCGGCCAGGCCGGCGCCGCCGGCGCGCACCCGCTCGACCAGGGTGCCCTGCGGCACCAGCTCGACCTCGATCTGACCGCCTTTCACCATGTCGCCGATCGGCGTCGGCACCGACGGCAGCACCGCGTAGGTGCAGATCAGCTTCCGGATCTGCGCCTTGTCGGCGAGGATCTGCAGCGACGTCGGCCCGCCGGCGGGCGAGTTGCAGATCACCGTCAGGCCGGTGACACCGCGCTCGCGCAGCGCCAGCAGGAGATCGGTCGGCCACGCCTGCGGCGGCCCGAAGGACTGGATGAGGATCGACGCGCCGTCCGGAATGTCGGCGACGGCCTCGAGCGCGGAGGCGCAGATCTGCTTGGTCGGCATCCCGTCTCCCTGCCACGCGCTTCGACGACGGTGCAATCGGAGAGAACGGGGCTCGTCAATGACGCGCTGCGCTGATAGACTCCGACGCAGCGATGAGCTCCATGACGCGTCACCCTCGCCAGTCTACGCCGGCAGTGACGTCCGCTGCGCTCATCGCCGCCACCCTGCTGGTGGCCGGCGCGGCGCAGGCGCGCGACGACGGAACGCCCGCCGCGCGCCCGTATCGCGTCGGCGCGCCGGGCGGCGCGGCGGCGCGGCTCGCGAAGGGCAAGTTCCTGGTCGCCAGCCGCACCCTGCAGGATCCGAATTTCGCCGAGACCGTGATCCTGCTCGTCGACTACGATCGCGACGGCGCGCTCGGCGTGGTGGTGAACCGGCCGACCGACGTCGCCCTGGTCGAGGCGCTGCCCGAGATCGGCGAGCTGCGGCGCCGCGACGACGTCATCTACCTGGGCGGGCCGGTGGCGCGCGACCGCATGCTGCTGCTGGTGCGCACGCGCCAGCAGCCGCCGCAGTCGCTGCGCGTCTTCGACCGCGTGTTCGCCAGCGGCAGCCTCGACGCCCTGCGCAAGAGCATGGCGCGCGGCGACGCGATCCGCGCCTATGCCGGCTATACCGGCTGGGGCCCCGGGCAGCTCGACCGGGAAGTGACGCGCGGCGACTGGTTCATCGGTCCGGCCGACAGCAACGCCGTCTTCGCCGAACGCCCGGCGGCGCTCTGGAACACCCTGATCGAGCGCTACTCCGGCGACTGGGCGTCGCTGCACTAGTCGCCGCGCGCGGCCGCAGCGGCCGGCGCCCCTGGCGGGCCGGCAGCGACCTGGCGCGGACCGAGGATCTCCAGCAGGTCCTTCTCGTCCACCTTCTCCTGCGCCAGCAACCGGGTCGCGAGCGCCTCGAGCTGCGGGCGCCGCTCGACCAGCAGCGCCTTCGCGTCCGCGTAGGCCTCGCGCAGCAGCTCCATGGTCTCGTCGCCGAGTTCCCGTTCGATCTCGGCCGAGTGCGGCTGGTCGCGCGACACCTGGCCCAGGAAGCTCCCCTGGACGTTCTCCGCCAATGACAGGTTCGGCAGCCGCTCGCTCATGCCGTAGACGGTGAGCATCTGGCGCACCAACCGGCTCGCCTTCTCGAGGTCGTCGGCGGCACCGGTGGAGATCTCGCCGAACACGATCTCCTCGGCGGCGCGGCCGCCGAGCAGCGTGCGCAGCCGGCCGCGCAGCTCCCGCTCGGAGAGCAGGAAGCGGTCCTCGAGCGGCGCCTGCAGCGTGTAGCCGAGGGCGCCGCGGCCGCGCGGGACGATCGACACCTTCTGCACCGGGTCGGCGCCGGGGGTGAAGTAGCCGACCAGCGTGTGGCCGGACTCGTGGAAGGCGACGACGCGGCGCTCGTGCGGATTGAGCACCGTCCCCTTCTTCTCCACCCCGCCGAGGACGCGCTCGAAGGCGTCCTGGAAGTCCGCCATCTGCACCGCGTCGCGGCCGCGGCGCGAGGCGATCAGCGCCGCCTCGTTGCAGAGGTTGGCGAGGTCGGCGCCGACGAAGCCGGTGGTCTGGGCGGCGATGGCGTCGAGATCGACCTCCGGCCCGAGCGTCAGCTTGCGCGCGTGCACGGCGAGGATGGCCCGGCGCCCCGCCTTGGTCGGACGGTCGACGAGGATCTCGCGGTCGAAGCGCCCGGGGCGGCGCAGCGCCGGATCGAGCACCTCCGGCCGGTTGGTCGCCGCCATCAGCACCACCCCCTGGCTGGCGTCGAAGCCGTCCATCTCGACCAGGAGCTGGTTGAGGGTGTTCTCGCGCTCGTCGTAGCCGCCGCCGACCGTCAGCCCGGGCGCGTCGCGCCGCTTGCCGACGGCGTCGAGCTCGTCGATGAACACGATGCACGGCGCTTTCGCCTTGGCGGCGGCGAAGAGGTCGCGCACCCGCGAGGCGCCGACGCCGACGAACATCTCGACGAACTCCGAGCCGTTGAGGCTGAAGAACGGGACCCCGGCCTCGCCGGCGACGGCGCGCGCCAGCAGCGTCTTGCCGGTGCCCGGCGGGCCGACCAGGAGCACCCCCTTCGGCAGCTTGGCGCCGAGCCGGGTGTACTTGTTGGGATCCTTGAGAAAGGCGACGACCTCCTTGGTCTCCTCGACCGCCTCGTCGACGCCGGCGACGTCGGCGAAGGTGGCGCGGGTCGCCGGATCGACCTGGTACACCTTCGCCTTGCTCTGCCCGATGCTGAGCACGCCGCGGCCGCCGCCGCCCATGCGCCGCATCAGGTACCCCCAGATGGCGAACATGACACCGAAGGGCAGGATCCAGTTGAGGAGGAAGTTGCTCACCCAGTGGGTGTCGATCTCGCCGCGGAAGTCGACGCCGTGCTGCTGCAGCGTCTCGATCAGCTTCGGATCCGGGAGCGGCACCACGGTGAAGCTGCGCGCCCGCTCCGAGCGCAGCCGCGCCTCGGCCTCGCGGGCCTGCTGCCGCATGCCGGTGACCCAGCGCCAGAAGCGGTCGAGCGGCACCCGCCACGGCGTCTCCTTCGCCGGCGGCTCGATGGTCGCCGGGACCGGCTTCGCCGGCGCCGGCGCGTTGGGATCCCGGTCGATGCCGTAGATGGTGTCGGTGGTGATCACCACCCGCTCGACCTTGCCGGTCGTCACGCGCGACAGGAACTCGCTGTACGGAATCCGCGGCACCGCCGGCCCGGAGAAGAGCAGCGCGTTCAGCAACAGCATCGCGCCGACCACCGCGACCGTGTACCAGAGCGAGAATTTCGTGTGCTGCTGCATGACGGGCGAATTCAAGCACGCCGCAGGCGAGAGGTCGATTCGCCGCGCGGCGTCACCGGCGCGGAACCACCCGACGACCGCGGCGGCCCGGGCTCACGCCGGCTCCGCGGCCGCGGCGAGCGGACACTGACTGATCCGCAGCCGGGCGGCGCCGAAGGGGATCAGCTCGATGACTTCCTCGGGCCCCAGATCGGACAGCGGCGGCTGCGGCACCGGACCGGCGACGCCGTCCGCCGCGACCCACGACGGCACGCGTCGGGCACGGGCGCGCAACACGATCGGCGTGCCCTCCGGCGACCACGGCTGGGCGGCGCCGGCGCGGTGCTCGACGCGGATCGCCTTGGCGGGTGCGGCGGGGTCGAGCGCCAGCGCGTAGTTCCACGGCGTCGTCGGCCGCACCTCGTAGTCGGCGAACGGCGGCGTCCCGGCGACCGCCCGCCACGCCTCGCCGACGCGGACGGCGAACACCAGCGGCCCGCGCTCGACGGCGACCGCGCCGCGATCCCAGCGCGAGACGCGCAGCGGCATCGGCAGCCGCAGGTGCAGGCGATCGCCGTCGCGCCACTCGCGCTCGACCCGCCACCAGCCGGCGCGCTCGATGCGCTGCCCCGCCGCGCCCGGAGCCTCGACCTCCGCGGCGCCCGCCCACGCCGGCACGCGCAGCGACACGGCGAAGCGCACTGGGCCGGCGCAGCGCACGCGAAAGGCGATCGCCTCGTCGAACGGGTACGCCGTGTCCTCCTCGATCGTCACCGGCACGCCCGCGATCGACGTCGTCACGGTCGACGGCGCGAACAGCGGCGCGCACAGCTCGTCGCCGCGGCGCAGCCACAGGTGCTGCACCAGCCGCGGCCATCCCATGTGCAGGTTCGCGGCGCAGCAGCCGTACCCGGTGGCGGTGCCGAACAGCAGGTCGGTGTCGTGCGGCACCCAGAAGTTGCGATTGCCGGGCGTGCACTCGATCTGGTTGGCGAGCTGGAAGTACTGGTGCGAGCAGTGGTCGGCGGCGAGGATCGACGGCAGCGCGTTGAGCGCCACGCGCTCGATCGCGTCGGCCGCCCACGCCTCGCCGCCGACGACCAGCACGCGCTCGAGGCTGGCGAGCAGCTCGACGATGGTGCAGAGCTCGGTGCCCTGCGTCGCCCCGCGCCCGTGCAGGAATTCGTCGCCCGAATACAGCCCCTGCACCTGGCCGTGGCACGCCATGACGCGCTCCCAGCCGTGGCGCACCGCGGCGAGATGACGGGGATCGCCCGAGCAGCGCCACCACAGCGCCGGCTCCTTGAACCCCATGGCGCGGTTCACGCCGTGCCCGAAGTCGAACTCCTCCGACGGCGGGCCGTCGCCGCCGAGCTCGCCGATCCAGTCGCTGGTCTGGGCGTGCAGCAGCGCCGCCAGCTCGAGCAGCCAGGGCGCGCCCCCGCGGTCGTACAGCCAGAGCGCCGCATCCAGGTTGTCGCCGCCGCGCGGCTTGCCCCAGAGCTGCAGCGGCCGCTCCGGCAGATGCGCGAGCTGGTGGCGCAGGTAGCGGTCGAGGAACGGCGCGACGCGCGGATCGCCGGTCGCCTCGGCATGCCAGCGCAGGGCGTCGAGCATCGGCATCCGCGCCCACCAGTCGTCGTTGCCGGCGGGCCCGAACCAGCCGTCGGCGCGCTGGCTCGCCAGCGTCCACTCGAGCCATGGCGCGGCGCGCGCGATCAGATCGGGATCGCCGAGCGCATGCGCCAGCGCCACCAGGCCGCGCGCGTAGTAGGGCCCGCGCTCCCAGCTCTCGCCGTCCCCACCCAACCAGCCGCTGTTCGGCCCGACGTCCGGCCAGACCTCCATCATGCGCCCGGTCAGCCCCGCCGCCGCCAACCGCAGTTGCTCGCGCACCCAGCCGCCGGCGCGGATCGCCGGCGGTGGAAGCAGGGTGAACCGCGCTGCCTGCACGGCCGGCATCCACTACACCGAAACCACGGCGGCGCCGGCGCGCCTCGGCACGATCATCGACATCGGAGCCTCCGCGTTCGTCGTGGTCATTGGCGTGCGGCGCGCGCCGCCCCGGGCGCGCCCTGCGCTGCTACGTGCTCATGCCCGCGGCGGCGCGCGCCGCGCAAGCGTCCGGGGGGCTTTTCCACCCGGAACGGCTTGGCTATGCAGGATGATCCCCTCGGGCGCGGCGCGCCCCGCAAGGAGTTCCCGACATGATCGAGTGGAGCGAGCAGCATCTGATGATCCAGGACATGGTGCGCAAGTTCGTCGAGGCGGAAATCAAACCGCGCCTCGAGGAGCTCGAGCACGGCGATCTGCCGCCCTACGACATCCTGCGCAAGATGATGCGGACCTTCGGCATCGACGAGGTGGCGCGCCAGCGCTTCGCCAGTCAGCTCGCCCGCGACCGGGCGAAGGCCGAGGGGAAGCCGGTGAAGGAGAAGGGCGAGAGCGGCGGCACCGACGTCGGCATGACCCTGATCCCGATCATCGAGCTGTGCCGCTGTTGTCCCGGCATGGTGACCGCCATGGGGGTCAGCGTCGGCCTGACCGCGGCGGCGATCATGTCGAAGGGGACGATCGCCCAGAAGGAGCGGTGGGCGTTGCCGCTGATGACGATGGAGACGATCGGCTCGTGGGCGATCACCGAGCCCGATTCCGGCTCCGACGCCTTCGGCGGCATGAAGGCGACGGCGCGCCGCGATGGCAACGGCGGCTACCTGCTCAACGGCAACAAGACCTTCATCACCAACGGCCCGTACGCCGACACCATCGTCTTCATCTGCAAGCTGGACGAGGGGGACGCCACCGCGGCGCGCGATCGCAAGATCCTCAGCTTCATCCTCGACAAGGGCATGCCCGGCCTCGCGCAGTCGAAGCCGCTGCGCAAGATGGGCATGCACTCGTCGCCCACCGGCGAGCTGTTCCTCGAGGACGTGCGCGTCGGCAGGGACCGCCTGATCGGCGAGACCGAGGACATCCCGGCGCGCTCCGGCGCGAAGGACACCTTCTCGATGGAGCGCAGCGGCGTCGCCGCGATGGCGCTCGGCATCGTCGAGGAGTGCCTGTCGCTGTGCGTCAACTACGCCCGCACCCGCGTCGCCTTCGGCAAGCCGATCGGCGAGTTCCAGCTCATCCAGCTCAAGCTGGCGCAGATGGAAGTGGCGCGGATGAACATCCAGAACATCGTCTTCCGCCAGGTGGAGATGGCGCAGCAGGGCAAGAGCATGAGCTTCGCGGAAGCGTCGGCGACCAAGCTCTACACCGCGCAGGCGTGCATGGCGGTGTGCCTGGAGGCGGTGCAGCTCTTCGGCGGCAACGGCTACATGGCCGAGTACCGCGTCGAGCAGCTCTGCCGCGACGCCAAGGTGCTGCAGATCTACGCCGGCACCGACGAGATCCAGGTCTCGGCCATCGCCCGCGGCCTGCTCGCGGCCGCCTAGGGAGCCCGTCCTCGTGGGCGACTCCGCCGCGCTGCCGGGCGTCGCGGCGCTGCTCGATCGCCACGCCGCAGCCGCCGCCGATCCCGAGCGCGCCCGCGTGCTCGGCGCCGACGTCCTCGAAGCCAGCGCGACGCGGCTGCAGCCGCTCTGGGCCGCGCACGCCGACGCCGCGGTGCGCGCCGCGACGACGCTCTGCGGCGCGGCGCCGTTCCTGGCGCCGCACCTGGCGCGCCATCCCGACTGGCTGCCGCGCCTGATCGGCGACGCGCTCGAGCAGCCGCGCGACGCGGACGCCTATCACGAGCGCCTGCGCGCCGTCCTCGCCGGCGCGCCCGACACCGCCGCCGCGCTGCGCCACTTCAAGTACTACGAGCTGGCGCGCCTGACCCTGCGCGACCTGTGGTCGGCGCCCGACGACCTCGCCGCCACCGAGGCGGTGCTGGCGGAGCTGTCGCACCTGGCCGACGCGCTGCTCGACGCCGCCCTGCGCCACGCCCTGGATCTGGTCGCCGCCGCCGCCGGCCCGGCGCGGTGGGCCACCGCCGACGGGGCGCCGCTCACCCCGGCCTTCACCGTCCTCGGCATGGGCAAGCTCGGCGGCGAGGAGCTCAACTACTCGTCCGACGTCGACCTCGTCTACGTCCTCGAGAGCACGCCCGCCGACGCCGCCACCCACGGGTTGGCGCCGGCCGAGTACTACGGACGCGCCGTCCGCGAGCTGGCACGCCTGGTGAGCGCCACCACCGGCGACGGCTTCCTCTACCGCATCGATCTCGATCTGCGCCCGGAGGGGCAGTCCGGCCCCCTGGTGGTGCCGAGCGACATGCTGGCCGAGTACTACGACGCCTGGGCGGCGACCTGGGAAAAGGCGGCGTTCATGAAGGCGCGGCCGGTCGCCGGCGACCGCCGCTTCGGCTGGCGGCTGATCCGCGGGCTCGACCCGATGATCTACCGCTCGGCGATGGACTACGCCGGCGTCGCCGCCATCCGCGGCATGAAGGAGCGGGTCGAGCAGGAGAGCGGCCGCGCCGGCGCGACGTTCGACGTGAAGATCGGCGCCGGCGGCATCCGCGACGTCGAGTTCGTCGCCCAGGCGCTGCAGCTCCTGCACGGCGGGCGCATCCGCGACGTGCGCGACCGCTCGACCCAGCGGGCGCTGACGGCGCTGGCGCAGGTCGGGGTGCTGCCGCGCGCCGTCGCTGACGACCTCCGCCGCGGCTACGCCTTCCTCCGCCGCACCGAGAATCGCCTGCAGATGGTGGGCGAGCGGCAGACGCACCGCCTGCCCGAGGACGCGGCCGCGCGGCGCGCCCTGGCGCGCGCGCTCGGCTTCGACGGCGACGACCCGGCGGCGCGCTTCGCCGCCGAGCTCGACGCGCACCGCGCCGCGATCCGCGCCGCCTTCGCGCCGCTGTTCGCCGACGAGGGCGTGCAGCCGCTGCTCGATCTCTTCCAGCGCAACGTCCCGCACCTGCTGACGCAGCCCGCCGTCGGACCGCAGATCGAGCGCCTCGCGGCGCGCTTCGCGCACGCCATCGACGCCTCGCCGAACCGCGAGCGGGCGATGAACAACCTCGACCGCTTCATCCGCGGCGTCGGCAGCCGCGGTTTCTACTACGGCCTGCTGCTCGACCGCCCCGAGCTCGTCGATCGCCTCGCCGCGCTCTTCGCCGCCTCGGAGTACCTCTCCGGCTACCTGGCGACGCACCCGCGGCTCATCGAGCCGATCTTCAGCGACCCCAACGTGCTGGTGCTGTCGCGCGCCGAGCTGCGCGCCGCGCTCGCCCACCTGCGCGACGCCGTCGCCGGCGAGCGCGGCGACGAGGAGCCCGAGCGCAGCCTGGCGGCGCTGCGCCTGCTGCACAACCGCGAGCTGGTGAACATCGGCCTGCTCGACCTGGCGGAGAAGATCACCATCGCGGAGGCCGAGAGCGGGCTCACCGAGCTCGCCGAGGTCTGCGTCGAGGGCGCGCTCGCCCTGGCGCGCCAGGAGCTGGCGCGGCGCGGCGCGCCGCCGTCGGGCGCGCCCGAGGAGTTCCTGGTCGTCGGCATGGGCAAGCTCGCCAGCCGCGAGCTCACCTACGGCAGCGATCTCGACGTGATCTTCCTCTACGACGCGCCCGGCGCCGACGAGAGCGCCGTGCTCGCGGCGCAGGAGCACTACGTGCGCCTGGCGCAGAAGCTCATCTGGGGGCTGCAGACCCGCACCAGCGACGGCGCCTGCTACCAGATCGACGCCCGCCTGCGGCCGTCCGGCAACCAGGGGCTGCTGGTCACCTCGCGCGCCAGCTTCGCCGCCTACCACGGCGGCAGCGCCCAGGCCTGGGAACGCCAGGCGCTGCTGCGCGCCCGCCCGATCGTCGGCAGCCCGGCGCTGGCCGCGGCCTTCGATGCGCTGCGGCGCGACATCCTGCTGCGCCCGCTCCCCGCCGACGCGGCCGCCGAGATCCACCGCATCCGCCAGCGCATGGAGGACGAGCTGGCGCGCGAGGAGGGCGCGCGCCGCGATTTCAAGATCGGCCGCGGCGGGCTGCTCGACATCGAGAGCGTGGTGCAGTTCCTGCAGCTCCGCCACCTCGCCCAACACGCCGAGCTGCTGGAGGTCGATCGCATCGGTGTCCAGATCGCGCGCCTGGCGCGCCTCGGCCTACTGACCGCCGCCGACGCCGACGTGCTGCAGCGCGGCTGGGCCTTCCTGCAGCGCCTGTCGAGCCGGCTGCGCATCGTCGAGAACCGCTCGATCTCCGATCTCGACGAGGAACGCGGCGATCTCGACGGCATCGCCCTGCACCTGGGCTACACGTCGCCACAACGCGCCGGCGGCGCGCGGCGGGCGCTGCTGGAGGACTACCGGCGCCACACCGCGGCGATCCGCGAGGTCTACGAGCGCGTGCTGGCGACGGCGTCGGACCGTCCGTGAGCGGCGCGGACGGCCTCGGTCCCCGCGCGGCGGGCGAAAGCTGGCCTCGATGTGACGAAAACATCTCACCACGGAGGCACGGAGACACGGAGTAACCTGGACAAGAGGGAGTTCGGAGGCGAGATCCCCAACGCCATCAGCAATGGCCATAGGGATCGCTCCCACCCGCCATTCCGACGCTGCGCCCTCCGTGTCTCCGTGCCTCCGTGGTGAAGGTGTTTTGTCGCTTCGAGGCTAGGAGTACCGGCCCGCGGCGCGTTGACGGCGGACGCGGAAGACCTCGCCGAGGACCTGCAGGTAGGCGCTCGCGGGAACGGTGCTGGCGGCGTCGTTGCGCCAGACGATCGGCACTTCCTTGACGCGGTAGCCGCGGCAGCGCGCCGCGACCAGCAGCTCGACGTCGAAGCCCCAGCGATCGATGGTGAGGCGCGGCACCACGTCTTCGGCGCAGCGCGCCGTCACCGCCTTGAAACCGTTCTGGGTGTCGTGGATGCCCGGCACCGCCAGGCCGCGGATGATCAGGTTGCCGAGCTTGCCGCCCAGTTCCTTGTACCAGGGCTGGTGGATGACGACGTGCGCGCCGGCGACGTCGCGCGAGCCGATGACGACGTCGTAACCCTCCGCGAACGCCGGCCAGAAGCGCTCGATGTGATCGATGGTGGTGGAGCTGTCGGCGTCCATGAACAGCCGATGCGCGCCGACCGCCTGCGTCAGGCCGAGGCGCACGGTGGCGCCCTTGCCGTGATTGCGCCCGTCGGGATGGGCGATCAGCCGCAGCGGCAGCGGACCGGCCGGCCAGCCGCGCACCAGGCTGGCGGTGCCGTCGCTGCAGCCGTCGTCGACCACCACGATCTCGCTGCGATAGTCCTGGCGCGCCAGGTACGTCGTCACCTGCTCGAGCGTCCTCGGCAGCCGGCGCGCTTCGTTGAACGCCGGGATGACGACCGACAGATGGACGGCGGGATCGACCGACATCGCGGCGCGCGTCAGCCCTGGGGCAGCGGAGCGCCGGTCACGCGACGCAGCAGCATCATCTGCGTGGCGGTGGCGATGAGGCGGCCGCGCTCGTCCCAGATCTCGGCGTCGGCGGTGGCGTAGCCGGCGCGCGCCCGCGGCACGTGCACGGCGGTGAGGATCCACTCCGCGTCGGTGTCCTCGAGGAAGTGCACGGTCAGGTCCAGGCTGGGGGCGAAGAAGGGCTCGTGCTCGGGGCCGAGCTTTTGGATCAGGGCCGGCGGCATGGTGTCGGCGATCGGCGGAATGGCCAACGGATCGAAGCGGCCGTCGGCCAGGCGCTGCGGCACCTTGTAGCGGAACCAGCGCGCGATCCGCGCCGGGCCGGCCGCCCAGTCCCTGGTCCACCACAGGTGTCCCGCCGCGAGCCGCCACTCCAGGTTCTCGAAGATGCGCGGTCGTTCGCTGAGGATCGAGAGCCGCGCCTCGTCGCCCGACGGGCACTGGTCGGGCGGCCGCACCGACGGCGGCGCGGTGTCGATGACGTCGAGCCCGTCGCGCGCGCGGGCGAACGTGGCGCTGACCTCCAGGCCGGGCCCGGGGACGGTGGTCGACGACAGTTGCGCGCGCACCTGGGCCGCGACCCCGCCCTTGCGCAGCACCTCGACCCGGACCGCGAGCGGCCCCGCCGGCACCGGCGAGCAGAAGTGGGTGTTGGCCGACAGTGGACGGAGCTCGGGATCGCCCAGCTCCTCCTGCATGGCGCGCATGGCGACGGTCATCAGCGCCCCACCCGAGGGAGTGCGGAAATCCCAGGCGTTCGACAGCTCGGCCGTGTACCATCCCGGGGCGACCGCAAGCTTGGTCACCGCCGTATCGCGCGCCAGGTCGCCGGGAGCCATGAACCGTCACTAGTAGCTCGCGTCCCAGGTCACGGCCAAGTGGGGCGCGGGAAGATTCCGGACTTTGCGTCTAGCTCCGCGCCGCCGCTGGTCGTACAATCGCGCCGGCATGTGGAGGTGAGGATGGCGGCGAATGTGGATGCCACCCGGGTGATCGACGAGCTCGAAGCCCTGCTCATCGCTGGGAGCGAGCCCAACCGCTGCGAGGAGGCGATGGCGATCCTCTGGCGCTGGCAGTGGGACGGCGATCTCGACGAACCCTCGCGGCGCCGCGCGAGCCGGCTGGTGCGCCGCTACCAGATGCACTTCGTGTAGCGCGGGTCGCCGGCCGGCTTGGCCTCGAGCCCGTCCACAGCCTTGCCGTTCACGAAGAGGAGGTAGTCGGCGAAGCCGCGCCCGGAGGTCATCTTGAGCTCGCGCACGGCCACGCCCACGGCGGCTGCGAGGTTCATCGCCGCGCGGTCCTGGACGATCCACCTCGCGGCCTCCAGTGCGGCGTCGATGTCCTGGCGGGCCTGCTCGGACGTCGGGCTCATGCGGGGTCTCGCTCGGCCAGGAAATATCGCCGCCGCGGATCCTGCGGCCCGGTGCCGATCTCACGCACGAATCCGCGGCCGACGAGGCGCGCGAGCCGCGTGCGAGTCGCGCGGGGAGAGAGGCCGATCGCCGCGGCGATCTCGCTCGTGGCGAGGCCCTTGGCTTCGCCGAGCGCGTCCAGGATCGCCTGGTCCGTGTCCTCGACCACCCTGGGGCCGATCTGGGTCGTGGCGATGGTGACGCGAAAGCGCGTGGCGATCTCCTCGAAGACTGGCGCGGGGAGCCCGGCCGCCTGACACGCGGCGGTCATGCGCTGGACGCCGCTGCCCCATTGCTCGATCAGGCCGAGCGCGTGGAAGACCCGGCCGATCACCCGGTTGCGCAGCTTCGAGACGCCGCGCGGCAGGTCCTCGATCGTGAGGCCGAAGGGCAGGAGCCCCGGGTTCTCGATCTCGAGGCGGTCGTCGAAGATCGACAGGCGGATTGGCGCGCCGCGCTGGGCGTAGTCGGCGTGAACCACCGCGTTGATGACGGCCTCGCGCACGGCCTCGGGAGGGATGCTCCAACGGTCCTTCCGGCGCAACGCGCCGATCACGGCACCATGCCAGGCGTGCTTCCGCACGAAGGCGACGGCTTCTTCCACGCCGCGCGCAGGGATGGAGCGAACCTCGGCGCGGTCGAGGATGTGGCGCTTGTCGGCGCCCGCGAAGCGCCCCGCCTGGATCCAGGCGTCCGGGAAGTGCCGCTCGCGCTCCCGCCCGAAGAGGATCATCCCGCCCACGGTCGGCACCTTTCGGCCCTGGTGCTCCGTGACGAGGCGCAAGGTCTCCAGATCCCGGCGGGCGAGCGCGCGGACCGAAGCGAACGACTCGGAAGCCGCTCGGAAGTCGAGGGCTTCCGAGTCGAGCCCGGGCATCGGCTGCTCGTCGAACCCCTCGCCCCGCGCGAAACGGCGCAGTTCCTCGATCAGCTCGGTGTCGGCGCGCCGATTCGTGGAGCCGACGCGGACGTAGACTCCGGCGGCGGGCCCTTCGCGGATCAGATGGTGCGGCCGGCTCGGGCTCGGATGGACCTGCAGGGCCAGCACCTGCGTGCGGCGCCAGGGCAGGATCTCGATCTCCGGGACGAGACGCGGGCTGATGCGATCGCTGACGAGGCTGGCCAGACGCTCCTCCAGGTCGAGTGCGTCAGGCACGCCGCGAACGTGGCGGGTGCGGTCCTCCACGCCGACGAGCAGCGTGCCGCCGGCCGTGTTGGCGAAGGCGACGATCGTCTTGAGCGCCCCATCCGGGGAGGACAGGTCACGCTTGAACTCCAGCGTCTTGCCCTCGGGGCGCTTCAGGATCTCGACCAGGTTCATCGGGCTCAGCAATATACTCGGAAGCCAGGAGGAGCGACATGCTTCCGCGTTCACGGCCGGACACAATGGCTTGCTGGCGGCGCCCACCATTTGCGCTGCGGCGCCCCAGGACGGGCGACCTGATCTGTTGTCACATCGAGGCCAGCTCCGCGCCGCCGCCGGTCGTACAATCGCGCCGGCATGTGGAGGCGAGGATGGCGGCGAATGTGGATGCCACCCGGGTGATCGACGAGCTCGAAGCCCTGCTCATCGCTGGGAGCGAGCCCAACCGCTGCGAGGAGGCGATGGCGATCCTCTGGCGCTGGCAGTGGGACGGCGACCTGGACGAGCGCTCGCGGCGCCGCGCGAGCCGGCTGGTGCGCCGCTACCAGATGCACTTCGTGTAGCGCGGGTCGCCGGCGCGCGCGCGCCGGCGGCGCTACTTCACATAGTGCCGCTCCACCCACGCCAGCGCCTCGTCGCGGCTGCTGAGCTCGCCCTCGAGCTGGCGCTCCTCGACGGCGCCGAGGATCTCGGCGAACCGCGGGCCACTCCGGTACCCGAGCGCCAGCAGGTCGCGGCCGCGCAGCAGCGGCGGCGGTTTGATCGGCTCGCCGGCGAGCTCGACCTGGACGCGGCGGCAGAACTCGTAGGCCGCGAGGTCCTTGTTCGAGGCGAGGATGTCGAGCCGCGCCAGCTCGAGCAGCTCCTCGATCCATGGCTCGGCGAGGAAGCGGCGCAGCGTGCTGCGCCGCATCTGCGGCGCGCTGGCGATGCGCAGGTGGTGGCGCACCAGCCAGGCGACGCGCTCCCAGGTCTCGCGACTGCGGCGCAGGCGCTGGCAGATCGCCACCGCCTTCTCGGCGCCGATCTCGGCGTGGCCGTAGAAGGTGATGCGGCCATCCGGCCGGCGCGCGGCGCACTCGCGCTTCGACACGTCGTGCAACAGCGCGGCGAGCGCCAGCTCCAGGCTCGGCTGCCGCAGGCCGCCGAGCAGCAGCAGGGTGTGGGTGAACACGTCGCCCTCCGGATGGTAGTCGGGCGATTGCTCGACGCCCTTCATCGCCGCGATCTCCGGCAGCACGTGCGCCAGCAGCCCCGTGTCGTCGAGGAGCTGGACGCCGCGCTGCGCCGCCCCCTCGGTGAGGATGCGCGCGATCTCGTCGCCGATGCGCTCCCACGACACGCTGGTGATCGCGGCCGCGTGGGCGCGGATGGCGGCGAAGGTCGCGGGCTCGATGGCGAAGCGCAGGCGCGCCGCGAAGCGCACGGCGCGCAGCATGCGCAGCCGGTCCTCGGCGAAGCGCGCCGCCGGATCGCCGATGGCGCGGATGATCCCGGCCGCGAGGTCGGCGCGGCCGCCGACGTAGTCGAGCACCGCGCCGCTGTCGGCGTCGCGGAACATGCCGTTGATCGTGAAATCGCGCCGGCGCGCGTCCTCCTCCGGCGTCGCCGGTCGCACGCCGATCGGGTGGCGGCCGTCGCGATACTCCTCGTCGGCGCGGAAGCTCGCAACCTCCACCGGCTGGCCGTCGATGACGACGATGACGACGCCGAACTGCGCGCCGACCGGCACGGTGCGCGGGAACAGCGCCTGCACCTGCGCGGCGGTCGCGTCGGTGGCGACGTCGAACTCGGTCGGCGCCACGCCCCGCAACTGGTCGCGCACCGAGCCGCCGACGAAGTAGGCGACGTGCCCGGCGGCGCGCAGGCCAGCGATCACCGCCCGCGCCGCGCGTTCCCCGGCGGTCATGGCGCCCGCTCCGCGGCGGGCAGGAGCGCGGGCCGGCGGGCCCACCGGGCCGGCACCGCGGGTTCGGCGGCGGCGAGATCGGGCTCGTCGGGGGGGGCGCCGGGCGTCGCCGGCGCCGGCTCGCGGAAGTGCTCCGCGTCGTGGCCGACGTTGAAGCGCACGTGCTCGACGAACTGCTCGGCCACCAGGGCGCCGATGATGTTGCCGTCGGCGTCCGCGGGGAAGAACTTGCGCTGCCGCTCCTTGCGCAGTCCGTCGCAGTCGCGATAGCGCAGCCACTGCCCGACCCACAGCTCGTGGCGCAGGAACGGCGCCGTCAGCCGGGCGTGGACGCGATCGATCAGCCCGGTGGCGGGGTCCAGGTAGAGGACCACCCAGGGCCCGGGCAGGCCGGGATCGGGGTGCGGGAAGTCGGCGCGCAGCTTCTCCCATGTCGTCCCGTCCTCGCTGCGTTCGTGCCCGGCATAGGTCACGGTCGCCGCCTGTTCCGCCAGGCGGAACGGCAGCGTGAACCAGAAGAGACTGCTGACCAGGTCGAAGCGGGTGATCGCCAGTTGCCCGGGCGCCCGCACCGGTCGGCCGTCGCTGAGAATCCAGGTGCGGTCGCCGTCGATGCCGAAGCGGACGTCGGTCGGCAGGCCGACGGAATCCATGCGCGCCACGGCGCCGCCGTGCAGCGGCGCGCTGAACCAGCCGGTGCTGTCCGAGCTCAACTGCCGCACCGGGTCGAGCACGGTGAGCGTGCTGATGTAGGAGACGTCGCGCAGCATCCGCCAGCGCCGCCAGCCGCCCTCGGCGTCGATCGCCCGCTGCAGCCAGCGACCGGCATCGCCGTCGGGCAGCCGTGGCTCTTCGGGCACCTCGCTGGTGCGCGACGGCGTCTCCGAACGGCAGCCCGCCAGCAGCACCAGCGCCGTGGCGACGGCGCGCATGCCGATTGCCCAGCGCCTCACGAGGCCGGGATAGGTCCAGGGGCGGAGGGTGTCAATGCGCTCCCGCGTCGGCGCCGCGAGCGCGGCGGCGGGGCCCCATTTCGCAACCGCCGCTCGCCCCGTATCCTCCGCCGCACGGAGGTCCGCATGATCACGATCCGGCGCGCCGCCGAGCGCGGGCACACGCGCATCGGCTGGTTGGACAGTTGGCACACCTTCTCCTTCGGCGAGTACCACGATCCGCGGCACGTCGAATTTCGCGCCCTGCGCGTGATCAACGAGGACCGCGTCGCGCCCGGCCAGGGCTTCGGCACGCACGCGCATCGCGACATGGAGATCGTCACCTACGTGCTCGACGGCGCGCTCGAACACCGCGACAGCCTCGGCAACGGGTCGGTCATCCGCCCCGGCGAGATCCAGCGCATGAGCGCCGGCACCGGCATCCGCCACAGCGAGTTCAACGCATCGGCATCCGACACCGTGCACTTCCTGCAGATCTGGATCATGCCGGCGCGGGCCGGCATCGCGCCCGGATACGAGCAACGCGCCCTGCCGGCGGGCGTGCGCGGCGGGCTCGCCGTGATCGCGTCGCCCGACGGGCGCGCCGGATCGGTGACCATCCACCAGGATGCGGCGATCCTCGCCGCGCAGCTCGCCCCCGGCGCCAGCGTCGAGCACCCGCTCGCCGCCGGCCGCCATGCCTGGGTGCAGGTGGCGCGCGGGACGGTGACCGCCAACGGGCAGTCGCTGCAGGCCGGCGACGGCGCGGCGGTGGGCGACGAGCGCGCCGTTCAGCTCAACGCCGCGGCCGACGCCGAGGTGCTGGTCTTCGACCTCGCCTGACGACGGCGCCACAGGCCGCCGCCGACGATCGCCACCAGCGTCGCCACTGATGCGCCGAGCAGCGGCGCGTCGCCCCACCGCGCATACGGCGTCAGGCCGCGACGGCGATCGACGACGTGCAGCAGCGTGCCGCGCCGCGCGAAGGGCAGCCGCGCGACGACGACGCCGCGCGGGTCGATCACCGCGCTGACGCCGGAGTGCGAGGCGCGGATCAACCAGCGGCGAGTCTCGACGGCGCGCAGGCGCGTCATTTCGAGGTGCTGGGCCGCCGCCCACGGGCTGGCGAACCAACTGTCGTCGCTGAGATTCACCAGCGCCTCCGCGCCGTCGCGAACGGCGGCATTGAAGTATCCCGGCAGGATCGCCTCGAAGCAGATGCTGGGGGCGAGCCGGATGCCGGCGTCGACGACCGCCGCCGCGGGACCGGCGCGGCGCGGCGCCGGCGGTCGCCACCAGCGCGACGGCACCCAGCGCACGGCGGCGGGCCGATACTCGCCGAACGGCACCAGCACCGCCTTGTGACCGACGGCGGACAGCGCGGGTGTGAACACGTAGGCGGCGTTCAACTCCTCGCCGGCGGCGGTGCGATCGAGGGCGCCGATCACCAGGGCGGCGCGCAGCCCGCGCGCCAACGCCTCGGCGCGCGCCCGCCACGACGGCGAGGCGCCGAGGTAGAGCGGCAGCACCGACTCCGGCCAGAGGACGACGTCGGCGCGGCCCGCGAGCGTCGCGCTGGTCGCGGCGTACGCCGCCCATGCGGTGATCGCCTGCCCCTGCGGGTCCGCGGCGCGCGTCGGCAGAGCGCCGGCCTGGACGACGGCGAGGCGCGCCGTCCGTCCGGGCGCCGCCGCGCTGGCGGCGCGCCGGCGCAGGCTGCCGTAGCCACCCGCGCCGCCGACGAGCATCGCGGCCGCGGCGAGGGCCAGGCCGGCCCGCGCCGGCTGCGCGCGCCAGCGCGCCGCCGCCTCGGCGAGCAGGGCGTTGACGGCGACGAGCAGGGCGGCGAGCCCGTGCACGCCGGCGAGATCCGCGCCCTGGCGAAGCAGGGGATGGGGTCCCACCACGGCGCCGAGTGACCAGGGCAGGACCTGCGGCCACGCGGATTCGGCCACGACCCATCCCGCGGTCGTCGCCGCGACGCGCGCCGGCGCCGAGCCTGGGATGCGCGCCGCCAGCGCGACCAGCGCGAACGGCAGCGCGTGCACGACGGCGAAGAGCGCGAACAGGAGCCCCGCCGCGGGCCAGGCGATGCCCTGGGTGCGGACGATCGCCGCCGGCAGCCAGGGCAGCAGGCCGAGGTGGAAGAGCGCGCCGGCGAACCAGGCCAGCGCCACCGCCCGCCCATGCGTGCGGGCGCGCGACAGCGCGAGCAGCAGCGGCGCCAGGGCGAGCAGCGCGAGCGGCGCCGCGGCGAACGGCGGCGCGGCGGCGAGCAGCAGCGCCGCGCTGGCCGCCGCGAGCAGCGCGCCGCCCATGCCCGCTCACTGGAGGCCGCCGCCGTCCCACGACCAGCGGCCGACCTCGCCGCTGCGGTCGCGGTAGCTGCCGCGCCAGGTGCCGTCGGGCCCGATCCGGCCGACGAAATCGGCGACGTGATTGCCCGCCGGATCGCTGAGGCTGCCGGACACGGTCTTCCCCTCGATCGTGCCGCGCAGCGTGCCGGTCTGCATCAGCGGCGAGCCCTGCAGCGTGACCGTGCCCTCGATCGCGTCGTCGGCCCGACGCGTGACGTCGATCTGCCAGCGCTGCGCCGCCCCGTCGCGCACGTCGCGCTGCCAGCCGCCGGCGCCGCGCAGCGCGGCGCCTCCTCGCGACGCGACGCCCCAGGCCGGTGGGGACAATGCCGCCAGGCCGATTGCGACCGCGCAGAGCGCGAGCGCGCGAGTACCGTACGAAGACGTCGCCATGACCCACCTCCGGTGTGGAAGCTCGGCGCGGCGGAATGCCGCGCGGCAGTGGACCGCGCCGCGCTGGCGCGGCGCGGACGAACCGATCGGCCGGCGAGAACGCCCGCGGCCGCTCTCGCCGTGGAACAGCGCCCTCATGAGATCCCCGGGAGGGTGCCGCGCACCTCGCGCAGGTAGCGCAGGGTCGCGTCGTACGAGGCCTGGCGGAAGCTGATCTCGCCGCCGACGGCGTTGTGGATCAGGAAGCGCAGCGGCGCGGCGACGGGACCGCGCAGCGCGCTGGTGCCGGGAAGCGTATGTCCCAGCGCGTACGGATCCTGGATGTGGTGCGTCGCGCCGCCCACCGTCCTCAGAAAGGCCTCCCGCCCGTCCGGCGCGGACCAATTGACGCTGGTGGCCTCGCCCTTCAACTGGCCGGCGGTGTCCCTGGCCAGGAAGTCGAAGTGATCCTGGTTGTTCCACAGATTGCGATCGCGCATGAGGTTGCCCTCGGTGATCCAACCCGCCTCGGCTTTGCTGAAGCCCGCGTCCTCGGCGGCCATGGCCGTGATGTTGGTGTGGTCGGTGGTGTTGCTGCAGGTGCCGGAACCGGTCTGGCCGCCGCCGTCGCGGGTGATGGCGCCGCCGAATTTGTCTCCCCAGGCCTGGTCGAAGCCGTACGAGGCGGCGTACCCCACCACGATCGAGATCGCGGTGACGAGCGGCCCCGGCGCGCCGGCGGCGGCGGCGCTCTGACCGGCGGTGTTGGCGAAGGTGGTGCTGAAGGCGGAGCGGACGGCGACGCTCACCAGTTGCTGCTGCGCGGCGTCCATCGACACCGACAACGTGCCGGCGAGCGCCCCGGCGCCGATCGCGCCGGCGGCGGCGACCACCCCGATGCCGGCGCCGACGGCGCCGGCGATGGCGCCGCCCACCGCCGCCTTGCCGATGGCGTTGAGCGGCAGACCCTGCGCGGCGGCGATCACCGTGTTGATGGCCGCCGATGCGAAGGCGCTGGCGAGGATGACCCCGAGCAACTCGAGGAAGAAGTGGCCGTCGGGATCGGTCCAGTTGACGGGATCGCCGCCGCCATAGCTGTACGGGCTGGCGAACTGGCCGCGCGCGTCGTGGGTGAGGAACGAGCCGAGCTCGGGATCGTAGAAGCGCGCCCCGGCGTACTCGAGCCCGGACAGCGTGTCGGTGTGGAAGCCGGTGAACTCGCGGCTGGTATCGGTCGCCGGCCCCACCGACGCCCCGCTGGCGGTCCAGCGGCCGCGCAGGCCGCCGTACGGGTGATAGCGGATCTGCTGGAGGAGCCCGCCGCTGGCATTGGTCACCACCTGCGTCGAGCCGAGGTGGTCGAGGTGGTAGTGATAGATCGTGGTGCCGGTGCCACCGCCGCCGGCGAGCGCCGGCGGCGGCGCCACGGCGAGCGGCCACGGCAGCGTGCCGACGGCACAGAGCAGCGCCAGGCCGATGGCCGGACCGCGCCGGACGACGATGCCGGCCACCGGGCGCCGCCGGCCGCCGGGCACCAGCCACAGCGCCGTCGTCGCGATCAGCAGGACGGCCACCGCCGCCCACTGCGCCTCGCGACCGAGGACGAGCAGCAGGCGCGGGGCCGCGAGGCCGGAGGTCGCGACGTAGATGGGCCCGTGGTCGAGCGCCGCGGTCTCCCACGCCGTGTAGGACGTGACCTGGGAGGCGACGCGGATGGCGCCGAGCGCGTACCACTTGGTCGCGAAGCCGGCGCCGACCTCGAGCAACTGATCGTAGAAGCGGGTGACGTAGGCCGGCGACCCCTCGCGGATGGTCGCCGCCTTGCGGCCGGCATGGTCGTAGAGGAAACGGGCGGCGTTGGCGCCGACGTCGATGCGGGTCAGGCGGTCGAAGGCGTCGTAGACGTAGCCCTGGCCGCTCTTGCCGAGGCGGTTGCCGTTGGCGTCGTGGCCGATGGCGGTGGAGGCGGCGCCGACGCCGACGCTCGTCATCTGGTGCGGGCGCGCCGGGTTGTCGAAGCGCAGCAGGCGGTCGCCGTTGCGCGTCAGGTTGCCGAGCCCGTCGTAGGCGAAGCTGCGATCGGCCGGATCGTGGGCGTAGTCTGCGTTGGTGAGGCGGCCGAGGCCGTCGTAGGCGAAGACGGCGCTGTTGGAGAGCACGCCGGACGGATCGCGCAGATCGCTCACCGCCTGCAGGAGCCCGCGCGGCGAATACTGCGTGTAGCGCAGGTCGAGCAGCGCGCCGCCCGGCCCGCTGCTGCGCAGCGCGCGCAGGCGATGGCGCTGCGCGGCGGTGCCGTAGGTGCGCGTATCGGCGACGCCGTTCGCGTGCTGGATCAGCGTCGGCCGGCCGAGCAGATCGTAACGGGCGTCGGTGACGTAGAACGTGCCGCCGGCGTTGTAGAGCGCGATCGCCTGGCCGCCGTCGTCGTACTCGGTGTACACCACCTCGTTGTCCGGGTAGACCATCCCTTTCACCCGGTCGTTGGCGTCGTACTGGTAGTGGAAGCGCGCCGCGCGCGCGATGCCGTCGACGACGATGGTGCGGCGCACGTCGAGCCGGCGCCCGCGCTCGTCGTAGGCGAGGAGATCGGTGCTGCCGGAGCCATCGACGACGCGCGCCAGGCGGCCCGTGCCGGCCGGTACCGAGGCGAGATCGTAGGTGTAGGTCACGGCATCCGGCGAGGCGCAGGTGGCGGTGCAGGCCTGCAGTTGCGTCGCGTCGTTGGCGATCGGGCAGACGCGGGTCGGCCGATCGAGCGCGTCGTAGCAGGTCTCGATGTGCTGGCCGGGGCGCGGATCGTCCTGCCAGCGCAGGTTGCCGACGCCGTCGTAGGCGTAGCGCCAGAGGCCGGAATCGGCATTCGCCACCAGCGTCGTCCGCCCCAGCGAATCGTAGGTGAAGGTGCGCAGGGTGACGTCGTTCTGCGTCAGGGCGAGCACGCGCCCGAGCCCGTCATAGGTCTGACGCACCCGGGCGACGAGGGTGCTGCCGTCGTAGCTGCGGCGCTCGGCGGTGCGGCCGGCGCTGTCGAGGTCGGACTCGGTGCGCTGGTTCTCCTCGTCCCAACTGGTCATGCGCGCGCCGGCGTAGTCGGTGCGGCGTTGCGCGCCGTCGCTGCCGGTCAGCGCGTGCAGGCGGCCGAGCGGATCGACCCGCGGCCCGCCGTTCAGGTGGTAATCGTAGATCGTGGTGCCGTTGTCCGGCGCCGCGGCGCTGGCGAGATAGGGGTCGTGGACACGGGCGACGCGGCCGGCGGCGTCGTACTCGACGTGGTTGCTGCGCACCGTGGTCGGCAGGCCCTCCACCACCCGCGACGCGTCGGTGTAGCGCGCCCGCCCGAGGGCGTCGAAGTGATGGCGCGTGCGCAGCGGCGGATGGGGCGCGTCCTGGCGCACCGCGGTCTCGATCCACGACATCTGCCCCGGCACGGACGCGAAGTGGTAGGTGGTCTGGGTGCTGCACTGGGCGAGCGAATCGCCCGGCCGCGCGGCGCAGATCAGCCGCCCGGCGGTGTCGTAGGCGAAGGCGGTCTCGGCGCCGTTCGGATCGACGATGCGCAGCGGCTGCCCCCAGCGGTAGTCGACGGTCGTGGTGGTGACGTGGCCGAGCGGGTTGGTGACCGTGCGCGGGAACAGCAGGTACGCGTCGTAGGCCGTCGTGGTGACGTGGCCGTTGTCGTCGGTCGTGCTGCGCACGTTGCCGGCGGCATCGTAGGCCAGGTGCGTCTGCGGGCCGTTGGCGACCGTGGGCGAGAGGCGGGCGCGGATGCGGACGAGGTTGCCCGCGGTCACGCTGCCGCTGGGAAGGCCGTCCGGGGCGCTGTCGTAGTAGTACCACTTCTCCTCGAGCACGCCCCCGGGGTCGGTGACCTTCACCTGCGATGGCTTGTCGCGCACCTGGGAGCCCGATTGCGGCGTGGCGTAGGTGGTGAACGTGTCGACGCGGTCGGCGCCGAAGAGGCCGATGCTGTAGTGGTGCGTGACGTTGCCGTAGCTGTCGGGCGGATCGGTGAGCGTGGCACGGTAGAGCGGGACGGCGGCCGTGAGGTCGAAGGTGGCTCGCTCGGATCGACTCAACCAGATCTGCGACCGGCCGGTGCCGGCGCTGCGGGTCAGCCAGGAATTGAGGTCGCGGCGCACCAGGACGTCGCCGCCGGCGTACGTGTCCACTTGCAGGATCCGCCCCTTCACCAGCGCGTCCTGGGCGAAGTGGGTGACGGCGAGCGACGCCGCCGCCGCGCTGCCTTCGCTGGTGGCGCGCACGACCCGGCGGAAGCCGCGGAATTCGCGCTCGACCGGATCGTAGCGGCCGTCCTGGTACTGGAACGACGTCACCAGCTCGTGCCCGGCGTCGATGCACGGATTGGCGAGCGGCGAAAAGGGATCGGCGCCGGCGGGCGGCGCGCACAGGCCGTCGCTCTGGCGGGTCCGCTCGACGACCCAGTGCACGAAGGGCAGGTCCGGCACGCCGTCGCCGCCGGTATTGTCGTAGGCCGTCGACGGCCGATAGACGATGGTGTTCGTCCCCCCGAGCCCGTTCTCCATCACCGCCAGCAGGTTCGGTCGTTGCGCGGCGGCGTGCAGCCGCACGGCCCACCCGGCGGCGCCGGTCGACACGTGGTCGAGCAGCCCGTCGCCGTTCAGGTCCACCATGTCGACGAAGGTGTCCGCCTCGTGCGTGCGCCGGAAATAGCCTCCGCCGCCGGGCCACACGCGCCCCGGGATGGCCTCGGTATAGGGCGGCGGCAGAAACGTCTGTGGGGCGTAGGTCACCGCCTCGAGCGTGCCGCCGACGTTCAGCAGGACGCGCCACTCCGGATCGAACGTCGACGTCACGGCGTTGTAGCGGCGATAGATCCAGTCGGGCAGCCCGTCGCCGTTGACGTCGAACAGGTCCTGCACGACGTTGCCGTTCTCGCCGATCTCCTGCACCCCGAAGCCCGGCGGGACCGGGATCGGCGGCTGCATCGACGCGAAGCCCTGGCCGGTGTTGAGGTAGACCTCGAGGCACGACGCGTGGGCGGTGTCCGAGAGCTGACAGCGCGGATCGGTCCAGGCGCCGGCGCCGGGATAGCCGCTGCGCACGACGTCGGGTAGACCGTCGCCGTTGAAGTCGAGCAGCGCCTGCCCGGTGCCGTTGGGCACGTGGTCGCTGATCGTGCCCACCGGCGCCGGCCAGGCCGGCAGCGGCGTCGTCGCGAAGCCGGCACCGGTGTTGAGATACACCGCCCAGTTGAACGGCTCGCTCTGCCCGGGGCTGCCACTGCTCACCAGATCCGGCAGGCCGTCGCCGTTCATGTCGACCAGGTCCTGGTAGGTGTCGCCGGCCTTGCTGCGACGCACGTAGCGCAGATTCGGCGCCGGCCAGTTGACCGCCGGGCCGAATCCCCACTGCGGCGCGCCGCGGCCCGGGTTGACCACCCAGGTCGTCGGGTTCGAGGCGTCGACGTGATCCGGGATGCCATCGCCGGTGAGATCGAGCGTGTCCGCCTGGGTGCACGCCCAACCGACCGGGCAGGCGGCGGAGCCGCTGACCGCGACGTTGCGCAGGTGCGTCCAGTTGCCCGGCGCCTGCCAGGCGATCGGCGTGTTCTCGAATCCGAATCCGCCGCCGGAGACGACGCCGCGATAGACCGACCACTGGTTCGCCGGCCCGGTGTCGCTGCGCACCAGGTCGAGGATGCCGTCGCCGTTCATGTCGAGGACGCTCTGCGAGACCTCGAGGCTGTCGTTGGCGACGCGCAGGCGATCGTAGGCGCCGGGCGGCCGGGTGACCGCGGTCGTCGTCGCCTGGTGACCGCCGGTCCCCGGCGTGTACACGAAGTGCTGCGTCGGGCGGCCGGTGGCCCCGACCGCCGCCAGCAGCGACTGATAGCCGCCGTTGTCGTCGGCGTAGTGCAGCGTGTACTGGCGCACCGCCGCGCCCGGCGACGGCGCCTCGACCTCGACGTCGATCTCGTAGATGCGCCACACCTGGCGCGCCTCGACGCCGAGCCGGTAGCTGACCATGCGATCCAGCGGCGGCCGCCATTCGGGCAGGAAGCGCACCACGTACAGGTGCGGCACGGCGGCGGCGGCGTTGGCGCCCCAGCGCACCGTCGCCGGATACAGCGTGTTGAACACCTTGCTCCAGGTGAGATCGATGCGATTGCCGTTCGCATCCTCGATGCGGGTCAGGGCCCACACCGCCGTGAAATCGCAGCGCGTTCCGGTCTGACCCAGGAGGGTCGCCGGCGTGCTGGTGGCGACGCGCGCCGAATCGACGTCGCCGAAGGTGTAGGTGCGTCCGCTGCGGTCGACGACCCGCCAACTGTTGTCGGCGGCCTGCAGCTCGGCGCGCACCCAGGCCTCCTCCACCTTGGGGCGGAAGTAGGCGCTGCCGGGCGACTCGCGCACCAGCTCGGCGGCGCCGGACGGCAGCACGAGCACGAACTCGTCGGTATGCGCGCCGCTGCAGCGCGGCGTCCCCCAGGTCGTGCTGCGCTCGATGCGGCCGAGCGGCACGTCCCAGCCGTGGCCGAACGCCCCGGCGCCGCCGCCGCTCGAATACTGGAGCTGGAGCTGCGGCGTCATGCCGCCGCGGCCCGGCGGCACCTCCAGGGCGATGCCGGTGGTGAGCGAGCCGGTGAACAGGTTCGCCTCCGGGGCCTGCGCCAGGCCGGTGAAGGCGGTGGAGCCCTCGCCACCGCGGTCGCCGAGCGAGGACCCGGTGTCGGCGCGGACCGAGGCGGCGGCGCTGCAGAGGCTGACGACGATGGCGACGATGAGGCGCGACATCTCGGGGCTCCTTTTCTCACCGCTCGGGCGGTGGCGGCGGGCTGTGCAGGCGGTCGGGGTCGGGATCGCCGGAATCCATGCGCGCCGGCGCGCGCGCGTCGCTCGGGAAGACCGGGACGGGGACGAAGTCGGCCCCGCCGGCGCTCGCCGCGGCGTCGTCGCGCAGCGCCTCGAGCTCCGCATCACGCGCCGCGACCGCGGGGGCGCGCGGACGCCAGGCGCGCGCGCCGCGGATGCGTGTCTCGTCCGGCGCGCCGCGCGCGTCGCGCGGCGCCGTCGCGGCGTCGACGATCAGCCCCGGCAGGACGGCGCGCTCGGGCTCGCGCGGCTGCGCGGCGGCGCCATGGACGGTGAGCAGGATGATGGCGAACGCGATGCGACCAGTCATCGGCGACCTCCTCACCCCTGATGTGTTAATCGACGGGCAACGGCGGACGCGCGGAGGCTACGCGGTCGCCGCGCCGCTCCGCGCCGGCGGTCGGGCTCGTCCGACATCGAGTTGAGTCGCCGCGCGAATCGCGGCAGAGTCGGCGCCGCATGGCGGCGCGCGACTCGGCTCTGCGATCGCTGCCCGGCGTCGACCAGTTGCTGCGCAGCCGCGACGCCGGCGCGCTGCTGGCGCGTTACCCGCGACCGCTGGTCGCCGACGCCCTGCGCGACGCCCTGGCGGCGGCGCGGCGCGACCTCGGCGACGCCGGCGCGCCGGCGCCCGCCGCCGCGGCGCTGCTCGCCGACGCGGCGGCGCGCCTGGCCGCGCTGGCGGCGCCGTCGCTGCGGCCGGCGATCAACGCCACCGGCGTCGTGCTCCACACCAACCTCGGCCGGGCGCCGCTCGCCGACGCCGCCGTCGCGGCCCTGACCGCGGTGGCAACCCGCCCCTGCACGCTCGAGATCGACCTCGCCGACGGCGGCCGCGGCGAGCGCGACGCGCACGTCGAGGCGCATCTCCGCGCCCTCACCGGCGCCGAGGCGGCGCTGGCGGTGAACAACAACGCCGCCGCGGTGCTGCTGGCGCTCAACACCCTCGCCGAGGGCCGCGAGGTGGTGGCGTCGCGCGGCGAGCTGGTGGAAATCGGCGGCGCCTTCCGGATCCCCGACGTCTGCGGCAAGAGCCTGGCGACCTTGCGCGAGGTCGGCACCACCAATCGCACCCATGCCGCCGACTACGAGCGGGCGATCAACGAGTGCACGGCGGTGCTGCTCAAGGTGCACCCGTCGAACTACCGCATCGCCGGCTTCACCGCCGCGGTCGAGCTCGAGGCGCTGGCCGCCATCGGCCGGGCGCGCGGCGTACCGGTGGTCGAGGACCTCGGCAGCGGCGCGCTCGTGGATCTGACGCCGTGGGGACTGCCGGCCGAGCCGGTGGTCGGCGACCGCCTCCGCCGCGGCGCCGACCTGGTCACCTTCAGCGGCGACAAGCTGCTCGGCGGCCCGCAGGCGGGGCTGGTGGTCGGGCGCGCCGACCTGATCGCCCGCCTGCGCCGCAACCCGCTGCGCCGCGCCCTGCGCTGCGACAAGTTGACCCTCGCGGCGCTCGAGGCGACGCTGCGCCTCTATCGCACCGCGCCCGATCTCGCCGCGGCGCTGCCGGCGCTGTCGCTGCTCACCCGCCCTCTCGCCGCGCTGCAGACGATGGGCGAGATCGCCCTCGCCCTGCTCGCGCGCGCGCTCGGCCCGGACTACCGCATGTCCCTCGAGGACGCCGCCGCCGCGATCGGCAGCGGCGCGCAGCCGACCGAGACGCTGCCGTCGAAGGCGATCGCCATCCGCCACCCCACGGAGTCGCCGCGCGCCATCGCCGCCCGCTTCCGCGCCAGCGAGCCGCCGATCATCGGCCGCGTCCACGACGACCGCTTCTGGCTCGACCTGCGCTGCGTGGCGCAGGCGACCGACCTGCTGCCGAGGCGGCGCGGCCAGGGGGCGGGCGAATGACCGTCGTTCGCCGCCGAGGTCTTCGCGTTGCCTCGCGGTCATTCGTGTTCCGTCGCGCTCACGGATGCACCTGATCCTCGGCACCGCCGGGCACATCGATCACGGCAAGACGGCGCTCATCAGAGCGCTCACCGGCGTCGACACCGACCGGCTGAAGGAAGAGCGCGCGCGCGGCATCTCGATCGATCTCGGATTCGCGCGCTTCGACGCCGGCGACGGCGAGACCGCGGGCGTCGTCGACGTCCCCGGCCACGAGCGCTTCATCCGCAACATGCTGGCGGGCGCGCACGGCGTCGATGTGGTCCTGCTGGTGGTGGCGGCCGACGACGGGGTGATGCCGCAGACCGAGGAACACCTCGACATCCTGCATCTGCTGGGCGCGCGCCGCGGCGTGGTGGCGATCACCAAGGTCGATCTCGTCGACGCGGCGCGGCGGCGCGGCGTGCGCGAGGAGATCGAGATCCTGCTCGCCGGCAGCCGGCTCGCGGGCGCGCCGGTGGTCGAGGTGTCGACGGTCACCGGCGAGGGCATCGAGGCGCTGCGCGACACCATCCGCGGCGCCCTGCGCGCCGCGGCGCGGCCGGCCCCGGAGGGCTGCTTCCGCCTGCCCGTCGACCGCGCCTTCGTCATGCGCGGCCACGGCGTGGTGGTGACCGGCACCGCGACCGCCGGCGTGGTGCGCCGCGGCGCCACCCTGCGGGTGCTGCCGGGCGGCGCCGAGGTGCGGGTGCGCGGGGTGCAGGTGCACGGGGTCGCGGTGGACGAGGCGGCGTACGGGCAGCGCGTGGCGCTGAACCTGGCCGGCGTCGCGCACGGGGCGATCAGCCGCGGCCAGGTGGTGTGCGATCGCGAGCTCGATCGCGTCACCGACCGCTTCGATGCCTGGGTGGAGCTGCGCCCGGCGGCGCCGGGCCCGCTGGCGCGACAGGCGCCGGTGCGCGTCCATCTCGGCACCGCCGAGGCGATGGGTCGCATCGTCTGGCTCGACGGCCGCGCCGCCCTGGCGCCGAGGGAGTCGGCGCTCGCGCAGCTCGTGCTGCGGGCGCCGGTGGCGGCGTTCGGCGGCGACCGCTTCATCCTCCGCGCCGCGACGGCGCGCGCCACCGTCGGCGGCGGCGTCGTCCTCGATCCCTTCGCGCCGCGCCCACCGCGCGCCCGCGAGGAACGGCTGGCGCAGCTCGCCGCGCTGCGCGACGCCGCGACGCCGCTCGCCCGCCTGCAGGCGCTGGTGCGGATGACCACCGACCTCGCCGTCGCCCCGGAGACGCTCGCCGCCGCCGCCGACCTGCGCGTCGATGCGGTGCGGACGCTCCTGGCGCGGCAGCGCGAGCTGCGGCCGCTGCCCGACGCGGCGCGCGCCGAGGCCTACGTCACGCGCGAACGCTGGCAGGCGCTGCGCGCGGCCGTGCGCGAGCGGCTGGCGGCGCATCACCGCGCCCAGCCGCGCGAGCGCGGCATGGAAATGGAATCGCTGCGCTCGCGGCTCGCCGCCGATCTGGCGCCGAAGCTGTTCCGCGCCGTCGTCGCGCAGCTCGAGCGCGAGCGGGAACTGGTGCGCGAGGACAGTCTGCTGCGTCTACCCGAGCATCGCGGTGGCCTGACTCCCGCCGAGCGGGCGCTGGGCGAGGCGATCGTCGCCCGCGTCGCCGCCGGCGGGATGACGCCGCCCGACGTGCGCCAGGTCGCCAACGAGCTGCGGGTGCCGGCGCCGCGCCTGGCCGCCATCCTCGCCGAGCTCGAGCGCGCCGGCCGCCTCGCCCGCGCCGACGCCGACCTCTACTTCGGCTCCGCTGCCGTCGAGCGGGCGCGCGCGCTGATCCGCGAGTTTGCACGCGCCCACGGCGGGGAGATCACCGCGGCGCAGTTCCGCGACCTGATCGGCGCCAGCCGCAAGTTCAGCATCGGCATGCTCACCTATCTCGACCGCACCGGCTTCACCCTGCGCCTCGGCGACGTGCGCCGGGTGCGCGGGTGACGCGACGGCGCCCGCCGGCGAGCGCGGGCAGCCGGGAGGGCGCGCCGCCCGGCCGCGCACCGCGCGTGCCTCACGGCGCCTCGAGCCAGGCCCGATAGAAGGCGCGCTTCACCAGCTCGGCGCTCGCCAGGTAGAGCGCCACCATGCCGGCGAGGGCGGCGAAGAAGGTGGGCGGCGGGACCGCGAAGCCGAGCGCCGGCGCCAACGGCGTGAAGGGAATGGCGACGGCGAGAGCGACGGTGACCAGCGCCGCCGCCGCCAGGGCGCGGGCGGGACGGCTGCGCAGCGGCGAGCGGCGGGTGCGGATGACGAAGATGACCAGCACCTGGGTGGCCAGCGACTCGAGGAACCAGCCGGTGTGGAAGAGCGCCTCGTCGGCCCGCAGCAGGTGCAGCAGCAGGAAGAAGGTGAGAAAGTCGAACAGCGAGCTGACCGGTCCGAGCGTGACCATGAAACGGCGCACGAAGCGCATGTTCCAGGCGCGCGGACGGCGCAGCAGCTCCGGATCGACCTCGTCGAGGGGGATCGGCAGCTCCGACAGGTCGTAGAGCAGGTTGTTGAGCAGAATCTGCACCGGCAGCATCGGCAGGAAGGGCAACACCAGCGTCGCCGCCGCCATGCTGAACATGTTCCCGAAGTTCGAGCTCGTGCCCATCATGATGTACTTCATGATGTTGCCGAAGGTGCGGCGGCCCTCGAGCACGCCGGCGTGGAGCACGCGCAGGTCGTGGTCGAGGAGGATGAGCGACGCCGCCTCGTGGGCGACGTCGACCGCGCCATCGACCGACAGGCCGACGTCGGCCGAGTGCAGCGGCGGCGCGTCGTTGATGCCGTCGCCGAGATAGCCGACGACGTGCCCGCGCCGCTTGAGCGCCAGGATGATGCGGTTCTTCTGTGCCGGGCTGACGCGGCAGAAGAGGGTCGTGTCCTCGACCGCGGCCGCCAGCGCCTGGTCGTCCATCGCCGCCAGTTGCGCGCCGGTGAGGACGCCGGCGACCGGCAGCGCCAGGCTCTGGCAGACGTGGGTGGTGACGAGCTCGTTGTCGCCGGTGACCACCTTCACCGTCACCCCGGCATCCGCCAGGGCGCGCAGGGCGTCGGCGGCCGTCGCCTTCGGCGGATCGAGGAAGGCGGCGAAGCCGGCGAACACCAGCGTCGTCTCGTCGTCGACCACCGCGTGGTCGTGGGCGGCGTCGACGGCGCGCCAGGCGATGCCGAGAACGCGGAAGCCCTCGGCCGACAGGGCGGCGAATCGGGCCGCGATGGCGGCGCGCGTCGCCGCGTCGATCGGCTCCGTCTCGCCCGCGCGCGCGCCCTCGTAGGCGGTCGAGAGGCGGGCGATGTCCTCCAACGCGCCCTTGACGACGAGCAGCCGCTGGCGGCCGTCGTCGAGCAGCACCGAGACGCGGCGACGTTCGAAGTCGAACGGCACCTCGTCGATCTTGCGCCAGTCGCCGGTCGACAGGTGGGTGCCGTGGGCGAGGATCGCGTCGTCGAGGGGGCTGCGCAGCCCGGTCTCGAAGGCGCTGTTGAGATAGGCGAGCTGGAGCACGCGATCACTGTCGCCGCCGCGCGCGTCGAGGTGGCGCTCGAGGCGGATGCGCGCCTCGGTGAGCGTGCCGGTCTTGTCGGTGCACAGCACGTCCATGCTGCCGAGGTCGTGGATCGCCGCCAGCCGCTTCACCACGACGCGCTGCGCGGCCATGCGCAGGGCGCCGCGCGCCAGGCACACCGAGACGATCATCGGCAGCAGCTCCGGCGTCAGCCCGACGGCGAGGGCGAGCGCGAAGAGAAAGGATTCCAGCGGCGGCCGCTGCAGCAGGATGTTGACCAGCAGCACCGCGAGGACGAGCAGCAGCGTGACCCGCATGATCAGCAGGCCGAACGCCTGCGTGCCCTGCTCGAACGCGGTTGGCGGCGGCGCCGCCGCGACGGTGGCGCTGATCTGGCCGAGCGCGCTGTGGCGGCCGGTGCGCACGATGCGCGCCAGGCCGCTGCCGCTGATCACCGCGGTGCCCATGTAGACGCCGTCCGGCGCATCGGCCGGATCGTCGCCGAGCCCGCCGCCGGCGCCGGCGCGCTTCTCCACCGGGAACGCCTCGCCGGTGAGGAGCGCCTGGTTGACGAAGAGATCGCGGGCCTCGAGCAGCACGCCGTCGGCGGGCACGAGATCGCCGGCGGCGAGCAGCACCAGGTCGTCCGGCACCACCTCGGACACCGGCACCTCGCACGCCGTCCCCTCGCGGCGCACGGTGGCGCGCAGCGCCACCGAGGCGCGCAGTCGTTCGGCGGCGTGTCCGGCGCGGTGCTCCTGGACGAAGTCGAGGGTGACGCTGATGGTGACGATGACGGCGATGATCGCGAAGCTCGCCACCTCGCCGGTGAGCGCCGAGATGAGGCTGGCGCCGAGCAGCAGCAGCACCAGCGGGTTGCGGAAGCGGGAGAGGAACTGCAGCAGCACCGCCCGCCGGCGCGGCGGCGCCAACTGGTTCGGTCCGACCTGCCGCAGCCGCTCGGCCGCCTCGGCCTGCGTCAGGCCCGCGGGGATCGCGCCGCTCACGGGCGGACCTTAGCAGTCCGTTGAGGAACAGGTCGGCCACTGCGGGCGCGTCTCGTGCGCCCTCGCGACGCCGCCCGCCTTTCAACGCACTGTCAGCCGCGCGTCGTGCGGGACGCCACGGGCGGCGGGCGTTGACCGGGCTTTGCCCGAGAAAGGTTGCTAGGTTGTTAGTTGTTAGGTTGTTAGTCTCAGAGGCCGTTCAGGCCTGACAACCAACCTTGATGCGACAAAAGACTTTCACCACGGAGGCACGGAGACACGGAGGGTACTGATCTCGAAGCCCGCCCAGTGGTCCTCCCAAAGTTCATTGGAAATGGAGTGAGAAGAGGCCCCGCGCCTTCGCTATGGCACCAAGCCCTCCGTGTCCGTGGTGAGGAGTTTTCTGTCTCATCAAGGCTAACAACCTAGCAACCTAACAACCTGGGGCTGCCTCGCGGGAGCAGCGAATTCTTGGGCAAGGCCCTTGACCGGAAACCCCCGGCTCGGCTAGCGCCCATGCCGGTGCCCCTCGCGACGAAATCCGTCTGGTCGCCGATCGAGAAGCGCGACGGGCTGCGCATCCTCGCCACCCGGTTCCGGGGGCGGGGCATGCCGACCCGCCGCTACGACGTGTGGATGGCCAACCTCGGGCCGAGCGAGGCGCTCCTGCGCGCCGGCCAGCGGGGCGACATCACCTGGGCGACCTTCGCCCGCCGCTACCGCGCCGAGCTCTTCGCCGGCGGCAGCGCCGACGCGGCGAACCGCACCATAAGGAACCACGGTCAGAAGTTCACCCTCCGCCTGATCAAGGCGCTGGCGCGGCGCCAGCCGGTGACCCTGCTCTGCCACTGCGCCGAGGACGAGGCGCAGTGCCATCGCCATCTCCTGCGGCAGGTGATCCTGAGCGCCAAGGTGTGAGCCGCCGGCGGGCTCGGGCTCGCGGCATCGGTGCGCCGAGTCGCAGCCCGCGCGCCGGGAGTCTCGGCAGGCCGTGGTTTGACATCGCGCCGGCGCGCGGCCTAACAGCGGCCGGTCGCGGCACTGCTCGTCGATGGGGGACACCACCATGCCTGCCACCACCTCGCGTCTCGGGCGCGTCAGCGCCTGGCTCGGCCGCGTCTGCCTGCTGCTGGCGCTGCTCGGTCCGGCGCTGGCGCACTTCGACCTGGTCGCGCCCCTCTACGGCTTCGGCACGTTCGGCCTCGGCCTGCTCGTCGGCATCGTCAGCCTGGCGCTCGGCGCCGTCGCGCTGCTGCTCGGACCGGCGGGCACGCGCAGCGCCACCGCCGCCGGCCTGGCGATCCCGGTGATCGTCATCGGCCTCGTCCTGTTGCTGTCGGGCGCGCGCCGCAACATTCCGCGCATCAACGACATCGCCACCGACACCGATGCGCCGCCGCAGTTCGTGCACGCCGGCACGCTGCCGGAGAACGCGGGCCGCGACATGTCGTATCCGGGCCTCGCCTTCGCCGAACAACAGAAGGCCGGCTATCCCGATCTCGGCCCGCTGCCGCTCGCCATGCCGCCCGACGAGGCATTCAAGCAGGTCGCCGCGGCGGCGCGCAGCATGCCGAGCTGGGTCATCACCCGCGAGGACCCGGAGGCGCACGCGCTCGAGGGCTACGACACGACCCGCCTGTTCCACTTCCGCGACGACTTCGTGATCGAAGTGCGGGCCACCCCCAACGGCCAGAGCCTGGTGCAGATGCGGTCGAAATCGCGCGACGGCAAGGGCGACGTCGGCGCCAACGCGGCGCGCATCCGCGCCTTCTTCACGCGCCTGGAGAGCTGACCGATCTCACGGATCGGCGATCTCGATCGCCAGCACGGTCGCCAGGTCGTCGAGCAGGGACTCCGGCACGTCGATGACCAACTCGCCGATGGGGTCGCTGTTGAGGAGCTCGTCGACGACCGAACAGCGGCCGCGGAACGTCAGCGCGGTGCCGGTGCGCACCTCGCGGGCGTGGCTGACGCGCCGGATCGGGACGCCGCGCACGGTGACGCTGTCGTAGGGGCGTTGCAGCAGGTGCAGGTACGTCGTGCGGCCGCGGCGGGTGCTCGGACCGTAGAACTGCCAGGGTTCGAGGCCCGGCGCGGTGCCGACGATGCTCTCGCCGTACGCCGCCATCCAGTCGCTGATCGCGTCGAGACGCTCGATCTGGACGGCGGGCAGACTGCCGTCGCCCATCGGGCTGACGTTGAGCAGCAGGTTGCCGCCGCGACCGGCCACCTCGCACAGGGTGTGGACCAGGGCGCGCGCCGATTTGTAGTGCGGGTCGTTCGGATTCCAGCCCCAACTGTCGTTCATCGTCAGGCAGGTCTCCCAGGCGCGCGCCGGCGGCTGCGGCGGCACGAACTGCTCCGGGGTGTCGAAATCGCCGGCGCCGGGCAGCCGGTCGTTGATCAGGATCTCCGGTTGCAGGGCGCGGATGCGCGCCGCCAGCTCGCCGGTCCGCCACGCCTCGGCGCTGCGCTCCCAGCCGCCGTCGAACCACACCAGGTCGATGCGGCCGTAGTCGGTGAGCAGCTCCTCGAGCTGCGCGAACATGACGGCGAGGAAGCGCCGCCACTGCTCCGGTGTCGGCCGCGGCTCCTGGCCGTAGCGGTACGGCCGGTCGGCGTCGGTGAACGGCGGGTAGTCGGGATGGTGCCAGTCGGAGAGCGAGAAGTAGAGCCCGACGCGCAACCCGGCGTCGCGCGCCGCCTCGACGTACTCGCGCACCAGGTCGCCGCCGTAGGGCGTGCGGGCGATCGACCAGTCGGCGGCGCGGCTCGGCCAGAGCGCGAAGCCGTCGTGGTGCTTGGCGGTGAGCACCGCGTAGGTCATGCCGGCGCGGCGGGCGCGCGCCATCCAGTCGCGCGCCGCCCCCGGCGCCGGACAGAAGCGGGTGGCGCCGGCGTGGTACTCGGCCGCCGGGATGTCCTGACAGGCGGGGAACACCGGCGCGCCGCCGACCAGCGGCCAGGACAGCTCCCAGCCCTGCCGGCTGACGTGCCCCCAGTGGACGAACATCCCGAAGCGCGCCGCATCGAACCAGGTCGCCATGCGCCGCTGATGCGCACGCGGCGCCGCCGCTGACAAGCGCCTGGCCGGCGCGCGCCGTCACCGGAACGCGGGCAGCACGGTCTCCGCGAACAGTTGCGCCGGCTCGGCGATGTCCTTGCCGAAGAATTCGATCATCAGCAGCGAGCAGCCCCGGGCGGCCAGGGCCTCGATCTGGTCGATGCACTGCTGCGGCGTGCCGGCGATGCCGCGGCCCATGTGCCCGCCGTAGATGCGCTGCGCCTTCTCCTGCTTCGCCCTGGCATCGGCCTCGTCGCTGCCGATGACGACCATCGTCTGCTGCGAGATGCGCAGGGTGGCGGGATCGCGGCCGACGCTCTCGCAGTGGCGCAGCAGGACGCCGGCCTTGTGCGCGAGCTGGTCGAGGTTGACGGCGAGGTTGTTCCAGATGTCGGCGTGCCTGGCGACCAGCTTGAGCAGCACCTGCTCGCCGCCGCCGCCGATCAGGATCGGCGGCCGGCGCACCGGCTTGGGGGCGCAGAAGACGTCGTCGGTGCGGTAGTAGCGGCCGCCGAACGTGACCTGCTCCTCGCTCCACATGCGGCGCATCAGCTCGATGCCCTCCGCGAGCTGGCGCAGGCGATCCTGCACCGCGGGGAAGTCGATGCCGTAGCCGCTGAACTCCTGCGCGAACCAGCCGCTGCCGAGGCCGACGATCACCCGGCCGTCGCTGATGTTGTCGAGCGTCGCGACCATCTTCGCCAGCAGGGCGGGATTGCGGAAGCCGATCGGCGTCACCAGCGTGCCGAGCTCCACCCGTTCGGTGACCGCGCCGACCGCCGACAGCGCCGTCCACGCCTCCATGATCGGCAGCGACGGCATCGGCACGCCGTACAGGTGATCGTTGAACCACACCGAGTGGTAGCCGAGGCGGTCCACCGCCTGTGCCGCCGCCCGGCTGTCGCTCCAACTGCGCTTGATCTGCGGCAGCATCACGCCGAATTCGACTCGCGCCATGTCCGTCCCTCCCGGCTCAGAAAGGCCACAGATCAACACAGATCGCCACGGATGAACACCGCGGCGCGGGCGAACCGGCGCCGGCGGGCGGCGGGTTCGCGCCGCTCCGCGACGGCGCCGCGCGCGCGTCTCGTCTCGCTGGTGATGTGCGAGGGGCTGCTGGCGCGGGCGCGCTGGTGCAGCGGCGGCGCCGCGTCACGGCCTACTACGAGTCGACGACCGTCCTCTACCGCGCCCTGTGGCCGCGGCGCGCCGTCCACTACGGGCTGTGGGAACCCGGCACGCGTTCGCATCGCGAGTCGATCGAGAACCTCGACCGGCGCGTCGCCGCGCAGCTCGCCCTGCCGCCCGGCGCGCGGGTGCTCGACGCCGGGTGCGGCATCGGCGGGACGAGTTGCCACCTCGCCGCGACCCAGGGCCTCGCCGTCGTCGGCATCACGCTGCCCCGCGCCCGGGCCGCCCGCGCCCGCCGCCGCGCCGCGCGCTTGCCCGCGACGACGCCGAGGCCGCGCTTCCTCATCGCCGACTACTTAGGAGCGGTCGTCCAACCACGCCAGCGGGTTGGCCGGGCCGTGGCCGCCGCCGATCGCCAAGCCGTGGGCGATCGCCCGGCCGACGAACCGCTTCGCCTCGCGCGCCGCGTCGGGCAGCGGCAGGCCGCGCCCCAGGCAGGCGGCGAGCGCCGCCGCGGTCATGCAGCCGGTGCCATGGGTGTGCGGGGTATCGAGCCGCGGGGCGCGCAGCTCGACGACGGTGTGGCCGTCGTCGAGCACGTCGACCGCCTCCGGCCCGGCGAGGTGGCCGCCCTTCACCAGCGCCGCCGCGGCGCCCAGCTCGACCAGGCGGCGGGCCGCGGCGCGCTGCTCGGCGACGGTCGCGACCCGCATGTCGAGCAGCGCTTCCGCCTCCGGCGCGTTCGGCGTCACCACGGTCGCCAGCGGCACCAGCGCGGCGAGCAGCGCGGCGCGCGCGTCGTCCTCGAGCAGGCGGGCGCCGCTCTGCGCCACCATCACCGGGTCGACCACCAAGGGCGCGATGCGGTGGACGCGCACCGCCTCGGCCACCGCCTCGATGATGGCGCGGGTCGCCAGCATGCCGGTCTTGGCGGCGTCGACGCCGATGTCGGCGACCACGGCGTCGATCTGCGCCCGCACGAACGCCGGGCTGACCGGGAAGATGCCGTGGACGCCGCGCGTGTTCTGCGCCGTCAGCGCCGTGATCGCGCTCATGCCGTAGGCGCGGAAGACGGTGAAGGTCTTGAGGTCCGCCTGGATGCCGGCGCCGCCACCCGAGTCGGAGCCGGCGATGGTGAGCAGGCGGGGAATCACGAATCACACAGAGCACAAATGACCACCGAGCGACACGAAGGGGCGTCGCGTCCTTCGTGGCCATTGGCGTTGATTTGTGGTTTCTGGCGCCGATGCAGCAGGCTTACACGATCCAGGGGAGAGAGGTCCGTCTGCCGGTCGAGGTGCGCGACGCCACCTCGGGCGCGGCGACGTATCTGGTCGAGGCGGCGGCGGCGCGGCGGCTGGTGCCGGAGGCGTTCGAGGTCGCGCAGGTGTGGCCGGGCCGCACCCTGCTGACGATCGCGCTGATCGACTACCGCGACAACGACCTCGGCGCCTATCACGAGGTATCGATCACCTTCTTCGTCCGCCGGCGCGGCGAGCGCCGCTTCCCGCTCGCCAACGCGGCGGCGTTCTTCCGCGGCGCGCTGCCGACCTACATCCGCCACCTCCCGGTGGACGGCAGTTTCACCCGCGACGCCGGCGAGACGATCTGGGGCTTTCCCAAGACCGTGCAGCGGATCGACTGGCAGCGCCGCCCCGAGCGCCTCACCTGCACCCTGACCATGGACGGCCAGCACGCGCTGACCCTCTCCCTGCCCGCCGGCGGCGCGCGCACGCTGCCCGAACAGCATCTCGTCACCTACTCGCTGATCCACGGCGCGCCGCACGCCACCAACTTCACCTCCGCCGCCGAGGGCGCCGGCTTCCACCTCGGCGGCGCCGAGCTGACCCTCGGCACGCACCCGATCGCCGACGAGCTGCGCGGCCTCGGCCTGCCGCGGAAGGCGCTGGCGACGATGTGGATGGAACGCATGCGCGGTCGCTTCGAGGCCGCCGTGCCGCTCTGAATCCACGAAGAACACGAAGGTCCACAAAGGATACGGAGGCCTTCGTGTTCCTTGTGGTCATTCGTGTTCATTTGTGTTTCTTCTTGCTCGCTCATGATCCACGACGCCGTGATCGTCGGGGCCGGGGTGTCCGGCTCGTTCATCGCGGCGCGGCTCTGCGCGGCGGGACTGCGCTGCGTGATGCTCGAGGCGGGGCGTGATTTCACCGCCGCCACCTATCCGCGCAGCGAGGTCGACGCCAACTCGCTGCTCTACTGGGGCGGCGGCATCGAGCTGACGCGCGACGCGCGCATCGGCCTGCTGCGACCGAAGGTGGTGGGCGGCGGCTCGGTGGTGAACCAGGCGCTGCTCGACCGCTTCGACGACGACGCGCTCGACAGTTGGCGCGAGCGCTCGGGCGTCGACTGCTTCTCCCGCGCCGGCCTCGACCCCTGGTACGACGAGGTCGAGCGGCAGATCAGCATCACGACGGTCCCCGAGGCGTACGCCAACGGCAACGCCGAGGTCTTCCGCCGCGGCTTCGAGCTCAACGGGTACCGCTGCGCGCCGCTGGTGCGCGGCCAGCGCGACTGCCGCTTCGGCGACGGCAATTCCTGCATCGAGTGCCTGATGGGCTGCCGCATCGAGAGCAAGCAGAGCATGCCGGTGACGATGCTGCGCCGCGCCCGCGCCGCCGGCCTCGAGGTGGTGGCGGACTTCCAGGCGCGCGGCGTCGAGCACGCCGCCGACGGCGTCGCCGTCCACGGCGTCGGCCGCGACGGCAGCCCCGCCATCTACCGCGGCCGCCGCCTCATCCTCGCCGCCGGCGCCATCGGCAACTCGTGCCTGTTGCTGGCCTCGAAGCTCGACGCGGCGCTGCCGGCAGTGGGGCGCGACTTCTACACGCACCCGCAGTACATGACGCTCGGCATCTACGACCGGCCGATCAACGCCCATCGCGGGCCGCTGCAGTCGTACAAGTCGGCCGATCCCACCTTCCGCCGCGGCGGCTTCAAGCTCGAGAACGTCTTCGCGCCCCCGGTGGCGATCGCCATGCTGCTGCCCGGCTTCGGCCGCCTGCACCGGGAGCGGATGCGGCAGATCACCCGCTTCGCCTGCATCGAGGTCGCGGTGCGCGACACCGCGCCCGGCCGCGTCACGCTCGGCAAGCGCGCCACGCCGGTGATCGACAAGCCGCTCAACGACGAGGACCGCCGCCGCCGCGACCGCGGCCTCGCCGCCATCCGCAACATCTTCCTCTCCACCGGCGCGCGGGAGATCATCGAGGGCAACATCGCGGTCGGCCTGCACCTGATGGGCGGCTGCGCCATGGGCACCGATCCGGCGCGCTCGGTGACCGGGCCCGACTTCCGCCTGCACGGCCTGCCCAACTGCTACGCCGCCGATTCGAGCATCTTTCCCAACGCCCCCGGCATCAACCCGTCGTTCACCATCATGGCGCTGGCCAGCCGAGCCGCGGCGCAGATCCTGGGAGACGCGCGATGAACCAGCGGCTCGACGCCGCCGGCGCCGCGGAGCGCGAGGTGACCGACGCGCCGCGCGACGGCGCCCGCCTGCTCTCGCCGGCGCAGTTGGCGACGCTCAACCGCATCGGCGACCTGATGATCCCCGGCGACGGCGACCTGCCGTCCTTCTCCGCCTCGCGCTGCGCCGAGCAGGCCGACCGCATGCTCGCCCACATGTACGACGCCGACCGCGACGGCCTGCTGACGCTGCTCGGCCTCTTCCGCGTCCTGCCCAACGCCGCGGTGCGCGCCCTGCTGCGCCTGTGCGACCTCGACGCCCGCTTCCCCGGTCCGCTCGGCGCCGGCCTGCGGATGATCGGCATCGGCGTCAAGGGCGTGGTGATGACGCTCTACTACTCCGGCCTCGACCCGCGCGTGCTGCCCGGCATCGGCTGGGACGCGCGCGTCGAGGGGCCGGTGATCGCGGACGACGAGCCGCTGCCGCCCCAGGTCTCGACGGCGATCACGCCCTACGGGGCGGAGGGCGCCGCGTCGTCGGCTGCGGTCGACGGCGGCGGCGCGGCCGCGGCCATGCGACGCGCCCGCGGCGGCTTCGCGGCGCTGTCGCGCCTCAGCCTGGCCGAGCGCCTGCGCCACCTCGATGCGCTGCGGGCGGTGATCCTGCGGCGGCGCGAGGAGATCGTCGACCGCATCCAGGGCGACACCGGCAAGAGCCGCTCGGACGCGCTGATCTCGGAGATCTTCGGCGTCCTCGACAACCTCGACTGGCTGCTCCAGCACGCGCCGGCGGCGCTCGCCGACCGCAAGCAGCACACGCCGATCGCCCTGATGGGGAAGCGCTCCGAGACCTGGTACGAGCCGCTCGGCACGATCCTCGTCATCGCGCCGTGGAACTATCCCTTCTACCAGGCGATCGTGCCCATCTGCTGCGCGCTCGCCGCCGGCAACACCGTCGTCCACAAGCCCTCCGAGCACGCGCCGCTTGCCGGGCTCGTCGAGGACCTGCTCGCCGAGGCGCAGATCCCCGCCGCCTGGGTGCAGGTGGTGTACGGCGACGGCGCCGTCGGCGCCGCCCTGGTGGCGGAGCGGCCGGACAAGATCTTCTTCACCGGCAGCACCCGCACCGGCCGCCGCATCATGGCGCAGGCCGCCGAGCACCTGATTCCGGTGGAGCTCGAGCTCGGCGGCAAGGACGCGATGATCGTCTTCGCCGACGCGACGCTCGGCCGCGCCGCCGCCGGCGCCGCCTGGGGCGCGCTCACCACCACCGGCCAGTCGTGCACCTCGGTGGAGCGCGTCTACGTGCAGCGCCCGGTGTACGACGCCTTCCGCGCCGAGCTGGTGCGCCAGGTGGGGAAGCTGGTGCAGAGGATCGACCGCGACGGCGAGTCGGATCTCGGCGCCATGACGACGGAGTTCCAGGTGCGCGTCGTCGCCGAGCAGGTGGCCGATGCGAAGGCGCGCGGCGCCGCCTTCCTCACCGGCGCCGAGTGGGACGGCGCGTCGCGCCTCATCCCGCCGATGGTGGTGGATCAGGTCACCGCCGAGATGCGCCTGGCGCGCGAGGAGACCTTCGGGCCGCTGATCCCCCTGCTGCCGTTCGACAGCGAGGAGGAGGTGGTGGGGCTCGCCAACGACTCCGAGTACGGGCTCACCGCCAGCGTCTGGACCCGGGATCTGGCGCGCGCCAAACGCGTCGCCCGCGCCCTCGCCGTCGGCGGCGTCTCGATCAACAACGTCATGGCCACCGAAGCCAACCCGGCGCTGCCGTTCGGCGGCGTCAAGCAGAGCGGCTTCGGCCGCTACAAGGGCGAGCACGGCCTGCACGCCTTCTGCAACGTCAAGTCGGTGCTGATCGACAAGGACAGCAAGAAGATCGAGGCCAACTGGTACCCGTACACCGCCGAGAAGTACCGCCGCTTCAACGCCCTCATCGACGCGCTGTTCGGCGCGCGCGGCCCGCGGCGCCTGCTCCGCTTCGCCATCGCCGGCCTGCGGCTCGAGCGCTACGCGAACAGGGCGGCGAAGAAGTAGCTCCCAAGAGCGCGGCGGCAGCGACGGGCAGGGACGACCGCCGGAGGGGCCGAGCGGGTGCAGGGTCAGGCGGCGACGCCGCCCTCGACTCCGCGCCCCTCCCATGCGCCGCCGCCCGTCGCAGGGTCCCGCCGAGAGTTGGCCTTGCGGTGACGAAGACATTTCACCACGGAGGCACGGAGACACGGAGTCACCTGGACAAGAGAGGATTCGCGGGCGAGATCCCCAACGCCATCAGCAATGGCCATAGGGATCGCGCCCACCCGCCATTCCCACGCTCCGCCCTCCGTGCCTCCGTGCCTCCGTGGTGAAGGTGTTTTGTCGTATCGAGAGTCAGGGGGTCAGTTGACGGCGCTCCGCCAGACGCCTAAAGGCGACGCTGTCGCTGCGCGCTAGGGACATGATGAGGACGGCATTCGTGGTGACCGACCGCCCCAACCCGCACCTCGCGCGGGGGCGGGAATTGCTCAAGCGCCATCCCGAGCTGCGCCGGCTCTTCGGACCGTATCCGCCGTCCGGTGCCTACATCGCCGCCATCGTCGCCGGGCAGATCGGCCTGGCGTATCTCCTGCGCGACACGAGCTGGCTGTGGGTCATCCTCGCCGCCTACCTGGTCGGCGCCTTCGCCAGCCACGCCCTGTTCGTCCTCATCCACGAAGCGACGCACGATCTGGTGGTCCACGGCGCGGTCCGCAACCGTCTGTTCGGCATCCTCTGCAACGTCGGGCAGGGGTTCCCCAGCGCGATGTCCTTCCGCACCTATCACCTCCTGCACCACTATCACCTCGACGAATACGACTACGACGCCGACCTGGCGTTCACCTGGGAGGCGCGCGTGGTGGGCAATTCCCCGCTGCGCAAGGCGGTCTGGCTGCTCCTGTTCGCGGCGGTCGAGATCGTGCGCCCGCTGCGCATCAAGCGGCCCTACACCGACGCCTGGATCGTCGCCAACACGGTGGTGATCGTGCTCACCGATGCCGCGATCTGGTATTTCTGTGGCATCCGCGGCCTGGTCTACGTGCTGCTGTCGACCGTGGTCGGCATCGGCCTGCACCCGGTTGGCGCGCGCTGGGTGCAGGAGCACTACACCTTCCACGAGGGGCAGGAGACGTACTCCTACTACGGCCCCCTGAATGTCATCCAGTTCAACATCGGCTACCACAACGAGCATCACGACCTCGCCAAGGTGCCGTGGGCTCATCTGCCGAAGGTCCGCGCCGCCGCGCCGGAGTTCTACGACCACCTGCGCTGGCACCGCTCGTGGGTCCAGGTGCTGCTGCAGTTCCTCTTCGACCCGCGGATCGACCTCTTCGCGCGCATCACGCGCGTGCGCCCAGCGCGGCAGGCGCCCCAGTCCGTCGCCGCCTGAGCGGCGCCCGCGCCGCCGACCCGCTAGCGGAAGGCGCCCTTGCGATACATGCGCACCACCTGCTCGCCGAGGGCGAGCAGGGGATGGCGCTGCTCGCGCCAGGAGGGATCGATCTTCAACCCGGAGTGCCGTTCGACCTTCCAGATCGCATACTCGACGCTGCCTTCCTGGGTGAGGGCGCTCTTCAGGATGCGCAGCAGGGAGAGCCACTTTCCGTAGTAACGCCGGACCCGCCACCGAGCCGCCGCGGCGCCGCGGCGGCAACGGGCGTCGACGCCCATTTCCCCGCCGACCGGCCGCATCGCGGCCGGGAAGGGCAGACGCGGCAGGGCGGCGCGGGTGACGCGCTCGTAGCGCCCGGGCGCGGCGGCATAGAGGCGATCGGCGACCGCCGCCCGTTCGGCGCGCAGCTCGGCGCCGTAGCTCAGCGTCAACTGGGTCGTCCACAGGTCGCGCACCGCGCAGGGAGCGGGCAGCAGCGGCAGTCCCTTCCCGACGAACGTCGTCACCGCCGCGGCGAGGGCCTCCACCACCGCGCGCTCGGCGGCGGCGTCCGCCGCGTAGACGAGCGCGCACGGCTGGGCGAAGCGAGCCCAGAAGTAGGGCTGGAAGGCGCGCGCCGAGGTGTGGCGGGCGAAGTCGGCCAGCGACACCACCGCGTACTTGCACTGCACGCTGCGCCCGTCCTCGTTCGCTCTCAGGTAGTACACGTTCGGCGGCAGGAGCGCGTTGAGCGCCGCGTACAGCCGACTGGTGCCGAGCCCCCGGTAGCGGTCGACCAACACGTAGAAGTCGAGGAGACTGTATTGGTCGTCATTGGCGCGCAGGCACGAGCCGTAGAACAGGATCGCCCGCACGCCCTCGCCGTGTCGGGCGCGGATCCGTTCGACCAGGAGCGCGGCACCGGCGGGGACCGGCGCCGCCAGCTCCTCGGCGATCAACCGGGACAACTCGTCCGGCGCGGAGCTCATGGATCGCGCGGTCGCAGGAACGACGCGTGGTAGCCGCTGCGCAGGCGCACCGCGGTGCCCGGCCGCGGCGTGTGCAGCTCGCCGTCGAGGGTGAAGCCGCAGTCGAGGTGGAGCTCGAGCTCGTGCGCGTTGTGGCTCGTGTATCCGTTCTCGGGGCTGACGAAGCGGTTCGGCCGACCTCGCATCACCGCCGGCGCCGCGCGCCAGAGATGCTGCGGCGCGTAGCTCATCGCCGTGTACTTCAACGGTGCCGACTCCTCCCCCCAGAAGGGTCGCAGGCCGAGGAACTGTCGCGACACGGTCGAGACCAGGGCGCCGATGTACGCGCCCGTCGCCAGCGGGCGGCCGTCGAGGCGCCCCGACAGGTGCAGCGGGGGGAACATGCTGCCGCCGTGCCCGAGCGCGATCTTGCTCAGGAACACCGCCAGCGCCACGCCCGGGCCGATCTCGCCGCGCAGGCCGAGGGTGGCCACGTACTGCCGGCAGAACCGGATGCCGTGATAGATGGCGCCGGTGCCGAAGAACATGGAGTAGATCGGCGGCGTCTCGGGAGTGATCTCGACCCGCATCACCGGCCGCTGCACGGCGTCGCCGCGCAGACAACCGGCGCGGGCGGTGGCGAGCACCCGCTGCAGGGTGGCAACGGGTCGTGACATGGCGCCGATGTCCGCCGCCACCATGTTGGTCGTGCCTCCCGGCAACACCGCCAGCAGCGGCAACCCGTCCACCGGTCGGTGGCTGAACAGACCGGTCAACACCGCCTGCACGGTGCCGTCGCCGCCGTTGACGACGATCAGCTCGCAGCCGTCGCCGAGCAACGTCTGGGTCGCGGCGACGATCTCCTCCGGCTGGTGCACCTCGTGATGCGCGACCCAGGGATGGTCGCGGAGGACGTCGAGCAGCGCCGGCAGAACGTGCCGCCGCCGGTTACGGAAACTCAGCGGGTTGTTGATCACGCCGGTGCGGATCGGCCGGCCGATGTCGAGCTCGGGCGCGATGCGCAGATCCATGGTCCCGAGCGGGCCATCGATCGCATCGATGTCCGCAACTGGCGGGTATATCGAGACCGTGGACGCCAAGTTTTGAAAAACCCAAAATAATTTTTTCGTTCATAGCACAGCGGGGACTCGGGACAAGCGCGCCGGCGCGGGCGCAATGGGCGGCCGGCGGCGCGCGCCGGTTGCGGGTCTGCCGGTGAGCTGACAGTATCCGACCCCGCCGCCGTGGAGATTCTGCCCGTATCCCGCATCATTCCCGCCCGCGACCGGCGCGCCAGGCCGACCACCCCCCAGGAGGGTGGCGCCGTCAGGCGAGCCGCGGGCGCGCGCCGGCGGCAATGCCGCCGGGGTGGCTGAACCGTTGGCGCGGGCGGAAGACATCGTCAAAGCCGGCAGCGGCGCGGTGCTCATCTGGCGTCTGCTGCCGGACGACGGCTCGTCGGCGGCGTTCCTCCATCGCGGCTTCGCCCGCGAGAGTTGGCGCGACGCCGGCTGGTCGGGTCGACTCGAGCTCTGCGCCGGGGTGTTGGCGTGGCCGTTGGCCGTCCCGGCCGCGGCGGCGGTCTTCACCTGGTACAACGGCGGCTGGGTCAAGCAGCGCACCGGCAAAGGGATCGCCCGCCAGCTCGGCGAGCAGTTGGCGCTGGCGGCGCGGCACGCGCTGCTGCCGCCCTGGTACTACATCTTCGAGCTGTACGACGACGCCCGGCGTGGCCGTGCCGGCGAGTACCTCAACCGCTTCGAGACCAAACGCTTCCTCTACCCGTATCTGCGTCGCTTCAACGGCGGCCTGCCGGTGCCGGTCGAGCGCAGCACGGTGGCGCTGAGCGACAAGGCGCTGTTCGCGGATCGCTGCGCGGCGTTCGGCCTCCCGGCGGTGCCGGCGCTGCTGGTGATCGAGCAGGGGCGCGTGGTGCGCAGCGCCGCCGGCACGCCGCCGCTGCCGGAGGTCGACCTCTTCGTGAAGATGTTGCGGGGCACCGGCGGCCGCGGCGCGCAGCGCTGGGAGTACCAGGGCGATCGGCGCTATCGCGACCGCGACGGGACCGTCCTCACCGGCGACCAACTGATCGCGCGCCTGCAGGCGCTGACGATGCAGGTCGGCCGCGGCTGCATCGTCCTGCCGCGCCTGGTGAACCACCCCGACATGGCCGAGCTGAGCACCGGCGCGCTCGCCACGGTGCGCGCCGTGACCTGCCGCAACGAACGCGATGACGTCGAGGTGACCAACGCCTCGCTGCGCATGGGACAGGGCCGCGACAGCGTCGTCGACAACTTCCACGCCGGCGGGATCGTGGCCAAGGTCGATCTGGACAGCGGCAGCGTCGGCCCGGCCACCGACGGCGCCATGGCGCGCGGTCCCGGGCGAGGCTGGTGCGACCGGCACCCCGATACCGGCGCCGCGATCAGCGGGCGGATCTTGCCCTTCTGGCCCGAGACGCTGGCGCTCGCCCGCCGCGCCCACGCCACGGCCTTCGCCGACCACGTGGTCATCGGCTGGGACATCGCCATCCTCGCCGACGGACCATGCCTCATCGAGGGCAACAAGGGCCCCGATCTCGACCTGGTGCAGAAATCGCACCGCGGGCCGCTCGGCAACGCGCGCCTGGGCCAATTGCTCGCCTTCCATCTCCGGCGCACGATCGCGGCGCGCGCCGCAGGGAAGCGCTGAGGCGGATCACAACGGGCTGCGCGCCACGCACCAGCACGCGACCCCGAACGCCAGCGCGGTCGGCAGCGTGGCGCTGAGCCACGGCGCCAGTCCGTACACGAGGCCGAAGGTGGCGAAGGTCTGGTTGAACATCTGGAAGCCGATGCCGAGCAGCCCGCCCACGAAGACCCGACGCCCGAGCGTCGTGCCGCGCGGCATGGCCAGGATCAGCGCCACCGCGAGCAGGCTCATCACCAGGATCACGACCGGCGCCACCGACCGCTGCCACAGCGCCAGCCACAGCGCCGTGGCGCTCTCGCCCTGGCGGCGCGCCGCGGCGATGCCGCGCCAGATGTCGGCCAGCGACAGTTGGTCCGGGGGCACGCGCATCAGACCGAGCTGGCGTGGCGTCAGGTCGATCGCCAGGGGAAGGCTGGCGACCTCCTCGGTGGTGACGCCCGCGTCGCCGATCGTCTGGTCGCGGAGGTCCTCCAGACGCCAGGCGTGATCCGCATACGTGGCCTTCCGTGCGTAGATGAGCCGCCGCATGCGGTGCTGGGCATCGAAGTCGTACACGTAGACGTCGCGCACGCTCCCGTCCGGCAGCACCGTGCGCAGGTTGACGTAGCTCGACCCGGCGCGGGTCCAGAACCCGCCGGCGCCGCTGAACAGCCGGCCGTCGGAGAGCGCGACCGAGCGCCCGATGTGGGCGCGATAGGTGAGCGGCGCGGCGATGAATTCGTTGACGACGAGTCCGACCGCGGCCAGCCCCAGCACGACCCGCAAGGCGCTCCACAGCACGCGCGCCCGCGACACGCCCGCGGCGGCGATCGCGATCAGCTCGCTGCGGTGGGCGAGGCCGCCGAGCCCGATCGCGTTGCCGAGCACCGCGGCGGCCGGAAACAGCGCGCAGAGCTCGTTCGGCAGGGTGAGCAGCACGAACCACAGCGCCTGGCGAACGCGGTACTGCCCGGCCCCGACCCGCTGCAGCTCCTCGGTCGCGTTGATGACCAGGAACACCGCCGTCAGCGCCGCGAGGGCGAAGCCGAAACTCTGCAGAACGTTGACGGCGATGAAGCGGTCCAGGGTCGGCAGACGTTGCGGCGCCCGCATCTAGCGCGCTCCGGCCGAGCCGGCGTGCCATCGCTGCGCGCCCGCCGAGGCCAGACGCGGCGCGGCGAGCAGCGCCAGCGCGATGCTCAGGCACACGGCGTGCACCAGCCAGGTGCCGGGCAGCACCGGCCAGACGCCGTTGGCCACCCACTTCTTCACCATCGCCAGGAGCTGGCCGTACGCGAGATACAGCCCGAGGGCGACGAAGAGCTTCGTGTACGCGCCCCAGCGCGTTGGGATCTGGCTGAGGGGAATGACGAGCAGCAGCAGCAGGACCGTCGAGACCGGGCTGGCGAGCCGCCACTGCAGCTCCGCCGCGTCCTCGGGGTTGGGCGAGCGGGCGAGCTCGAGCGCGGACAGGGCGTGGTTCTGTTCCCCTTCCGACAGGCCCCCGGCGAGCGGCGTACGGATGGTCAACGTCTCGTAGGCGGTGATGTCGATGTGCGTCGCATCGGGCCCGAGGTCGTAGCGATAGCCGTCGGACAGGCGCAGGAAGCGATAGCCGAGCTGCTCGTCGACGACTTCGCTGGCGCGGGCGGCGGAGATGATGGCGATGCCGTCGCCGTCGCGTTGCTGGACGAACACCTGTTCGACGACGCGCGGGTCGGTCGCCGAGCGCTCCTTGGCGTAGAGGGCCCGTTCGCTGGAGCCGCCGAGCTCGTAGAACCGTCCCGGGGCCATCTGCCCGAGGCGCGCCTGCTCGAGGGCCGCGTCGCGGACGGCATGGAAGGTCACGGCGGCCCAGGGACGCACCCCGAACGAGAGCACGGCGGCCACCCCCGCGGCGACCACGGCGAGGCCGACGACGGTGGCGTAGATGCGCCCCGGCGAGATGCCGCAGGCGTGCAGCGCCAGCAGCTCGTTGTCGTCGGCAAGCCGTCCGAGGGCGAGCAGGGCGGCGATGTAGAGGCCCGCGGGCAGCAGCGAGGGCAGGGCCATGGCGGTGCGCAGGCCGACGAGCTGAAACAGGACGCCCGACGGGAGGTCGCCCTCGGCCGCCGAGCCGAGGAGCTCGGTGAAGTGGCGAACCATGAACACGGTCACCACCAGCACCATCACCCCCGCCAGATGCGAGAGGATCTCGGTGACCGTGTAACGGGACAGGATCGACATATGGCGATCAGATGACGCCGACCTGTTTCCCCGCCTGCTCGATCCTTTCCAGCGCCTCGTCGATGAGCGCGTCCGTGTGCGTGGCCATCACGCTGGTGCGAATGCGCGAGCTGCCGTCGGGAACCGCCGGCGGAATCACCGGGTTGGTGAAGACCCCGTGGTCGAACAGCGCGCGCCAGAAGAAGAAGGTGCGGGCCGATTCCCCGACGACGATCGGCACGATCGGCGTGGTGCTCGTGCCGATGTCGAAGCCCCGCGTCCGCAGGCCATCCGCCAGCCGCTCCCGGTTCCGCCACAGGCGCTCGCGCCGCTCGGGCTCGGTGCGGATGATGCGCAGGGCCTCGCGCGCGGTCGCCGCCGCGTAGGGCGGGATCGAGGCGCTGAAGATCAGGGCGCGCGCGTGGTGGCGGACGTAGTGCATCACGGTCTCGTCGCCGGCGGCGAAGCCGCCGATCGAGGCCAGCGACTTGCTGAAGGTCCCGACCACGATGTCGCACTGGTCGGTCACGCCGAAATGCTCGTGCACGCCGGCGCCGCCGCCACCCATCACGCCGACCGAATGCGCCTCGTCGACGACCAGCCGCGCCCCGTGGCGCTGGCAGATGGCGATGACAGCAGGCAGGTCGGCGAGGTCGCCCTCCATGCTGAAGATCCCGTCGACGACCACCATCGCCCCACCGCTGGTCACCTGCCGGCGCGCCCGTTCCAGCACCCGCTCGAGGCTGGCCATGTCGGCGTGGCGGTATCGGTGCACGTTGGCGCCCGAGAGCCTGGCGCCGTCGACGATGCTGGCGTGGTCGAGCCGGTCGAGGATCACCGCATCGCCTCGGTGGGCCAGCGACGCGACGATCCCCAGGTTGGCCTGGTAGCCGGTGGAAAAGACGACCGCCGCCGGCTTGCCGACGAAGGCCGCCAACTCGGTCTCGAGCTCCTCGTGCAGGTCGAGCGTGCCGTTGAGCAGTCGGCTGCCCGTGCATCCGGCGCCGTAGCGACGGGCCGCCCGCTCCGCCGCCTCGAGCACCCGCGGGTCGTGCGTCAGGCCCAGATAATTGTTCGAGCCGAGCATGATCTTGCGCGCGCCCTCGATGACCACCTCGGTGCCTTCCGACCCGGAGATCGGCAGGAAGTAGGGATAGACCCCGGCCGCCTGCGTCTCCTTGGCGTGCGTGTATCGCGCGCAGCGGGCGAAGAGATCCGCGTACCGATGGACGTCGACCATGGCCGGTTCGCTGGCCTTGACGTGGCTGTTGCGCATACGCTCGACGGCCCGGGAGGGTACGGGGCGGGCCCGCCGCGAGTCAAGTTTTGCGGCCGGCCCTTGGCGAACACCCGCGGCGCCGCCGGGTGCGCGACGGGCCGACCGGGTGCTACACACGGACATGCACGGAGACCGTGGCCGGCGATCCGGCGTCGCGCCCAGCCCGCGCCGCAGGCGCGCCGGGCAGGCGACGCGCGCGGTGTTCGCGGTGGTCGCGGGCGGGCCCGCCGGGGCGCGATCCGCCGCCGGTGCGCGTGCCCTCGGATGAGCGTTCGATGAGCGCGCCGCGGGTCACCGTGGTCATCCCGGCCTTCAATCGCGAGCGCTTCGTCGGCGCGGCGATCGAGAGCATCCTGGCCCAGAGCTACCCCGACTTCGAGCTGCTGGTGATCGACGATGGCTCGAGCGACCGGACCCGCGACGTGGTGCGAGCGTGCCGCGATCCGCGCCTTCGCCTCCTCTGTCACGAGCGCAATCAGGGGCTGCCGCGCGTCCGCAATGCCGGCGTCGACGAGGCCCGCGGCCAGTACCTGGCGTTCCTCGACAGCGACGACGTCGCCCGTCCGTACCGCCTGGCGCGGCAGGTCGCGTGCCTCGATCGCCATCCCGAGCTCGCCGCGGTGGGCGCCTGGATCGACTGGATGGACGAGCAGGGCCGGCCGCTGGGACGGGTGAAGCGGCGGCCCGTGCGACCCGACGACGTCGCCGCGCTGCGCCTGTTCCGCCAGGGCATCGAGAACACCGCGAGCCTGGCGCGCACCGCGATCCTGCGCCAGTTCCGGCACGACGAGCGATTCGCCGTCAGCGAGGACTTCGAGCTCTGGGCCCGCGTCGCCGGCGATCATCCGATCGCCAACCTGCCCGAGGTGCTGGTGCGGCGGCGCGCGCACCCGCAGCAGACCAGCCGCGACCGCGACGAGGAGACCCGGCGCTATCGCCAGATGATCTACGCCCGGCAGCTCGCCGCGCTCGGCGTGCCCTTCACCGAGGAGGACCTGCGGCGCCACCACCTGCTGCGCCGCATGCGCAAGAGCGGCTACGCCCCCGACCGCGCCTTCGTCGACTGGACCGAGGCCTGGCTGCGCGGCCTGCAGGCGGCCAACGCGCAGACGCGCCGCTATCCGGAGCCGGCGCTGTCTCGTCTGCTGGGCGCGCTCTGGGGCAGGGTCTGCTTCGATGCGGCGCCGTCCCTGGGGCAGGCGGGGGCGTGGCGCCGCTTCCGCGCCTCGCCGCTGCGGCGGTGGACGTGGGCGGGAGTGCGCGGCGAGCTCGCCCTGCGCGGACCGCGACCGCTGGCCTGGCTGGCGGCTCATCCCTCGCCCGCCGTCTGACCGCGCGGCGCGGCGCCGCTCCGCCGCGGCCGCGGCCCTCAGCGCGGGCGCGACAGCGGATTCACGTAGACGAGTCCCAGGATGCCTCGCCCCTCGGCCGCGACGGGGCCGCCAACGGCGTCGGCGGCGAGCTGGAGCTGGAAGGTGGCGTCGACCCACAGCCACTGGGGCGCCACCTGCAGCGAGAAGAGGAAGCGAAATGGCTGCGGCACGGCGTCGAGGGGATCGGCGCGCAGCAGGACGCGCTGCGGGTGGATGTCGAGGGAGAGACGGCCGTTGCGCACGAGCAGGTGATCGGGGACCGGATAGCGGCGATCGGCGGTCAGGGTCGGCGGGCCGAGGGTGACCTCGAGGTCGCTGCTCCGGTAGGCCCCGGCGGCGGCCGACGCCAGGCCCAGCCAGCGCGACGGCGCGCCGGACGCCGGCGCATCGTCGGCGAGGTAGAGCGCGAGGCCCGGCTGCTCGGCGATGAACTCGATGCGGCGCCGCAGCAGGCGCGGCACGCTCTCGTCCATCCAGGTGTGGCTGACCGTGGCGGTGCCCGTCACCGCCAGCGGCGTGGCCATGCCGCCCTCCCATATGGTCCCCGTCACCGGGGTGGCGACCTGGAGGACGTCGGTGCGCAGGGCCGCGGTCGGCGACGACGCCGGCGCCGGCCACGGCGGGCTGGCCGCCGCGGCGAAGCGCAGATCGATCCGTACCCGCTGCGAGGTGCTGTCGATCGCCAGCCGGCGCGTCTGGTCGCCGAGGTCGAGGGAGCTGGAAGCGATGGCGATGCGCCGCCGATCGGCGCTCAGCGTCCAGTAGCCCCGCGTCCGCCCGTTGCGGTACTCGGCGACGCGACCGTCGGGGTGCACCAGGTACCACAGCGCCGCCGCCGACTGCTCGCCGGGGCCTTCGTTGGTGATGAAGAACCAGGCCAGCAGCGCATAGCCGCCATCGAGGCGGGCGGTGACGTTCCACATTTCGCTGGCCTGGGGCGCCGATGAGAGGCGCGCGGCCGGGTCGCCCCGCCCCGGGGCGTCGGCGGCGACCGCCACGCGCGCCAGCAGCGCCAGCGCCGCCGCGCCAGCGAGCAGCAGCGACGCCCACCGCGGGCGATCGTCGCGGGAAACGAACATGAGGGGCGGGGATTGGCGAGCGCCAACGGTTCCTGCTAACAGCATGACGCCGTCGGCATGCTGATTACTCTCCGGGCGCGAGGGATGTAGAGCGCATGGCAGGTGCACTCCGCATCATAGGCGGAATGGCCAACCGGCAGCCACGGCGGCCGCCGGGATTCCGCACCCATCCGGAGTGCGTCGTCCTCGAGCCACGACCGGGCCTGGCGCGCGCTGCGCGGCCGCCGGTGCGCATCTTCGTCGGCACCGAACCCGGCCAGCACCGCGCCGAGCGGGTCTTCGTGTGGTCGATCGAGCAGGTGCGCGATCCGTCCCGGACATATGAAATTCATCTCATGGCCGACCTCGAAGGGTTCGACCGCCGGCGGTGGCTGACCGGGTTCACCAACTACCGCTTCGCCATTCCGCATCTGGCGGGCGGCAGCGGGCGGGCGATCTACAACGACGTCGATCAGATCTACCTGGCCGATCCCGCCGAGCTGTTCGACCTCGACATGGGCGCGCACGGTTTCCTGTCGATCACGCCGCGCGACACCTCGGTGATGCTCATCGACTGCGGGCGAATGGCCGCCGTATGGACCCCGGAGATGGCGCGACGGCTGCGCCGCAAGCGCATCGAGGCGCGCACCCGGGCCGCCGGCGACCTCTGGGGACCGCTCGCCCGGGAATGGAACGCGCGCGACGGGGAATACGTCGCGGGGCGCTCCAAGGTGCTGCACTTCACCACCATCCACACCCAGCCGTGGCAGCCCTTTCCGGAGCGCTTCGTCTACCAGCACAATCCAGTCGGACAGGTGTGGGTGGACATGGAACGCGCCGCCGACCGCGCCGGCTTTCAGGTCTTCACGGCGCGCCGCCCCAGCGCCGAGCTCGCCGCGCTGGGTGCCGCGGCGAGCGCCGCGACCGCGGGCGCGGCGCCGGCGGCGGACGATCTCGAGGCACTGTTGCGCGAGGCGGTCGCCGAGCGCGTGCTCGAGGTGCAGCTCGGCGATCAGGGCCCGTGGTCGGTGGCCACCGGCACCGGACGCAGCGTGCGGCGGCTGGCGCTGGCGGACGGCGGCCTGGCCGACGAACCCGACGCCGCGGTCGATGCGGTCGTCGCCGCCGGGGTTCTCGACGGGGCGCCGGATGCCGACGTCCCGTGGCTGCTGGAGGAGCTCTTCCGCTGCGCCCGCCGCTGCGTCTACCTCGCGGCTCGTGCCGACCCCCTGCGCGTGGCGGCCGACGGCAGCGTCCATGCGAGGCGGGCGCGCCCGCTCGCGTGGTGGCTGGCGCGCGTCGAGCATGCCAGCGCCCGCCATCCCGAGGTGCGGTGGCGATTGGTGGTCCGCCGCGGCGCCGACCACGGCGAGCCGCCGCTGGTCCGGGAGGGGGGCCGCCGGCTCGATGGGCGACCGCCGACGGTCTGGGTGCTGGCCGATCACAAGGCGGGACATGCCACCCAGTCGCTCGGCCTGGCCGCGGCGCTGGGGTTCCCCTACGAGGTGAAGGCGCTGCGCTTCAATCTGCTCAACCACCTCAGCAACCGGATTCGCGGTGCCAGCCGGCTCGGCCTGGACCGCGCCCGCTCGGCGCCGCTGCGGCCACCATGGCCCGATCTGGTGATTTCGACCGGGCGGCGCACCGCGCCGGTCGCGCGCTGGATCGGGGCGCAGAGCGGGGGCCGCGCCCGACTCGTCCAACTGGGGCGACGCGGCGGCGAGACGGTCGATGCCTTCGATCTGGTCGCCACCTGCGCGCACTTCCGCCTGCCCCTGCACCCGCGGCGGGTGGAGATCGTCGCCCCCCTCCATTCCGTCACGCCCGAGCGGCTGGCGGAAGCGGCCGCGCGGTTCCCGCAACTCTTCGCCGAGGCGCCGCGGCCGCACGTCGTTCTGGTGGTCGGCGGCACCTGCGCCCGCTACCGGCTCGATGCCGACATCGCGCGGCACATGGCCGAGCAGACCGCCGCCTTCGCGCGTTCCCTCGGCGGCTCGCTGTTCGCCATCACCAGTCCGCGAACCGGCGTCGAGTCGACGGCGGCGCTGCGCGCCGGCCTCGCCGGGTTCGGACGCCTGCACGAGTGGAAACCGGGCGAGGTCGGCAACCCGTACATCGCCCACCTGGCGCTCGCGGACGTGCTCGTCGTCAGTGGCGACAGCGAATCGATGCTCGCCGAGGCGGTGGCGGCGGCCAAGCCGCTGTTCATCTATCCGCTGCCGGAACGTCCGCTCGGCTTCCGCCTCCCCGCCGAGTGGGTGGCGCGCCGGGCCGAGGCGCGCCCGCGCAAGGCGAAGGGCACGGTGCGGCCGCAGCAGGGGCTCGAGCACCTCTGCGCCCGCCTGATCGAAGCCGGGATCGTCCGGCCGCCGCGCCAACTCGATCGCCTGTACCGCGGCCTCGTCGACGCGGGCGCCGCGCGCCTGTTCGGCGCCCCCTTCGATCCCGATGGCTGCCGGCCGCTGCGCGATGTCGAGACGGTGGCACGGCGGGTGCGGCTGCTCCTCGGCTTCGCCGACGCGGCGACGCCCGCCGGCCCACTACGACCTCTGGCGCCGGTCGAGAGCCTGGCGCCGCCGCCGCGCGCCGCCGCGGCGAGCGGAGTCCAGGTCCGCCTCAGCGCGGCGCAGGGGTAGCCGATGGCACCGCCGACGGTCTGGGTGCTCCTCGGCAAAGGGGTGGGCGGCAACGGCCAGATGGTCGCCCTGGCCCGCGCGCTCGGCTGGCCGTACGAGACCAAGGACCTCGCCTTCAACCGGCTCAGCCACTGTCCCAACGCCCTCCTGGGGGCGACGACGATCACCGTCGACCGCCGGCGCTCGAGCGCGCTCCAGCCGCCGTGGCCCGACCTGGTGATCGCCGGATCGCGGCGCAGCGCTCCGGTGGCGCGCTGGATCAAGCGCCAGTCCGGCGGCGCCACCCGCCTCGTGCACCTCATGCACGCCCAGGCGCCGCTGGCGGCCTTCGACCTCGTGATCACCACGCCGCAGTACCGACTGCGAGCGCGGCCCAACGTGCTGCGCAACGTCGGTCCCCTGAACCACGTCGATCCGGCGCGCCTGGACGCGGCGCGTCTCCAGGGGGCGCGGCGCTTCGCCGGCCTGCCGCGCCCGTTCACGGCACTGCTGGTCGGCGGCGACAGCTCGACGTACCTCCTCGATCCGCTCACCGCCGCGCGCCTCGGACGCGAGGCCAGCGCGGCGGCGCGCGCCGCCGGCGGCAGTCTGCTGGTGACCACCAGCGCTCGCACGCCGGCCGCCGCCGCCGAGGCGTTGCTCGCCGCCATCGACTGCCCGGTGTTCGCCTACCGCTGGCGGCGGGACGACCCGGACAACCCGTACCACGCGGTGCTCGCCCTCGCCGACCGCTTCATCGTCACCGCCGACAGCGCCTCGCTCCTCGCCGAGGCCTGCGAGAGCGGCCGGCCAGTGGCGCTCTTCGACTGGCCGCTGCGGCCCGACGCGCGGCGCGGCATCAAGGGGTGGCTGCGGCGATGGGGCGACGCGCGGGACCGGCGCGACGACGACGCGGCGCGCTGGAGCGATCGCCTCTACGACCGGCTGGTGGACCTGGGTCTCTTCAAGCCCGGGCGCGACTTCGCCGCCTTCCATCGCGCCCTGCGCCAGCGCGGGCTGGTCGCCGCCCTGGGCGAGACGGCGGAGCTGCCCCCGCGCCAACCGCTCGACGATCTGGCGCGCGCGGTGGACCGCATCCGGCAGTTGCTCAGCGCCGGCGAGACGGCGGCGGCCGGTGCCGCCGCCCTGCGCGCGACCGCCGCGGCCCCGGCCCAGGCGCGCTAGATGACGACCACGGCCGAGTTGGAGAAGGACGCGGTGCGGTATCTCGACAGCGAACGGCTCGAGGCGGTCGATGCGCGCGCCTTCCGCGCCCAACGCCCCTATCCCTGGGTCAATCCCGCCGGACTGCTGACCAACGAGGGCTACCGGCGCCTCTGCGAGACCCTGCCCGACGTGTCGCGGTTCACCCGGCGCTTCGACGTCGTCCGCAAACACGGCCAGCAGAGCCACGACCGCTACGCGCTCGAGTACCACCCGGGTCTCGAGCTCGCCGCCCCGTGGCGCGATTTCATCCGCGAGCTGCAGGGGCCCACCTACCGGCGCTTCATCGGCCGCCTGCTCGGTCGCCGGCTCTTCAGCCTGCGCCTGCACTGGCACTACACCCCGAACGGCTGCTCGATCTCGCCGCACTGCGATTCGCCCACCAAGCTCGGGTCGCACATCTTCTACTTCAACACCGCCGAGGACTGGGAGCCGACCTGGGGTGGGCAGACCCTGATCCTCGACGACGGCGGGCGCTTCCAGGCGAGGTCGGCGCCGCGCTTCGAGGACTTCGACCGCGCCATCACCGCCGAGACGCTGGGCAACCACAGTCTGCTGTTCGCGCGCGACGGCCAGTCGTGGCACGGGATGCGCGAGATCAACTGTCCGCCGCACGCGATGCGCAAGGTGTTCATCGTCGTCATCGGCGACACGTTGCGCACCACCGCGCGCGACCTCGTGCGCCAACTGCGCGGCAAGCCCGCGGAGAGCTACTGAGCCCCATGCGCGCGTCGTTCGCCGCCGCCGCTCACGCACCACGTCGCCGGGATTCGCGTCGTGGCGGTTGAGACCGCGCCCCCTGTCGCCGCGCCGGGGCGGCAGACCGTGGTGATCATCGTCGGCGCCGGCCGCAGCGGCACCAGTGCGATCACCCGCGGCGTGCAGGCGCTCGGCGTCGAGCTCGGCGATCATCTGCGGCCGCCGGGGGGCAAGAATCCGACCGGCTTCTTCGAGGACCAGGACCTGCTGGCGATCAACAAGCGCCTCAAGCGGCTGCTGCGCGTGCGCGGCGACAGCGTGCGCCTGATCGACGACGCCGAATGGCGGGCCCCGGCGGTGCGCGCGCTCCAACAGCACGCCATCGCGACCGTGCGCCGCCGCTTCGGCGCCCATGCGCTCTGGGGCTACAAATACGCCCGCACCCTCCGCCTCTTCCCGTTCTGGCAACCGGTGTTCGCGGCCCTGGCGCTCGACACGCGCTTCGTGGTGGCGCTGCGCAACCCGCTCAGCGTGGCGCGTTCCCGTGCCGCGCTCGATCCGCAGCGCGGCACGCAGGAGCAGAGCGACCTCGAGTGGCTGGTGAACGTGGTGCCCTATTTCCGCGACCTGCGCGGCCGCCCCCTGGTGGTGGTCGACTACGATCTGGTGCTCGCCGAACCCGCCGCGCAGTTGCGGCGCATGGGGAGCACGCTCGAGCTGCCGCCGGCGGCGGAGCGCGACGCCGCCATCGACGCCTACGCCGCCGGGTTCCTGCGGCCGGGCATGCGCCACAGCGTCTATGCCGATCGCGATCTGGACGGGCGGGTCAATCCGCTCACCGCGGACGCCTACCGCTGGTTGCGCCGGCTGGCGACCGATGCCAGCACGCCCGCCGACGAGCGGATGTGGTCGGAGTGGGAGGACATCGAGCGACGCCTCGCGGCCCTGGCACCGGTGTTGCGCCACGTCGACCGCATCCAGGCGGCGCTGCGCCGCGCGCAGTGGAATCCGTTCGGCCCGCTGCAGGCGGCGGCGCAGGCGTGGCGCCGCTACCGGCGCGGTTGACTCGCGTCGCCGCCGCCGTTCAGCCGCCCGCGGCCGCCGCGTCGCAGACCGGCGGGACCGCGACGACCGTCCCGCCGTCGACGCGGTAGACGCCGTCGGCGCGCTCGATCAACTGTCCGTGGTGGCAGATCGCGAGGATGGTCAGGCCACCGCGCAGGCGGCGCAGGGTCTCGCACAGCGCCGCCTCGCTGTCGCGATCGAGCGCGGTCGTCGCCTCGTCGAGCACCAGCAGGACCGGCCGGCGCACCAGCGCGCGCGCCAGGGCGATGCGCTGGCGTTGCCCGCCGGAGAGGCGCAGCCCGCGCTCCCCGACCACGGTGTCGATGCCCTGCGGCAACGCCGCGACCAGATCCCGGGCGCCGGCGGCGTGCAGCGCCGCCTCGACGTCGGCCGCGCTCACGGCGGGGTCGCCGAGCGTGACGTTGACGGCGATCGTGTCGTGCACGAGCAGGGCGTCCTGCGGCACGTAGCCGATCATCGAGCGCCAGCGAGCGATATCGAGCGCGGACAACGGCGTCCCGTCGACCAGCACGGCGCCCCGCCGCGGCGGGATGAGCCCGATCACCAGGTCGGCGATGGTGGTCTTGCCGGCGCCCGACGGACCGGTGATGACGGTCAGCCGGCCGGCCGGGATCGTCAGCGACGCATCGCGGAGAATCGGCTGCTCGTCGTACGCGAACTCCACCTCCGACAGGCGCAGCGCGTGGCGAAGCGTGGGGGCGGCGCCCCCGTGCGCGACCTCGCGCTCGGCCTCGGCGCGGCGAATGGTCTCCTGCAGGGCGTCGAACGCCGTCTCGCCGACGACGAGGTCCTGCCGTTCGCGCTGGATCTTGCCGATCAGATCGAGGATGCGGGTGCACAGCAGTATCAGCAGGATGACGTTGGCGAGCGGGAGCGCGAGAACGACGAAGGCCGCATAGATGCCGGCACCGATCAGGACCATCAGCAGCGGCTCCTGCAGCGCGCGCATCGCGGCCCGGCTCCGCACCTCGAGCTGGAGCGCCCGACTGAGCCGCCGGGTTTCGCGTTCGAGCAGCGGCCCGAGCAGCGTTTCACGGCCCATGGCCTTGAGGGGCTTGACCGCCCGCAGGGTATCGGTCAGCCGGTTGAGCAGCGATCGGCCGAGGGAGGTCTGGCGCACGCCGGCGCGGCGCGCGCGGCGGATCAACTGGTGGAGGACCGCCGCCATGCCGGCGCCGCCGAGCAACGTGGCGAGCGTCGCCGCCCACGACACCAGCAGCGCGATCACGGCATAGACGGCGACCTGGATCAGGTACATGACCATCGTCGCGGCGCGCAGGTAGCTGTCCGCCGCGCGCGTCGCCTCGCTGGCGGCGGCGCTGGCGAAGGTCCCCAACGGCGCATGGACGTAGAACTGCCAGCGGGTGGCGAGCAGGGCGCGGATCAGCCGCAGCCGCAGCGCGGTGGCGACGCCGGCAACGGCGAAGCCGATCTCGCGGTTGGCGAGCAGCACCAGGCCGGCCTTCACCGCCGAGCCGGCGAGGATCAGCACCAGCAGCACCCCGGCCGTCGGCGGCAGGCCGACGCTCTGCAGCACGCGTACCAACGCGGCGGCCACCCGCGACGATCCTCCCGCCTGGGCGTCCAGCGCGCCGCCGCCCGCGGTCAAGGCGAGCAAGGGCAGCAGGGCCGACACGCTGGCGCCCTCGGCGAGCCCGGCCAGCAGCAGGCATCCCAGCATCGCGGCGGTGCGCCGTGGCTGGGCGCGGGCGAGGGCTGCCAACAGCCTCATCGCGGCCGGTCGTAGCAGGATGACGGTCCGAGGGACAGGTGGCCCCGATGGGCGATCCGGGCCGTGCTTGAATGTCCCGTCGGGCTACTCTACGGTCCCCGCACTTTTGATGCGGGAAGGATCGAGATGATGCAGCCGAGCTCCGCTGAGCCCGTTCCCGACTCATCCGCGGCGCGCCCGGCGAGCGTCACGCCATCCGCCAGCCACCCCCTACGCATCGTGCCGGTGCGCACGGCGCGCGCGCTGCGGGATTTCATCCGGGTGCCCTGGCATGTCTACGCCAACGAGCCCAATTGGATCCCGCCGCTGCTGGTCGAGCAGCGCCACCTGCTCAGCAAGAAGAACCCGTTCTTCGAGCACGCCCGGGCCCAGTACTGGGTCGCCTACCGGGGCGGGCAGGCAGTGGGCCGCATCACGGCGCAGGTCGACGATCTGCACATCGACCTTTATCAGGACGCGACTGGTCACTTCGGCCTGCTGGAGGCGGTGGACGATCCCGAGGTCTTCGCCCTGCTCCTCGCCACCGCCGAGTCCTGGCTGTGCGAGCAGGGCATGGAGCGGGTCGTCGGGCCGTTCAACCTCTCGATCAACGGCGACATCGGCCTGCTCGTCGACGGCTTCGACACGCCGCCGATGTTCCTGATGAGCCACGGCCACCCGTACTACGACCAGCGGGTGAGCGACCTGGGTTACCGCAAGACCAAGGACGTGATCGCCTATCTGCTCGACCCGACGCTCGCTCCGCCCGCGGTGATGCTGGAGGCGGCGCGCCGCGCCGACAGCTCGGGACGGATCGCGATTCGTCCCCTGCGCATGGCCAAGCTGAAGGAGGACCTCGCGCTCCTCAGCGAGATCTTCAACGACGCCTGGGCGCAGAACTGGAACTTCGTTCCGTTCACCAAGTCGGAGTTCGACGACCTCGGCAAGAGCCTGAAGTTGTTCGTCCCGCCCGAGTTCGTGCAGATCGCCGAGGTCGATGGTCGGCCGGCGGCGATGATCGTCATCGTGCCCAACCTGGGCGACTGCACGCGCGACCTCGACGGACGACTCTTCCCCTTCGGCTGGGCGCGGCTCCTCTGGCGGCTCAGGTACCATCCGCCGCGCAGCGCCCGGGTGGCGTTGATGGGGGTCCGCCGCGAATACCACCGCAGCGCCCTCGCCACCGCGCTCGCGTTCGGCCTGATCAACGCCGTCCGCCAACCGGTGCTCGACCGGCACATCGACCGGCTCGAGCTGTCGTGGACGCTCGAGGACAACCACCCGATGCGCCGCATCAAGGAGCGGCTGGGCGCCCGGCCCTACAAGACGTATCGGCTCTACGAGAAATCGCTCCAGTGAACGATTTGGTTCGCGTGCCCGACGCGGAACCTCCCGCCGCGGCCCCGGCGCGGCCCTTCACCGCCCTGGTGCTGGCGGGTAGCCGCCCCGGCGGCGATCCCCTGGCACGCGCCGCCGGCGTGTCGCACAAGGCCTTGGCGCCGGTGGCCGGCGTGCCGATGCTGGCGCGGGTGCTCGCGACCCTGCGCGCCGCTCGCGCGGTCGGGCGCCTCGTCGTGTGCGGGATGCCCGCGGACGCACTGGCCGGCGAGCCCACCCTGCAGGCCACCCTCGCCGGCGGCGAGCTGGCGCTGATGGGCGGCGGCGCCACGCCGAGCGCCAGCGTCCTCGCGTCGATGGAGGCGCTCGGCGATTGCACGCCGCTGCTCGTCGCGACGGCGGACCACCCCCTGCTGACTCCCGCGCTGGTCGACGAGTTCTGCGCCCGCTCGGCGGACAGCGGTGCCGACGTGACCGTCGGCCTGGTGCCGGCGGCGCTCGTGCGCAGCGCCTTTCCGACGGTGCGCCGCACCACGGTGCCGTTTCGCGACGGCGCCTTCTGTGGGTGCAACCTGTTCGCCTTCCTCACTCCGGAGGCGCGTCGGGCGCCGGCCGCGTGGATGGCCGTGGAACGCCACCGCAAGCGCCCCTGGCGGATGGTCGGGGCGCTGGGAGTCGGATCGGTGCTGCGCTTCGTGCTGCGCCGCCTGACGGTGGCGGCGGTGATGGATCTCGCGTCCGACCGCATGGGGGTGCGGGTGCGGCCGGTCGTGGTCTCCGCGCCGGAGGCCGGGTTCGACGTCGACACGATCACACAGCTCGCGGCCGCCGAGGCGTTCCTGCAACGGCGCGCGGCCGCGGGACCGGCGTTCCCGCCGCGGCGCTGAGCCCACCCCCGGGGCGGCTAGCGCACCACGGTGACGCGGCCGGCGTCGATCTGGTAGACGCGGTCCGCCATCTCGATCAGCGGCCCGTGGTGGCAGACGGCGAGGATGGTCATGCGCCCGCGCAGGCGCTGCAAGGTCTGGCAGACGTCGGCCTCGGTCGTCGGATCGAGGGCCGCCGTGGCCTCATCGAGGATGAGCAGTTGCGGGCGGCGCACCAGGGCGCGCGCCAGCGAGATCCGTTGCCGCTGGCCACCCGACAGGCGCAAGCCGCGTTCGCCGACGATGGTGTCCACGCCCGCGGCAAGCCCCGTCACGAAGTCCCAGGCGCCCGCCTCCCGCAGCGCCGCCTCGACGTCGGCGGGCGACAGGTCCTGGTCGCCCAGCGTCACGTTCACGGCCACGCTGTCGTGCAGCAGGAAGGTGTCCTGGGGCACGTACCCGATCATGGCGCGCCACCGCGCGGCATCGCAGGTGTCGAGCGGTACGTCGTCGACCATGACCGCGCCGGCCTGCGGCTCCAACAGGCCGATGACCAGATCGGCGATGGTCGTCTTGCCGGCGCCGGAGGGGCCGACCACGGCGACCATCTCGCCCGCCGGGATGACCAGCGACACGCCGTCGAGCACCGGCCCGTCGTCGTAGGCGAAGCGCACCTGGCGCACCTCGATGGCGCGCCGGAGCTGTGGCAGGTCCCCGTCGCTCACCTGTTCCCGCGCCCTCTCGGCGTCCGCGATCGCCGCGCGCAGCGACCAGAACGCCGATTCGCCGGCAGCCAGATGCTGGGCCTCCTTCTGCGCCTGGCCGAGCAAGGCGATGACCCGTCCACAGATCAGGACGAGCAGGATGACCGTGGCCAGCGGCAGGGCGAGGGCGCCCTGCGCGGCGTACAGGCCGATGGCCAGGAAGGCGGTCATCAAGGGATCCTGCAGCGCCTGCAGCGCCTCCCTGCTGACGACCTCGCGCCGGATGGCGCGCTCGAGCCGATTGGTCGTCGCCTCCAGCATGGGCGCGACGAGCGCCTCCTGCCCCATCGCCCGGAGCGGCTTGATCGATTGCAGGGTGTCGGTGAGCTGCCGGAGCAGCGACCGGGCCGCCGTGGTCTGTTGCGCGCCGGCGCGCCGGGACCGACGCACCAGGCGGTGCAGCACGGCGACCATCACAGCCGCCGCGAGCAGCGTGACGAGCGTCGCCCGCCACGACACCAGGCAGCCGACCACGACGTACGCGGCGCCCTGGATGAGCAGGGCGAGCAGGGTGGCCGCGTGCAGATACGCATCCGCCGCGCGACGGGCCTCGCTGGCCACCGCGTTGACGATCGCCCCGAGCGGCTGATGGATGAAATACGGCCAGCGGCTGCGCATCAGCGCGCGAATGAGCCCGAGGCGGAGGTCGGTCGCCATGTGGGCGACCGCGTAGCCGACCTGCCTGTTGGCCAGCAGCACCAGCAGAGCGCGCAGCACGATGCCGCCGGCGATGAGCGCCAGCAGCACCCCGATCGTCGGCTCCATCCCGAGCCCGCGCGCGAGCGCGGTGACGTATCCGCCGACGCCGCCGACGTCGGCCGCCCCCGGTCCCGCGGCCGAGTTGGCCGCCAGCGCGAGGGCGGGGACGGCGCTGGCGACACTGAAGCCCTCGGCGACCCCCGCGAGCAGCAGGCAGGCGAGGGTCGCGGCCGTGCGCAGCGGATAGGCGCGGGCGAAGACCAGGGCGGAGCGCATCGGATCGCGACGAGCCGGGGGGCCGGCTCCCCCGCCTAACCCGGACGCCGGCGGTCAGTCGTCGGCGTCGTCATCCGGGAAGAACCGCTCCTTGAAGCGCTCTTCCCACTCCAGGTACTGGCGCTTGGAGTCCTGCACGTACGCGCTGCGCCGCATGAGGCCGAGCAGGGCGCGGCTGACGAGACGTCCGGGCAGCCGCATCGGGCGCTCGAAATCGAACAGGAGGACGACGCGGTCCTGCTCGGTGTCGTTGCGGACTTCGTGCCGGTAGGTGTCGTCGAACAGCAGCACCCGTCCTTCCTCCCAACTGCGGGAGACGCCGTCGAGCGTGATCCGGCACCCCTCACGGTCGTCGGGAATGATCAGGCCGAGGTGACAGCGCAGCAGCCCTTTCGCCAGCCCCTTGTGTGGCGGGATGTAGGCGCCGGGCGCCAGGATCGAGAAGAACGCGGTCTCGAGCCGGGGCACGGTCGCCAGCAGCCGAGCGGTCTCCGGACACATCGCGCAGTTGCGCTCGGAGCGATAGCCGAAGCCGTACAGGACGAAGCTCTTCCAGTTGTCGTCGGCGGAGATGCGGGTGTTCTCCGGTGACACCTCGTACAGGCGGGGCAGCGCATCGCGGTAGCGGAGGATCCCGTCGAGCTCGCCGCGGATGGTCCGCCACTCGGCCTCGAAGGCGCGCGCCCAGGGGAACAGCTCGCGCTCGAACACCGGCCGATCGCCGACCTGCGACTGCCGCGCCAGGTATCGGTTGAGCCGTTTGAACGCGCGTTTGCCGTAGCGGCGCACCAACTGGCGCCGCCGATCGCGGATGCCTTCCAACACCTCGGTCGCGCTCATGACGGAGTGTCCCCTCGCTCCCACGCCGCGTGGCCACCGCCGGCGTCGGCGATCGGTCGTCGGAACCGCTGCCCTGCTAGTGAAAGCGGCTGCCGGTTGCAAGCAAGCGTGGCCAGGTGTGGCGGCGGCGGCACGGCGGCTCCTACGACGTGAAGTCGACGGGCAGGCTCTTGATCTGACTCATGAACCCTCCCGAGCTCCAGCGCACCTCGTCTTCGAGGAGGCGGGCGTTCTCGGGCAGGAACTCGAGCGCGGCGGCGAGCATCAGGTGGAGCTCGGCGCGTGCCACGTTGACGCCCGGACAGTAGTGCGGGCCGTGGCCGAAGCTCAACGCCTCGCTGGTGTCGCGGCGCAGGTCCAACACGTCGGGATCGGCGAAGACGCGCGGGTCGCGATTGGCGCCCACCAGGCTGAGGCCCACGAGCTGACCCGTCCGCAGCGTCCGCCCGCGCAGCTCGAGATCCTCCAGCACGTAGCGGGGGAACAGCGTCAGGCCGCTGTCGTACCGCAACAGCTCACCGATGGCGTTGTCCAGCAGCGACGGCTCGCGGCGCAGCAGGGAGAGCTGGGCGGGATGGAGCAGCAGCGCCCGCAGGGCGCGGGCGCAGGCGACGCCCGGCGTCCCGGTGCCGGGAGCGACCAATGCGCCGACCGTCCGCACGATGTCGTCATCGCTCGCCCCGGTCGTTGCCGACGCCCGCACCAGCTCGGAGATCAGATCCTCCTGCGGCGCCCGGCGGCGCTCCTCGACCAGACCCAGCACGTACTCGGCGATCTCCACGGTCGCCGATTCCGTATCCTGTCGCTGCTGCTCCGAGCGGAACGGCCGGATCCCCTTCGCCACCCGCCGAGCGAGCATCTGAAAGCGGATCTCGTCCTCCCCCTTCGGCGGCACGCCCAGGATCCGGCCGATCACCGCCCCCGATACCGGCAACGCGAACTCGCGCATGACGTCGACCACGCCCCGCCGCCCGCGCAGCGGCGCCGCGAACTGCTCGACGATCTCACGAATGCACGCCTCGGTCCGCGCGATCGCCCGGGGCGTCAGCGCGCCCGTCACCAGACGCCGCCCGCGCGAGAGCGGGTCGGATGGCGTGGCGCGGAAGGGCATCTCGCCGAGCCAGCGGTCGGCGCCCGCCACGGTTGGAGGCGTGAAGCGCTCGTAGGCGCGCGGATCGGCGGTGACGCTCGGGTGTGCGAACAGCAGGCGGACGTCCTCGTGACGGGTCGCCAGCCAGGCATCGACGCCGGGAATCCAGCAGATCGGGTGGTGCTCGCGCAGTTGGGCGATCATCGGCGCTGGATCTCGCGCCTTGCCGCTCAGCAGCAGCGGCAGCAGGTCCGGCGGAAGAATGTCCGATGCCGCGGGCGCCGCGGCGCCGGAGGCCGTCGGCTCGAGGGCCGGCGGGTTGATCGTCTCATCCGTCGATCCGGACTTGAATGTCATGCGTCGTGGGTCCTCGTCGATCGGCGGTCGGCGCGAATCCTGCCGCGCGATCCGCTGAACGCCGCTGAAGGCGAACGGTGGGCACCGCTAGGGGTCGATGTCGGGGCACAGTACGAAAGCGGCGGCGCGCTTTCAACGTCGCCGAGCGGCGATCGACGCGACGGCGCGGGGCGGCGCGGAAGCGCGCCGCCGCGGGCGTGGCGCCGGCCGCGGCACGGGCGGGTCGTCCTCGGCACGGGAATCGTGGTAGTGACGCTGGCTGCGCGAAGGAAGGTGGAGAGGCAGCGGTGCCCGTTCCCTGCAAAGACTCGTTGTCCACACACCTGTTCGGCAGGGGATGTCGGACATGACATCGATCATTTCCGGCGAGCATCCGGTGGCGGACGCCGCGCCAGTGGTCGTCGCGCCGATGCCGAAGGCGTTGACGCCGTTGGGGCGGCTCTACCGGCGGACCGGGCTGCGCCGGCGCGTCCGCGGGTGGCGGTTCGCCCTCCTCCATCGCGCTGCCGTGCGCGCGATCCGGCGGGTGCGCGCCGCGAGCCTACCGGGCGCCTTGGCCTTCGCCGACCGCGCCGCCGATCTCGCCTATGCGGCCCTCCCGAGCGTCCGCCGCCTCGCGCTCGACCATCTCGCCATCGCCCTGGGCGACGTCTGCCCGCCGGCCGATCGCGAACGGATCGCGCGCCAGTCCTATCGCAACCTGGCGCGCTACCTCGTCGAGATGGCCAAGTTCGACGAGCTCCGCCCCCACCTCGACGACTGCGTGTCGGTCGACGGCTGGCACCATCTGGAAACGGTGGACGCGATGGGCCGCGGTGCCATCGTCGTCACCGGTCACGTCGGCAACTTCGATCTGCTCGCCGCATACGCGGCGCAGCGCGGATTTCCCATCACCGCGATCGGCGGACCCACCGACCATCCGCCCCTCGATCAATTGCTGGTGGACATCCGCGCCGAGTACGGCCTGCAGGTCGTCCTGCGCCGCAGCCAGGAATCGTGGCGGGAGATCCTCCGCGTCCTGAAGCGGCGCGGCCATCTCGTGCTGATGATCGATCTCGACATCCCGGTGCCGTCGGTGTCGGTGCCGTACTTCGGTCGCCTGGCGCGCACGCCGGTCGCGCCGGCCGTGCTCGCCCTCCGGCGCGGCGTGCCGGTCGTGCCGGCGTTCGCGCGCCGCCGCCCCGAGGGGGGGCATCATTTCACGATCCTGGCGCCGATCCAGCCGGTCGACAGCGGCGATCGGCGGCGCGACGTCATCGCGCTGACCCGCCAGCTCAGCCAGTTGCTCGAAAGCCACCTCCGCCGGAATCCGGCCGACGGGATCTGGTGGCACCGGCGCTGGCGGCGTTCCCCCGTGCCGGGTCTGGACCTCGACGCGGCGCCGGCGTCCGAGCCGGCATCGAGCCGGCCCGCCGACGAGACGATGAAATGGGGCTGACGATCATCACTGGCGCCTCGTCGGGCATCGGGCGCAGCCTGGCGCGGCGGCTGGCGGCGGCGGGCGACCCGGTCGCGCTCATCGCCCGCCGACGGCCGCTGCTGGATTCGCTGGTCGAGGAGATCGAGCGGGCGGGCGGGCAGGCCATGGCGATCGCCTGCGACGTCACCGACCGGGCGACGGTGCGGGCGGCGGTGCGCGAGGCCGAGACGCGCTTCGGTCCGACGGAACGCCTGGTGGCCAACGCCGGCGGGGCGCTCGGCTCGCAGCCGTTCAGCGCCGAGCACGTCGCGGCGGTGGTCGACCTCAATCTGCTCGGCGTTGCCAACTGCATCGACGCCGTGCTCCCCGGGATGCTCGCGCGACGCGCCGGACACCTGGTCGCCGTCAGCAGCCTGGCGGCCTCGCGCGGCCTGCCCAACTCGGCCGCCTACTCGGCGGCGAAGGCGGGGCTGACCAACATGATGGAGAGCCTGCGCATCGATCTCCGCCCGCAGGGGGTCGACGTGACCGTGCTCCTGCCGGGCTTCGTGCGCATCAAGCCGGGCGCGACGCGGCGCAAGCGCAACAAGCCGTTGCGCCTGGAGCTCGAGCCGGCGACCCGCCTGATGCACCGCGCCATCGTCGCGCGCAAGCCGTACTACGCCTTTCCCGCGTCGCTGGCGATGCTGGTCGGCATCGCCCGCCTGCTGCCGGCGGCGCTCTACGACCGCATCCTCAGCGGCCGCGGACCGCGCCCCAAGGCAGGCTGAGCCCGGCGCCTCAGCGCGTCGCGTCCCACACCTTGCGCGCGATGCGTCGATCGATGAACCAATCCGGCATCCACTGCGCCAGCACGAAGCTGCGCCGGTTGCGCAGCACCGGGATGCGCGTCGGCGGCGGGATCACGGTCAGCGCGTCGGCGATCACCCGCGCCACCTCGATCGGCTCCATGCCGCGGTCGCGGCCCTTGCGGATGCGGCGCAACGCCTTCTCGATCACGGGCTCGTAGGGCGTGCCGCGATAGCGTTCGAGGTCGTGCGCCAGGGCCTTGTCCCAGATCGGCGTGCGAATGACGGCCGGCTCGATGATGACGACCTCGATGCCCGAGGGCTGCAGCTCGCGACGCAGGCAGTCGGAGATCGCCTCGACGGCGAACTTCGAGGCGCTGTAGGAGGCCAGGAACGGGGCGGCGACCCGCCCCGACACCGAGCTGATGTTGATGATCCGGCCGCGCGACCGCCGCAGGCGGGGCAGGAAGGCCTGCGTGACCGCGACCAGCCCGAAGACGTTCACCTCGAACACGTGGCGCATCGCGTCGAGATCGAGCAGCTCGATCGGGCCGCCGTCGGCGATGCCGGCGTTGTTGATCAGGCCCGCGAGCGGGGTGTCGCCGAGCAGCGCCTCGATGCGCGCGATCGCCTCGCGCAGGCTCGCCGGCTGGGTGACGTCGAGCCGCACCGCCTGGGCGCCGAGCGCCTCGAGCGGCGCCGCATCCTCGCTGTCCAGCAGCGTGCCGACGACGCGGAAGCCGCGCTCGACGAGGAGGCGGCTGGTCGCCATCCCGATCCCGCCGGCGGCGCCAGTGAGGACCACCGCGGTCCGGTCCTTCATCTCCGTGGTCATTGTCGATCCTCCCCCGGGCTGGCGACCGTGCGCGCCGGCGCCGCTCACGGGGCCCGCCGGTCGGCGCGCCCCGCGGTCAGGCGGCGCAGCCCGCGGCGCATCAGTTTGCCGATCCACGCGCGGCGCGAGCCGCGTGGGGTCAGGTAGGCGGACAGGGCGCTCGCCGCGATCGCACACGGCGCGCCGCCATTCGGAATGGGCAACCCCGCGGCCCACAGCGTGCCGTTGACCAGCAACTGGCGAACGCCGGCGGCCGACCACGCCGCGTGGCCGTCGAGGCCGGTGTAGCAGAACGCGCGCCCGCCGTGCGGCCGTTCATACGCCCAGGCGACGACGTCGTCCGTCCCACCCTCGCGGCCGTCGCGGCGTTGGCGACTGGACCACACCAGCGGGGTGACCCCGCGCAGGCCGTCGACGAAGCGGATCTCGCGCAGCCAGCCGTCGTGGCTGTCCCAGGCGGCGACGCCGCGGGTGACCGGATGCGCCGGAAACTCGCGGTGCGAGGCCGGCCAGTGGCCGCGGGCGCCGTGGCCAGCCACGTGCGCCCCGCCGATCCACGCCGCCGCCTGCGCCGCGCGATCGGCTGGATACGACACGGCCTGGTGGATCATCACCAGGCCGACGCCGGCCTGCGCCAGGCGCTCGATCGTCGCGCTGCGCTCTGGCGTGGCGAGCAGCGGCGACTTGTGGGCGCCGCCGGCGTAGACGACGACGCAGCGCGCGGCCTGGAGCAGGGATTCGTCCGCCGGCCACCCCTCGGCGACGACCACCGCGCGCACCCCGTTCGTCTGTTCCAGCAGGCCGGCGAGCAGACGGCAGCCGGCCAGGTAATCGTGATGCCCGATACGGTCGGGAACCTTCACCCGACCCGCCAGCAGCACGATGGTGACCGGCGCGCCCGCGCCGTCCTGTCCTGGAGTCGGCATGGCCGCTGCGAGTGTGCGCGTCCGCGCCCGGCTCACACCAGCGGGCGCCCGCTCAGCCGTTCGAGGATGCGCAGCGACGAGCGCGACGGGTCGCGCATCGCGGTCGGCGGCACGAAGAACGTCTGGTCGAGGCTGTGCTGGCCGGAGATGGCGCCGTGCAGCACCAGGTCGGTGAGGGCGATCCAGCAGGCGCCGGGTTGGAACTCGACGACGCGCCGCGGCGCGGTGCGCTGGTACTCGTCGCTGCGCTTGCCCAGGCGGCGGAGCTCGGCGAGCAGCAGGTCGTACGGCGTCCGGGCCCCGCCGACGATCCCGAGGCGGGCGAACAGTCCCGCCGTCCAGCCGGACCGGCGCGGCTGCGCCGCGGGGAGGAAGCGGCGGGCGAAGGCCTCGAACGGTTCGCCGACGTGCCAGACGCGGGGGCGCTGCAACGGATCGATGTTGCAGAAGATGCGCAACATGGCGCGTCCCTGGGTCGGGTAGCCGTAGGCGGAGTCGACGTGCAGCGGTTGCACCGCCTGGCGCTGGTTGGGGCGATAGGTGACGCGATCGACGTCCAGCGCCGCGCTGTACGCCGGCGCCAGGGCGGCGAGCAGCGAGCCGGCCCAGTCGCTGTAGCGCGCCATCATGCGTTCGATCGCGTCCCGCGCCGCGGGCTTGATCTCGGCCCGCACCAGCCGTTTGCCGGCGAAGGCGAAGTTGAAGCGGGCCATGCGCCGCCGGGTGGGCTGGAAGATGATCGTCGGCCGCCCGTTGCCGGTCTCCGGCTCGCGGACGAGGAAGTTCCCCAGGTCGGCGATGAGCTCGCGCTCGGCGGCGTCCAGGGAAAAGGCCTTCGGCAGCAGCAGCACGCCGCCGTTCTCCAGCACCTCGAGCGCCTCGCGGCGGACCTCCGGCGCGGCGAAATCGACGCCCTCCGCCAGCGGCAGCACCGGCGCCGCGCCGGCGGCGCGCGCATCGGCGGCACCGTTGACCGCGGCGGTGGCGGGCTGGCGTGCGTCGGGATCGGCTTCCGACTGGATTGGGCTCGTCATCGTCCCTCAATGCGACCGGTGGGCTGTGCGGTCTATAGGGGCTGGAGCGCGCGCCCACAACTGGCCGCGGCGCTGGCGATCGGCGACGTCGGGCGCGTTCGCCATCGCCCGATCGAGGTCGGCGCGCGCCCTCCACCTCGATGCGACAAAATACCTTCACCACGGCGGCACGGAGACACGGAGGGTGCGGCGTCGGAATCGCGGGTGGGCGCGATCCCCATGGCCATTGCTGATGGCGTTGGGGATCTCGCCCCCGAACCCCCTCTCGTCCAGGCTACTCCGTGTCTCCGTGCCTCCGTGGTGAAATGTCTTCGTCACATCAAGGCCCATCATTGTTGGTCACCGCGGCGACCCAACCGGGCACGACGCGGGAAACGCTCGGGCGCGGTGGAGCGCCGGCGGCGATTGTGCTGAGTGTGCGCCCATGACCGTCCTCGTCACGGGAGCCGCGGGGTTCGTCGGGCTCGCGTTGGTGCGCCGGCTGCGCGCCGACGGCGAACGGGTGCGGGCGGTGGCGCTGCCGGGCGATCGGCGGCTGCCGGAGCTGCGGGCGCTCGACGTCGAGGTGGTGGAGGCCGACGTCACCGACGGCGCCGCGCTCGCGCCGTGCTTCGCCGGCGTCGAGCGCGTGTTTCACGGCGCGGCGCTGGTGCACGGCTGGCACCCGTGGGCGCGCTATCGGGCGGTGAACATCGGCGGCACGCAGGCGGTGGCGCGCGCCGCCCACGCGGCCGGCGTGCGCCGCCTGGTGCACATCAGCACCAGCGACGTCTTCGGCATCCCGCGCGACGGCGCGGTGATCGACGAATCGCGACCGTTCGGCTACTGGGGCGAGCCCTATCCGGACACCAAGATCGACGCCGAGCGCTGGCTCTGGGACTTCCACCGCGAGAGCGGGCTGCCGGTGTCGGTCGTCTACCCCGGCTGGGTGTACGGCCCCGGCGACGAGGCGCTCTTCCCGGGCTTCGCGCAGGCGATCCGCGACGGCCTGCTGATCTTCTGGCAGCGCGACACCCGGCTCGCCTGGGCGCACGTCGACAACCTCGCCGACGCCATCGCGCTGGTCGGCCGCGAGGCCGCGGCGGTCGGCCAGGGATATCTCGTGCACGACGACGCCGACGGACCGACGCTCGAGGCGCTGTGCGCCCGCCTGGCGGCCATCCTCGGCAGACCGTTCGCGCCGCGCTACCTGCCCTATGCCGTCGTCTACGCCGCCGCCGCCGCGGCCCAGGCGGCGTGGAGCGTGCTGCCGCTCGCGGGCAGTCCGCCGGTGCTGACCGCCGACGTCAAGGCCTTCGGCTACCGCTTCCGCCTCGCCAACGCCAAGCTGCGCGCCCTCGGCTGGACGCCGCGCGTCGGCATCGCCGAGGGCATGGAGCAGGCGTTCGCGTACTTCGCCGCGCGGCAGTCGGGCTGACGGGCTGGGCTCCCGCGCACCGGCGGCGGTCGGAGGCGGCGTGGCGATCGCCCGTTACCGCAGCGCCTCCTCCATGAGCTGACGGCGCTCGGGATAGGGCGGATGGATGTCGAGGAACTGCTGCAGGGCGCTCGACGGCGCCTTGGCCTGCAGGGTGTCGATCAGGATCAGGCCGGCGCGCGGGTCGTAGCCGGCGGCTTTCGCGTACTGGAGGCCGAGGCGGTCGGCCTCGCGTTCCTGCTCGCGGTTGAAGCGGTTCTCGACGCCGCGCATGACGCCGCCGAGCAACTGACCGGTGCCGGGCAGGGCGATGTCGACCGGCAGCAGCACGCCGACGCCGACGATGCCCTTCAGCACGCCGCCCGGCGTCACCCGCGACTGCGTGTGTCCGAGCGTGATGTGGGCCAGCTCGTGCCCCATGGCGACGGCGAGCACGTCGTCGTCGGGAAAGAGCATGAGGAACCCGCTGGTCACGCCGACCGCTCCCTCGACCGCCGCCGCGTTGGCGGCGTCATCGGGAATGACGGCGAAGGTGATGCGCCGCGCCGTCGGCTCCGGCCGCAGCTCGACCTCGCGTGACGCGCCGCCGCGGGCGACGGTCAGGCGCGGCGTGCCCGCCAGCTTCATCCCCGTGGCCTCGGCGGCCTGCGGCGACACGCCGTTGATCGCCAGCACGCGGTCGCCGACCTGCAGGCGCTCGCGCTGCGGTCCGGCGGGATCGACCCAGGCGACGATCTTCTCGTCGGCGGCGGGCCCGCCGCCGTAGAGCGACACCGTGCTCGGCGTCGCGTTCAGCAGCAGCACGCCGTAGCTGGTGCCGCCTTCGCCGTCCGGCGGCAGGTGGGCGAGCAGGGCGCGGCCGACGGTCTGGACGCGCGCGTGCGCCGCGACCAGCCCGCGCACCGCCTCGGCCATCGCCGCGGTGCGGCGCGTCGGATCGACCACCGTCAGCTCGTCGTCGGTCAGCGGCCGCGCGCTGACCACCCAGCGGGTGACCCAGGTGGACTCGCTGCGGATGCTGTAGAGCTGCCGCTCGCCGGCGTAGGCGAGCCGCACCTCGGTCGCGTACGGCGGCGTCACGGCGATGGCATCGGGGATGCCGTGCGCGGCGACGACCTCGGCGACGGTCGGATTGTCCCCCACCGCCGCCGCCAGCAGTTGCGAGCCCGGCGCGCCGCGTACCCCCTCGCGCGGGTTGCCGGTGGGGAAGTCGGCGCGGCGGACCGGCTGCAGTCCGCCACCGGCCTGACGGCTGAGGCGCTGCAGATCGCTGGGACCGAGCGTCGCCGCGCAGCCGGGAGCGACCACCGCCAGGGTGACGAGCAGCGCGGCTGTGGGGCCACGGCGCATGCCCGCGGTTCGCATACGCCCGCGCCGGCCGTCAAGGCCTCCGCGCATGCATGCGGGCGGCCAGCGCCGCGGCACGAACGACGTTGACACCTCGGCCGGGGCTGCGTCATGGGTTCGCGCGGTGAGCCGCGGGCCCAGCCGCGGAACGCCGTCACCCGGGGGACACATCGCATGACCTTCGATCTGCTGATTCGCGGCGCCCGCGTGGTCGACGGCACGGGCATGCCGTCGTTCACCGCCGACGTCGGGGTGGGCGCCGGCCGCATCGCCGCCATCGGTCGTCTCGCGGACGAGGCGACGCGGGTGATCGACGGCGACGGCCTGGTGCTGACGCCGGGGTTCATCGACGTCCACACGCACTACGACGCGCAGCTCGACTGGGACCCGACGGCCTCGCCGTCCTCGTGGCACGGCGTCACCACCGTGCTCGCCGGCAACTGCGGCTTCACGCTGGCGCCGGCGCGCGTCGGCGACTGCGAGTGGCTGGCGCAGATGCTGAGCCGGGTCGAGGGTATGTCGGTCGCATCGCTGACCGCGGGCCTGCGCTGGCGGGGCGGCGGCTTCGGCGACTTCTGGCGCCGCTTCGAGGGGCGGCTCGGGGTCAACGCCGGCGGCTACGTCGGCCACTCGGCGGTGCGCCGCCACGTCATGGGCGACGAGGCCTCGCAGCGTCCGGCGCGGGCCGAGGAGATCGCGCAGATGCGGGAGCTGGTGCGGCAGGCGATGCGCGAGGGCGCGCTCGGCTTCTCGTCCTCGCAGCTCGACATCCACGTCGCCCATGACGGCCGCGAGGTGCCCTCGAACTTCGCCACCCCGGAGGAGCTCATCGGCCTCTGCGGGGTGCTCGCTGAATTCGGGCGCGGCGCCGTCGAGTTCATCCCGCGCAGCTTCGTCGAGGGCTACGACGCGTCCGACCGGCACCTGCTGCGCGCCATGGCGCGGGCGTCGGGCCGTCCGCTCGAGCTCAACACCCTGGTGCCGCTGCCGGCGGCGCCCGACGGCTGGCAGCGCTGCCTCGAGTTCGCGCGCGCCGCCTTCGCCGACGGGCTGCGCCTGCACCCGATGTTCCCCACCAACAAGCTCGGCGCCCACTTCGCGCTCGACACCACGTTCCTGTTCGACGAGATGCCGAGCTTCCGCGCCGCGCTGACCCTGCCGCCCGCGGAGCGCGCGCGCGCCCTGCGCGATCCGGCGGTGCGCCAGCGCATGCGCGCCGAGCTCGCCGATCCCACCGGCCGCGCCTTCGTCTTCATCTGGCAGATCTGCGTCGTCGAGGCGGTGCGCGATCCCGAGCACGCGGCGTGGGTCGGCCGTTCGGTGAGCGACCTGGCGGAGGCGCGCGGCGCCGATCCGCTCGATGCGTTCCTCGACCTCTCGCTGAGCGAGGACCTGCAGACCCAGTTCGTGGTCGAGATGCCGCCCGGCCAGACCTTCGACGACATGATCACCACGCTGGTGCGCGATCCGATCGTCATGGCGGGCTCGAGCGACGCCGGGGCGCACCTGCTGTCGTTCGTCGGCGCCGACTACACCACCCGCCTGCTCAGCGAGTGGGTGCCGAAGGCGCTCCCGCTCGAGGCGGCGGTGGCGCGCCTGACGATGTTCCCGGCCATGATCCACGGCATCGCCGACCGCGGCGTGATCCGCCCCGGCGCCGCCGCCGACCTGGTGCTCTTCGATCCCACCCGCCTGCGCGCCGGCGCCGCCCGTCTGGTGCGCGACTTTCCCGCCGACGGTCCGCGCTTCGTCGTCGACGCCGAGGGCTACCACGCGGTGATCGTCAACGGCGAGATCCTGCTCGAGCACGGCGTCCCCACCGGCGCCCTGCCCGGCCAGGTGGTGCGCGCGTAGGCGGCGGGAGCGCGCTTCGACGCCCGGTGCGGGAAAGCGGGAAGCGCGCTCGCTCAGGGGCCGTCGGCGGTCAGCGCCCGCCGCGGAGGCCCTTCCGGAGATACAGCGTCAGGCTGGTGTGCTCGCGCAGCGCGTCGATCTCCGGGATGTCCACGGCCTCGTAATGGGCGAAGATCTCGCGCGCCACCGGATCTTTCGGATGGAGGAAGAACCCCTGGACCATGACGAAGGGGACGGTGCCGGACCGCAGGATCTCCAGGACGCGCTGGGTGTGTTCCCGCGGCGAGACCGGGGCGAAATAGTACTGGTAGGGTGTCGGGTTCTTCGCCCCGGTGGTCAGGTAGGGCTCCGACATGTTCGGGTAGGCGAACAGCGTCTTCGACGGCATGAAGCCGAGCAGGGTTCGCGTGCGGTCGATCATGATGGCCTGCCAGCGGCCCGGGAAATCGATGCGGCCGAACGCCGTGTCGTGCGGATATGGGAAGTCGGCTCGCAGCGTCGCGGCGTTGTTGCCGAGATGGAGCGCCAGCGCGCCCACCAGGACCGTCGCCAGGGCGAGCTCGACCCACCCGCGCGCCGCATGGGTCGCTGCCGACCCGCCGCGCCGCAGGACGGTCTCGGCGGCGCCGATCATCCAGCCGAGCGCCTCGGCGGCGGCGATCAGGAAGACCGGCGCGATGAAGGCGATGTGGATGAAATCCGGGAAGTACCAGATCGACAGGGTCGCCGAGCCGGCGGACACGAGGAGCACCACGAGACGGCGGATGGCGTCGCGGTCGGCGCCGCGCACGACGCCGACGAGCAGCCTGAGCGCCGCGGGCAGCAACGCGACGGGGAGGTACTTCAGGACGACGGGATAGGTCAGCTTGGCCGACCCCTCGGTGACCCACAGCACGTTGCCCCAGGGGGTGTGGAACGCCTTGCGATAGTTGACGAGCGGAAAGATGACGAGCGCCTGATAGAGGGGATCGAAGCCCGCCATCGCGACGAAGGCGATCAGCAACGGGACCATCACGAGCGCGACGCCGGCGGCGAACCAGGCGAGGCGGACGACGAGATCGCGCCACGGCGCGGGATGCGGGTAGCGCCGATCGATCGCCTGGTCGAGCAGGAAGATGAGGCCGACGCCGAGCGTGATCGCCACGCCCTTCTGTTGCTGCACCGCGGTGAGCAACCCGGCGGCGATTCCGGGCACGATGGCGGCGCGCGGGCGACTCGACCACGGGGCGCGCAGCAGCGTGAACAGTACCACCACGGTGAAGAACGCGCTGAACCAGTGCCAGCTCGCGAACTGCCAGGCGGGTTGGCAGAGGGCCAGGAATGCCACCGGCGGCACGATCGCGAGCGCGCGCCGGACGCCGAGCGTCCGACAGATCGCGAACATGAGGACGCCGAGCAGGCCGTGCAGCACGGCGGTCGCGACCCGGGCGGTCTGAAGGGTCGTCCCGAACACCCAGAACAGGAACGCCATGATGTAGGGCGCGCCAGGGGTCACGAACTGGAAGAAGTCGCGGTACATGACCTCGCCGTCGCGAATGCGCTTGGCCTCGTACAGAAAATGCGACTCGTCGGCGCGGCCGAGGGTGCGCGGCAGATAGACGAGGTAGGCGACGATCGCCAGGAACAGGAGCAGCGCCAGCGCCGCATCGCGGCCCCCGAGTCTCCTGATCATCTTCCGCGCCGGCCTTTACCCCCCCTTCTCGCAGGCGGCAAGCTGTGCAGGGCAGGCACGGCCAGATGCCGTCCGGACGCGCTCCGCAGCGGTGTCGCGGCGGCCGGAGAGACGGGGGCAAGGGTGGAGACCGCGGCGCCCGTGGCGCCATGGGCGGACGGCACACGGGCAGACGCGGGTTTCCAACGCGGCGTGATGGCAGTATCGGAACGTATGACGACCCCGGCCTGGCACGCCCTCACCCTCGACGACGTGTACCGGATCACCGGCAGCGGCGAGCAGGGCCTCTCGGCCACCGACGCCGCCGCCCGTCTGGAGCGCGACGGTCGCAACACCATCACCGGCAGTCGCGGGCCCTCGCCCTGGATGAAGCTGCTCGAGCAATTCCTGCAGCCCCTGGTGGTGGTCCTGATCGCGGCGGCGGCGCTCTCGGTCGTCCTCGGCGACTGGGTGGACGCGGCCGTGATCGGCGCCGTCGTGCTGGTCAACGGCGTGATCGGCTTCCTGCAGGAGCATCGCGCCGAGCAGGCCATCGCCGCCCTCGGCAAGACCATCGTCACCGAGGCCACCGTGCTGCGCGACGGGGTGCTGGGCCGGGTGCCGAGCGAGGAGCTGGTCGTCGGCGACGTCGTCGCCCTGCAGTCGGGCGACACGGTGCCGGCGGATCTGCGTCTGTTCGCGGTCAAGGACCTGCAGATCGAGGAAGCGGCGCTCACCGGCGAGTCGGTGGCGGTCGCGAAGGACATCGGTCTGGTGCTGGAGAAGACGCCGCTGGGAGACCGGAAGAACCTCGCCTTCGCGGGCGGGGCGGTGACCTTCGGCCAGGGGCGCGGCGTCGTCGTCGCCGTCGGCAACCACACCGAGGCCGGCCGCATCGCCGGCCTCATGGAGCGCACCGCGCAACTGCAGACGCCGCTCACGGCGCGCATCGCCCAGCTCTCGCGCCTGCTGGTGCGGGTCATCCTCGGCATCGCCGGCGGGCTGTTCGCGATCGAAGCGCTGCGGGGGCGCGACCTCGGCGACACGTTCAACGGCGTCGTCGCCCTCGCCGTCGGCGCCATCCCCGAGGGCCTGCCCGCGGCGGTCACCATCCTGCTCGCGGTGGGCGTGTCGGCGATGGCGCGGCGTCGCGCCGTGATCCGCCGGCTGCCGGCGGTGGAGACCCTCGGCAGCACCACCGTGATCTGCTCGGACAAGACAGGCACCCTGACCGAGAACCAGATGACGGTGACGACCATCCAGGTCGGTGGGCGTCGCATCCGCGTCAGCGGCGTCGGCTTCGACACCGCCGGCCACTTCCACGACGGGGAGGCCGCCGACGCCCCGGCGATCGATCCCTCGACGTCGGCGGCGCTGCTCGAATGCCTGCGCGCCGGCGCCCTGTGCAACGACTCCCGCCTGGTCGGCCATCCCGGGGCGCTGAAGGTCGAGGGCGACCCCACCGAGGCCGCGCTCACCGTCGCCGCCCGCAAGGCGGATCTCGACGACGTCGCGCTCGCGGCCTGGCCGCGCGTCGACGTGGTGCCCTTCGAGTCGCAGCACATGTTCATGGCCACGCTGCACCGCCGCGACGGCCACACGGTGCTCTACGCGAAGGGGGCCTCGGACGCCCTGCTCACCCGCTGCGTCGACGCCGCCGACGACGGCGGCGGCACGGTCGCCCTCGATGTCGGCGCGGTCCACCGGCAGGTGGAGGCGCTCGCCCAACAGGGGCTGCGGGTCCTCGCGCTGGCGAAGAAGACGCTGCCGGCGGCGACCGGCGGGATCGTCCACGACGACGTCGCCGGCCTCACGTTCCTCGGGCTGGTGGGCATGATCGACCCGCCGCGGCCCGAGGCGCAGCGCGCCGTCGCCGCGTGTCGGGCGGCGGGCATCCAGGTGAAGATGATCACGGGCGATCACCGCGTCACCGCCGCGGCCATCGCCGACGCCCTCGGTCTGGAGGGCGAGCGCGGCGCCGACGGCAGCCTGCGGGCGGTGACCGGCGGCGAGCTCGAGCAGACGCCCGTCGGCGAGCTGCCCGCCCTCGCCGAGCGCGTCGCCGTCTTCGCCCGCGTCGCCCCCGAGCAGAAGCTCACGCTCGTGCAGGCCCTGCAGAGCCGCGGCCACGTCGTCGCCATGACCGGAGACGGCGTCAACGACGCGCCGGCGCTGAAGCAGGCCGACATCGGCGTCGCCATGGGCAGGGGCGGCACCGACGTCGCCCGCGCCGCCGCCGCCATGATCCTCACCGACGACAACTTCGCCACCATCGAAGCGGCGGTCGAGGAGGGCCGCGGCGTCTACGACAACCTGGTGAAGTTCATCGCCTGGACCCTGCCGACCAACGGCGGCGAGGGCCTGGTGCTGCTCGCCGCCATCCTGCTGGGAACGGACCTGCCGGTGCTGCCCGTGCAGCTTCTGTGGGTGAACATGGTGACCGCGGTGCTCCTCGGCACCGCGCTCGTCTTCGAGCCCCGCGAGCCGGGGCTCATGCAACGCCCCCCGCGCAAGGTCGATGCGCCCATCCTCGACCGCAACCTCGGGCTGCGCACGCTCATCGTGTCGACGGTGATGGGCGCCTTCGCCTTCGGCTTCTTCGAATGGGCCGTGCGTCTCGGGCTCGACCATCCGCAGGCCCGCACCATCGCCCTCAACACCATCGTCGTCGCCGAGGTCGGCTACCTCTTCGCCTGTCGCAGCCTCCGCCTGCCGCTGTGGCGGCTCGGCCTCTTCTCGAACCGCTGGGTGTGGGGCGGAGCCGTCGCCATGCTGATCACCCAACTGGCGGTGACCTACCTGCCGCTGATGAACGAGCTCCTGCACACCGCCCCCATCGCCCCGTGGTGGTGGGGCGTGATGACCGGCGTGGGCGCGCTCATCTTCGCGATCGCCGAGGCGAAGAAGGCCGTCGTCAACACCCGCCGGTTCGCTGCCTAGCGAGCGGGCACGCGCTGCCCAGAGGACGGGCACGGCATCGGCCGTCTGAATATCGCGTAGCGTCCCCGCGCCGACGGGCCCGCGGCACGAATCTTGGTCATTAGTCCCGCCGGTGGGGTGTGCCCGATGGACCGGTCCGGACAAGATGACGTGGCGGCGCTGTTGTCGCCGTTTCGCGCCGCGGCGTCGCCGCTGCGGGCGTTCCTGCGCGATCTGCACGGCAGGTACCAGGCGCTGCGCGACGGCGCGGTGGCCGACTACATTCCCGAGCTGACGAAGGCCGACCCGGACTGGTTCGGACTCTGCCTGGTGACCACGGACGGCCAGCGCTTCGAGTTCGGCGACATCGAGCAGCCGTTCACCATCCAGTCGATCTCGAAGCCGTTCGTCTACGGCATGGCGCTCGCCGACCTCGGGCGCGAGGCGACGCTGGCCAAGATCAGCGTCGAGCCGAGCGGCGACGCGTTCAACTCGATCGAGCTCGAGCCCGGCACGCACCGGCCGCACAATCCGATGGTCAACGCCGGCGCCATCGCCGCCGCCAGCCTGGTGACCGGCGAGGGCCCCGCCGACCGCCTGAACCACGTGCTCGAGACCTTCGCCCGCTACATCGGCCATCCGGTCGGCGTCGACATGGCGGTCT